>CAYPGE010000103.1:0-23111 GCA_964409865.1 uncultured Pirellulaceae bacterium
TCCTCGTCTCGCCATCGCTTCCGCCGCGCTCAACTTGCCGCTGTGCGGTCTGTGGTTTCACGCTGTAACCGGCAGGGTTCGGAGTGGCTCCCCCGGCGGGACCGATAGGCTCACGGGGAAGAGTAGTATCGGGCATCAGTCGCGGACCGAACAGAAACACCCGCGTGTCCCAATCGCCTGGCGAGATTTCGAGCGGATTGGCACCAGCGTATTCGGGGCAAAACACCCATCCGCGATCCGGTCGGTCAAGTGTGGCAAACGCGTAGTCACGGCCTCTTTCGATCATGCGGTCGATTTCCGCGGTGATTGTCGCATAGGCGTCTGCCGACAGTCCCCGCTGCCGGTCATCATCAGCGTGTCGGCGTGCCTTGTCTGCGTAGAAATGCAGCACACGGGCCAGCTTGGCCCGTCGGATGGCCCGAAAGGATGAGCAGACGTCCTCCGAATACCATTCGTCCCAGCGTCCCCGTAGCGACTCGACTTGACGCCGGATTGTCTCCAGGGTTTCCGGACTCCTTGCCGTCCGCAGGTGCCGTCGGTACTTGACCTCGACAAACCGAAACACCAAGCCGCGGCGCGGGGCCACTGATACGTGAATCAGATCCGGCCGCGTCGCCACCTCCTGGTCCTGCTGCTTGTCCGCGGCGGACAGCGGCGGCAAGAGGTCGCGAACGTCATCCACGGGAATTAGAAACCCGTTCCGCAGCATAGTCCAGCAATCAGTGTCATCTTCGGTGTCCCAACAGTTGGCGTGGGACATGGCCAGCGCGATTAGTTCCGAGGTGGGCGCTCGCTGGCCCGTCAGGCGGATCGCCAGACGCCCGCTGAGCGCCTTCAAGTGCTCCATCAGGAACTCCGCATTGCGCCGCGAGTGACTCAATCCCATCTGGTCGAGCGCGCCGTCGAGCAGTTTCCGGACCTCGTCCAGATTGCTCGTTGACGTAATCAACTGCAGGCAGCCAAGGTCCTCCCGTTCGGGAACGCAGTCGATCACGTAAGCGTCGTAGATCTCCCGATTGTCGCGGGGAGAATCGAAGTACTCAATTCCAGCATTTCGGTCGAGCGTGATGACCCAATCGCACAGACGGTGCAATTCCCGCAGACTATGGGCCTTGTCCGGAGAGATCTCGGTCTTCAGCACAACGCCGCCCCCGTCCGCGCCGATGTGTCGCGCGACGCAACGTTGGACGGCTTGTTGCATGCGCGCCAGCCGCTCGGTATGGAAACGGTCCGAAGGGTGCTTCTCTCCAGTCGTTGGCTCCGGAACCAAACTGCGCCACACCGGCGCCGGCAGGCTGGCGTACTGCCGGGAGAAGAACGACAGCATGCCAAACGCGACGAACGGCGACGTCGCCGCGCTGTCCGTCTGGGCGTTGGCGACGACGCGCGACTGGAACGTGTCGAATGCCACCGCCAGATGGGCAGCCGTCTGCGGATCCGTCTCCTTCCGTGCCCAGCGCAACCTGGGCACGTGGATTCCGCCCGGCAGGCTCAGGGACTCCAGCATCCAGCGGTCGTCTTCGCTTACGGTGCCTGCACCACTGCGGCGCTTCTCACGTGTTTCCGCAATGAACCGACCTGCGACCCCACGCTGCTCCGGTGAAGGATACAGTTCCAGGACGAAGGCCGGCGCGTTCAATTCCTGTTCGTCCTCCTGCTCCTCGCCTGCCGACCGCTGGTATCGCTGCTGGACGCGCCCCAGCGAACGAGCGACGGTCAGCCCGTCTCCGGCCCGCAGGGCATGAACGCGTAGAAATCGGGATGCGTCGTGGCAGTCCAAGTACTTGAGGATCTCGTCGCCCAAGACCTGGGCGCTTTGCCGCCCGACGGTTGGCACCGAATCCAACGTCTCGCTTTCCCCAAGCGCCCGGCCAAGGATGGCCACGGCGGCCTTAGGTTCCGCATCGCAATCGGGCACCATCCCCACGGCGTGGAAACCTAGCGTATCGGCGAACACGAAGGTGCTGCCCGGCTCCAGTCCGGGAAGGAACGGAGGAAACGTTGCACCGTCCAACACAGCGAGTTCCTCCCGGATGTCTTTCGGCGTTCGATCTTCGACGAATCGCGCCTGCAGCACCAGGTTGTCGTAGGCGACGTGCCAGGCGACCCGCAAGGCATGGCTCGGCAGCACGATGATGCCAATTGTCCGACCCGAGAGCGACTGAACCTCGACGGTATTGGCCAAGGCCAGCACGGGCTCTCCAGCTTCGAGCACACTGGCCCAGGCCAGAAGGTACTCCTTCACCGTGTCGTAGATGGGCGATTTGTCGTCGTAGACTTGGCCCACACCGCCGAGAAATGAGAGCCGCTCGGCCATCTTCCGGCTGGCCGCCGTAACGCGCTCCCACGTGCTCTTCTGCTCGTCGTTCGTCGGCGGATCGAATGGCACGAACTCCGGTTCCCCTGTTCGGTCGCCCGCCGCTCGAACGCGGACTCGCCACCGGCCGATAGTTCCCGATCGGATCGCCCACTGCTGGGTCACTTGCCGGATCAGCGGGGGACAGAACACCCGGTAGGTCTTGTTCCGCTGCGCGGTGCGCACCAGCACGTAATTCCGTGAATCGACTTGCAGAGGCTCGACGCCAGTCACCGATTCCGTCACCTGCTCGCGATCATCCAGTTCGATCAAGCCTTCGCTGCCGGTTCGGACCTTCTTGCCCACACCAGTGGGTTCGGGCTGAGGGATGTCCCCAAAAACAATCCTGAACTCTTCGGTCGCTTCAGCCTCGATCTGCTCGTTGCCCAGGACGGACACTACCGCCCGGGCAGCAATCAGCGCGTCGTCGTTCAGCATGGCGAAATCATCGTTGCTGAACCGGCACTTTTCGACGGCTTTCCCGGAGTGCGGCAACTCCCGAGAAACCAATTCCTCGTCCATGTCGCTGACAATTGCCACGCGATACTCGACCGCGCCTTTATCGAGGCCAGACGGTTCGGCTTTCCAGTGGATTTCAAGCTTTGAGTAGTTTCCGGTCTCGCCGGCCTTGGGATCAAGAACAAGACGTGGCGGTTCTTCGGCAACGTTTGCTTCCTTCAGACCTGTCCAAGCGGCGATCTTCCCGCTTTTTGGGTTGCGCCACGATTCTAGCTTTATCCGGCGAATTTCCGGGCCGCTCGTCAGGCGCAAAGCGCCGACCCATAGGTGCGGCTTGCCTGCTAACTCGGCCATTGCCACGGCGAAGGGATGCGTCGCCGCGTACCGCAAGAATCGTTCCAAGTCGGCAATCTGTTCTGCGGTTGGATCAAGCAGTTTCAACGCGGCGATGCGTTGGGCGGGAGTCTGCGCGGCCGCTGCCGCTCCGACCAGCCGATCCACGAACAAGCGGGACACATCCAGTCCGTCTTCCCGATCGCCGTCTTGCACGGGCCAGAGACCAAGGAGATGGAGTAGCTCTCCCGGATGGCGCTTCTCCGCTGCGACTCGGACCAAGAAATCAAAGGATGTCCAGGGCGAAAGGCTGTGACGCTGACCGTGGCCGTGTGCTTTCTTTATCGCTTGCTCCGCGTAGCGGCGCAGTTCAGCCGACAATTCGTGAGTGATCGCGCCAGCGGCCAATCGCCACGCTTCCTTGAACAGGCGCATCTCGTCCACTTCGCGCGTGGCTCCGTAGATTCCGTCCATGCCGGCTCCGGCGAGCGTCGTGTCTACGAGCACCAGGATCGCATCGGACTTGGCTTCCCGCAGTTCGACCGCTCGATCCGCCGTAATCGTCCGCTGGTCAGGATCGTCAATATCGGCAACGCGCCACACCCGCCAGTCTCTGGGAGCAAAACAGCTCTGGTCGCTGGCCAACCCCTTGACCACTTCGGGGGGCAGACATCGCACAAACGCCATCGCTCCCTGTTCGGCGCGCCCCAAGACCCGCTCAAATGCGTCGGCGCATAACTTCCCGTGCAGTTCAGTCCACAGCATGTTCTTGCTCCGCTTGTCCGAATCGAGGGCGCAAACGCTTCATTCCCTCGGCATCGTTCACGCCGACCAACAGGCCCAAATCGCGAAGACGTTGCTCCAAGACCGCCCGGTTGGCGTGCAGAAGGTCGCTCGAAACCGTCGTGCCCGGTGGAGCAACGTCCAGACAGAACCCGTACCGGTCTCGCAGTATCCGCAGAAAATCCCGGAACGATCGGGGCCGATAGCCTGTCTTGTTGCCATGCACGACATGCACATGAACCAGGTAGTCCAACACGGAATCGGTAAAGATCAAGGAACGCACATCGAACTTCTTGGAGGCCGACTGAGGAAGCGTCTTGCGAATCACGGCTCGCCGGACGCCCAGGCCGTTGGGCCGGTTCATCAACAGGGCCGAGTCAATCAGAGAAAAGAGATTGCTCTGGGTGTTCTTCCTTCCCTGCAAAAACGTCAACGTCTCGGCCAGACGCCACACCACGTTCGGCTGAGCTTGTTCGTTTTGCAGCATTTCGGCCGCATCGGGGAAGTCTTCGTCAAGCCGCTCCGTCAGATTGGCGCTCTTGACTTGAAGATCGAACAGAATCTGTTTTGCCTCGTGTCGTCGTTCAAAAAGCAGGTCACCCAGCAGGCCCAACCATTCGGTGGCGTACGGTCGTGTGACCACCTTCAACTTCTTCAATTGCGGATGATGGCGCGCATAGTGATCCAACACCCGCAGGGCCATGAGAATGACCGGAAATCGTTCCACGCGGCGAAAGAAATCCCCCAGCGATTGTTCGGCCAAGCCTCGAAGATTTCGTTCCACCCCTTGGGAAGCGTCTACGAACAACTCGGCAGGTCGTTGATCGCACTTTGGGCGAACAGCGCCGGTTTCCGCCCACTCGAAAAGCAATTCGATGACGCTTGTCACGATCGTTGTCAGGCCGACGGCCATGCAGGATTCGAGCAACTCCACGAATGCGTGTCTTGGGACCACGCTCGAATAGGCTCGCACGAAATGGCGGATGTCCTCGGAGAATCGGTGGGAAGCCAGTTCGCAGATTGGGCGTTGATTGGATATGCGTTCGCCTCCGGCGCCGCGGAGCTTCTCGGGCGTCTGGCCCAGGCTCTGTGCTAAGCGGATCATCAACAACTGGTCCAGCCCTACCTCGGTCGCCTCCAGAAAACGGTCGCCTTTAAGATCCGCCAGCACCTCACCCCGCTGCACCCCCTGATGAAATGCTCGAAGCAAGACGTTCTCTCCCAGTCCCCGGCCCACGGCGAACCAAGTCCGTTGCCCGTCTTCGGTCTGTTCGACGGTTTCTTTCGACTGGTCAGCCAACATGGCCACGATCATCTCCGGGACGAATCGCAGATTCGCGACACTTTCGGGCAAGTCGATCCAGCTGGCCATGTAGTGAGCCGGGGCGACTCGCTGAATCTGTTCGGTACGGCCAATCGCGTGATTCCGATTTTCGAGGCAGAAGCAAAGGAGCAGGTCCCCCAAGACGGCACGTTCCGTCGGACCGTCAATACCGTTGAACCATTCGGTCTGGGCCAACTGGGCAGCCACCCGGTCGATCGTGGCTTGGCGTTTCTTCTCTTTCGCCGTCTCCCCTTCACCGCCGAAAGTATCCAGGAACTTGCCTTGTCCCCGCCGATGGCCGAAGCGGAACATGTAGAAGACAGCGGGCAAAACTGCGCCCAAGTCAAAGTCCTGAACGGACACGGGCAAAACTTTGTCGTAGTTGCCCGTCCAGATGTCGCGTGTCATAGCCTTCGTCAGCACGTCGTCGACGATGGATCGGGCGGTCGTTAAAGTCTTTGCGGGGCTCACTGCTAACCTCCCATCCCAAGTGGCGTCACCACCAAACGCTGCCGTGGTCCCTGCTCCGTTTGGCGAACCTCGGCCCTCAACTGAAAGATGAGTTCATCCTGCATAGGGTTGAACGCGAGCAACTCCCGCGAGTCCTCTTGAACCAGGCGCTGCACGAAGACCGACAGGTGGGCGAACGTGTCTCCGGTCGATACGTCGCCAAGTTGATAACCCTCGCTAAGTTCCAGTAGCAGGTGGAACAATTCAGCCCCAAGCCGCAATCGCTCTTCCCTGCGTCCGTCGGTGTAGCGATAGACCAAGTGGGCTTGCCGGTGCAAACGCTCAACCCCCTCCGTTTCCGGCGGCAGGTCGGCTTCCAGACGAAAGGAGGCGACGGGTTTTTCGACCCAAAACGCCGTTTCCGTGGGCGTTCGGGGCGTCACGCGCAACGGAACTACATCGGGACGGCGAAACGCCGCCGGGGGTAGGTCCTCGAGCCGCGAGATGCCGGCGCACAGTCGGCGGCAAGTATCGTCCAGCATCTGCGGGTCTGGCTTTGGGAGATTGCGAAACAGACGCAGATGGCGGCCGCGAGCCAAGTCCAGGGATTCGGCGTCCCCCGTGATCTGTTCGATGTCTTGAGCCGTCCATTCAAAGAAGGCACGGCGGCGAGCGGAGGCCAACGTCAATCCCTCATAATGCGGAGCGGTCAGCGGGCTGTCGACGAGCGGACGGCTACGCAAGTGGCGATCGACTTGGGGATGCGCGTCGAGCGCGGGATCAAAGAGGGCCATTTGGCGCAAGACCTCGCCCTGACGGGCAAAAGACTCGGCCGCGAAGGCGCGGTCCCAGTAGGACTCGGCTGAGGGCATTTCGTCGGACACCGCATGGTAATCATCGCAGTAATGGACGCCGAACAGGATGTAGACGAGGGCGGCCCGCAGTTCGCGGACGGTGATGTGGGTCTCCCCTCGCAAATGCACGGCCTGCAACGACTCGAACAACCGCTGTCGCGCGCGTGACCGGACCTTGGCGTCCGCCAGCACCGGCATGCTGTCCGGGCCGAACAACTGGGCGGCGCGGTAGACCTCGCAGCACTCTCGTGCCGAGCAGGTCCGGCAGTCGGACCACGTACTGGAGGCGTTCTCTCCTCCGTAGAGATGGTCCACCAGACTCGCGAGAAACTCAGTGTCGATCCGACTGCGATCGGGTGCAACACCGCCGACCAGCGAACGTTGGTTCAGGCTGACGAAGCGGATATACGACGCCTGCGTCGCAGCCTCCTGTTGAAGTAAGTCTTCCAAGGAACTCGCCAATGCGGTGTCGTGACGTTCCAGCCATTCCAGCAAGCGGCCGTCGTTGATCGCCAACAGGTGCGCGATGTCCTCGGCTGGCGGGCCATCCTGGAACGGACCGAGGAAGTCGTCGAGGATCTCGTCGGCCGATCGCCCCTGCCACGCCGCGGAACCGTCCAGATTGATCCGGACCGTCAATCCGTCGTTCAGTTTGCCCTTCAGGATTCGCTGGGAGGACGGATGTCTCCCCAATCCCAGGCGGCCCGCCAAGTGTTGCAGCAAGGCCGTCTTGCCGTCGCCCGCGTTGCCACACAGGACCACCAGACTCACCCGCCTGTCGCGGATGTCTCGAAGCAGTGTCTCTTCCAGGGCCGTGGGGACGTACGTGTCTGTGGCGAATGGGCTGTCCAGTCCGCGCGTTTCACGATTTCCCCAACGAGGCGAGCCCGGGTAGGCTTGGAGCAGATTGCGGAGCCACGCAATCCGCTGTTCATGCACTTGGACTTGCAGATCGCGCGGCGGTGGCCGGTCTGTGGGACCAGAGACGCTGGTCGCTTCTCCGGTTTGGGGCTGGGGCGACGGCGCGGACCCCTTGCTCTGCGCAGGCGTCAGGCATCGGATGGCCTCCGACACGGAATGAAACCTCTGCTCCGGGTTAGGATCGGTTGCCCGTTCCAGGAAGTCTGCCAAAACGGCGTAGTGCGCACGCTCCAGGCTCTCCCAATTCAGCCCTCGTTTCTTTTCGACCTCGCCCCCGAAACGAAAAGGTTCGCGCTCGAAGATGACGTGAAAGACGCTTGCGGCCAGAGCGAACAGATCATCGCCGGGGCTGGCCGGACGGTTGTCCGCGTAGGATGGCGAGGCGTAGAGCACCGTGGCTGGTCCGGCCAACGGTTCTCCGATCCGGCCGACGAAGTCGAAATCCGTGAGCACCAGGTCGCTGCCCGATACGATCAAGTTTCGCGGGCTGATATCCCCGTGAATCAGGCCGTTCCGGTGAAGTTCGTCCAACCCTTCGCAGACGCCGCGAAGCCATCGCAATGCGAGGACCTCACTGGAAACCTCGTGCTGGTCTTCGGCCAGTAGCGGAAATACTCCGGCAAACTCGTCGAACGGCGTCCCCTCGATCCAGGTCATCAAGGCCACGAAGCTGTTCTCGTGCCATTCCCTGGCTACTTCGAAAATCGTCGACAGACCCGGCCGTCGACCAAGGTGCGGACGAGCCAAGCTGTATGCTTTGACCACGCGCCGACCGGCTTCTCGGTCGTGGGCAACCTTGGCCACGTACGTTCCCAATTCCTGTCCCGTGGCATGGTCGACCTCCACGACTTTGAAAGCCGTCCCGATGCCGCCTGAGCCCAAGCGGTTCACGATCCGGTAATCGCGATCGCGAAACCGAATGAGTTGGTCCTCCGTCCAAAACCGGGCGGGTGGTGCGGGCGGCTGCGGCACCGATTCTCCAAGCAGTGCGGACAGTTCGCCGTCGAGTTCCTTCAAGCCGCAACGTTCCGCCGGGGCTTCGGTCATGCCGCGACGAAGGACTTCGACGGTGCGGAGGCTGTCTCGGTCATCCCGGTCTTGAAACAGAAAGCACAGCGACGCACACAGCGAGTACACGTCAGAACGGCAATCGGCCACGCCCAGCCCCTGTTTCCGAACCTCCGGGGCCATCGTATCTTGATCCGCGCTCGCGGGCAGGCTCGTCGACGCCACGCTGATCTCGGCGGGAATCCTGCTGCGATCGAACCCCGTCAGGATCGGCGAATTGTCGTGCTTGACCAGGATCGTTCGCCGCGAGAGCTGCCGATGAACGATGGGCTCGTCGGCAGGGCCTGGCTGATGCAGGTCCCGCAGCGCCCGCACCGCTTTTCGGGCGAATTCGATGCGATCGACCGTCGCCCACGTTACGTCCGCCGCACGCTTGTCCAGGGAAGGCGCCGCCGGATCGACCAGCGTGAAGTAGAACATCTCGCCAGCGTACCCCGGTGCATCCTGATACGAATCCAGAATCCGAGGTGCCCAAGGGTACAGCTGAAGACGGTGGAGTGCTTCAAACTCGCGTTTCGCCTTCGCTTCCGCGTTGGCGTCGTCGGTGGCGGACAAGTCGTACAGGTGCAAGACCACCCGGTCCCGGCGCGTCGGATGGCTTCCCTTATACACGCGACGAAAACGCTCGTCCCTGGGAGTCTGCAGTTCCAGGTTGACATAGCCCGCCAACCGACGAAGAGAGCCGTCCACAGCCACAGGACTTCTGGGCTCGAGAAGCTGACTCAAGCGTTTCACGTCGCGAGCTGAAAGGACTGTGGGCAGTTCAACCCCGACGACATCCCTCCAGCCGCTGAGCGTGCAGAACTGGACGCCGCGGCTGGTCTCCCCAGCCAACCGTCTGACTTTCGACGGCTCCTGCGTGAGCAGGAAGACTCCGTTGACATGCGGGAGCCCGGCGAAAACCTTCCGCAGAGTCGTCCCGATCTTCCTCGCCTTGTTCGTGACCCCATCAGCAAATTGTCCTGCCTCGCCACTGTGCTCGTTAACCCAGGACGCCGTCCAGTGTTTGACCTCGATAACCCGAACCCCTGGCGGACCGATGGCCACGATGTCGATCTCGTCCGATTGAAGCTGATGCGTGACGGAGAACGCGAGGTTCGCCAGCAGAACCCACTCGTCGTCGCCCGGCAGCGATTGCAGACAATGCTTCAGGTGCTCGACGGCTTTCCGTTCGCTCTCATTGGCCATCGGCCCGCAGTGAAAAACCGTGACTCGCATCGTTTCACCTCGCTGCTCCGCAGGACTCTGCAGGCCGCCAGCGAGCGATGCGGCATCACAATCCGCCTCACCCGTGCGGTCGCGCGCGAAGGCGTTCTCCCCAATTGACCGCTCCGCTGCCATTACGCAGGATCGGCCCGTCGGCGGGGGCCTCCAGCCTCTACTTTGATCCCATCTATCGACGTGCGACGCAAGTCCCCCAACCAATTATTCGGGGGTCTGCACCAACGCTCCACCGCCCGTGCGTCCACGGCCGTAGTTGGCGTTCGAGACGGTCGTTCGTGGTCTACCCGGGCACGATTATGCCGCCACTGAGGAACACCCTCACGACTCCCGCTATCCGAAGAAGTGGGCGTCACTCAGGCTGCACTCGGCACGAGCAAACGCAATCAAGGCTCAGGCATGGGCTTCCTTCTCGACGCTCGCAAGAAACCCCGGCACTTCATCCTCCCGGACAAGCCCGACCCTGTATTCAGACAGCAAGTCCCGCACGCGACTACCAACGGCGACCGAAAGCCCGTCGTCGGCAAAGATTGAGACGACGATCAGGCGTTTCTTTCCGTCCTGGTCGCCTCCGTGCTTGTGTAGCAGGTCGCCCTCCACGGCCAGTCCCATTGCGGTGTTTGTCACGACTGACTCACTGCCGGAAAAACGTTGCGGCTTGATGAGATTCCAGATCCCGTTGCGGTACGCGTAGGGTACGCGCAGCGTGCGGCCCAGGATGGGCACGTTGACGGGCCAATCTAGCCGAGCACGCCCCTCTTCGTGCAGGCGTCGGAAGACGTTGTCCAATTCGGGGAGGACCAGCTTCGAAGGTTCGATGCGAGGAGTGCCGCCCACGAGTTCCGCGAACAACGCGTCCAGATCTGTTTGCGGGTCAAAGACCTTCGTGGGCCGGGGGGCGGTCAGCTTGAGGGCGTTGCCACGCGATGATACAAAACGCTGCAGATCCTCCAACGTCTGGAATGAATCACGGTCGACTTCCAGCCGTCTTTCGATGGCCCGTTTGGCCGAGTTCAGGGCCGCCTTGTCGAGTCCGCCGCGTCCCATCAGTTTCGCTGCCCGACGGTTTGATGCGGCAGTCCGAGCGGCGAGGAAGCGACTTTCTGGGCAGAACAGCAACACCCCGACATTCACCGCTTCGAGTCTCGATGAATCGGGGCAGAACTGGATTAGGCTGTAGTAGCCACGTTTTGGTTCCATCGGTCAGACTCCGCTAGGTTCGATTGTCGAAGAGTTGGCCGGGCCAACAGGCTCGGGCGATACGATCGAGAATTGTTTCGGCCACGAACTCGGCGCGGCGAATGATAAGCTCTGCCAGCGCAGCTCGGGTGCTGCGATTCAACTGCCATTGCTCCGGCACCGAATCCACTAACGATCGGACGAACTTATCTTCCAAGACCGCCAAGCGATCAACCCCCGCTGTCACGTCATCCTCACGAACGAGCGGCACAAAGGCCGGGAACAGGCCATACAGCCGGTCGTCCTTGACCCGGGCGATCTGAGCCACACGAGCATCTAGGTCCCGTCCGCACGTGAAACAGTGCGTATGGTCCATCGCAATCAGACGCGACTTGCCAGTGCTGTCTCCGGAGACGTCCTCCAAGAACACATTATCGTAGTTCGGCCGTCTTGCCGTCAAATCCGGCGGGTGGCGGTCACAATTGCTCACCCATGTGTCGAAAACAACTAGTCGCCCTACATCGCCTGGATTGACCAAGCTTCGCAACTCAACCTCCGACCCGCCCCATGTATGCCCCGCGGCCGCTTTGGTGGCAAAAGCCGGTCCAGACGCCGCTCGTCCGCCGCGAATGAACGGGATTTCGTCAAACTCTGCGTTAATCGCCAGAATCGCAAACTGCAACGTTTGAAGTCCGAACCACGACGCCAAATTCGTAGCCACCCACTCGCAAGCCAAAGGGTGCGGTCCCTGGCGGTTCCCCATCGGCTTGACGTAGGCCGGCCCAGCATCGGTGACGATTCTCGCCGTTCCCATGCTCGTATCGAGCCCCGCTTCGAAGCGGAGAAACGTCGTCGGTGCCCATGCTCGTCGGCCGTCAGGAATCGTACTCGCGTTGCTCATTTTCCATCCGGCCGAATCTGTGCGCGCCACCTGATGCCGCTCCGCAAGCTCCCTCTATCGAACGGAATCGTCCAGCGGCAGTCCCAAACGCTCGTAGTGCTTCCGCCGGCCGGCCTTGTCGCCTTCGAGTACGCCGCGGGCGTAGTTGGCGACTTCTTCGGCTACGCGCCGCGGGACGACGATCACGCCGTCGCCGTCGGCCACGATCGCATCGCCCGGCATCACGGTCGCGCCGCCCACGACGACGGGCCGGTTGACCGATTCCAGCTGGTTGCGGCCGGGGCGGATGCCGCGGCCGGGCTGCTTGAAGTACAGCGGGACGCCCTGGGCGATGATCTCGTCGGTGTCGCGCGCCGTGCCGCCGGTCACCACGCCGACGCAGCCGCGGGCGGTCCAACCCAGGATGTTGTTGGACCCGATCGTGCCTACGTCGACACCCTCGGCGTCCTCGATCACCAGTACGCTGCCCGGCCGCAGCAGGGCGGCGAACGGCTCGGGCGAGTGCCTGGTGTACCACTGGCCGGCCGCCTTGGTGAACTCCGCGTCGTCCATCCGGCCGATCGGCGGCAGGTTGGCCGGCACGTAACGGGCCGTAACCGCGACGCCGACGATGCGGTGCTTGAACTGCTTCGTGTCGCGCCACAAGGGCTTGATCTCCGGCGAGACGAGGCCGACGTTCTGCAAGCCGGCCTTGTCCATCCCGTCCGCGACGTCGGCCACCCGCAGACCTTGGAACAGCTCAATCACGCGGCGGTCATCCTCCTCCGAGTACACCTCCGTGGCGATATAGTTTTTTCCGGCTCGCAACTCGGCAGCGGGATCAACGGGGCTTGGCGCAGCGCCCTCGGCCTCGGCAGGACTCTGTGCGCCCACCATCCGCGTTACGTTCCAGCACGCGAAGATTACAGCAATTGTCAGCAAGGCGTGACGCTTCAGGTCTCGGTCCGCGTTCATCGTACGGCTCCCAAGGAACAAGCCCGGATCCGTCGTCTGCGTTCAGGACGACGTTCGACGAAAGGAAGGTGTTCCAGTCTGCCGAAATCCTGACAGATCGGAAATCCTGGGGCAAGTGGTCTTCGGGCCGCTGGCGACAAAGGCGGACGCCGAGGGTCACCATGTCCCGCAACGCGGCCAGGATCTGTTTCGGCAGCAGAGGCAGTTCCTGTTGGCCTGTCTCGCACTGGCGATGTTGCAGCCTCCCGTTGTTTGCTGGGCGCTCTTGTACTACTCCGCCCGCCGCTTGGCGGATAGAATTCGCGAGACGGAGGAGGCGTTAGCATCGTTCGAGAAATAACTGTCCAGTGTTTATTGCTGATCATCCCACGGAGTGTGATGGCTACTTTGACGAGGCGACAGTTATTTCTCGAACGATGCTTAGCGATGCGGTCTGCCGTGGACAAGGCGGCAGAGTCAGCAGAGGCGACGGTTTCCCAACAAGAATTCGCATTCAGGAGACAAACCATGCGAACGAGGACTCTTTTTCCCTTTTGGGAATTTGCCTTGCTGCTTCTGATCGTCTCGCTCGCCGTGCCCATCCACGCGGCGATACCGCCTTCGCTGCCTAAGCGGAGTGACGTCCAACGTGTGTTGGCCGTGGCACGCGAGCGTCATCCGGAGCGATCGGCCGAGCGGCCGCTGGAGATCGTCTTGCTGGCCGATCGGAAAGATCACGGACCCGACGAGCACGATTACCCGCGCTGGCAATCGCGGTGGGCGTTGCTGCTGGGCGGTGCCGCGGCTTCCAAGGCTCCTGCGGCCAATCTGTACGGTCCGGATCGAGTTGATCCGGCGGTTCAGCAAGGCGCGCCGCAGGTTCGCGTCACGACGGCCGACCAATGGCCTTCGGCACAGCAGTGGGAAAACGCCGACGTGGTCGTCGCCTTCTGCTACCTGGCGTGGACGCCGGAACGAATTGCGGAAGTCGGCCGATATCTTGCGCGTGGGGGCGGACTGGTGGTGATCCACTCGGCGACTTGGACCAAGCCGAAGCCGTCGGCGGATGTAGCGGGCGTGTTGGGCGTGGGCGGCTTTCAGCGCTGGCGCCACGGAGCCATTTCGCTGGAGACCACCCAGCCCGAACACCCGATCTGCCTCGGCCTGCCGCCGGTGCTGCCGCTGGTGGATGAATCCTATTGGCCGCCCACGCCCCCGACAAATGTACCTGACGTTCAGGTCTTGGCGGGCAGCAAGGAGCAGAACGAGCCCGGCCAGCCCGCCGCGTCGCTGCAGCCGATGTTCTGGACGTTCCAACGCAGCCAGGGGCGGGTCTTCGGCTGCGTCCTGGGCCATTATTCGTGGACGTTCGACGACCCGTATTTCCGGCTCTGGCTGTTGCGCGGGATCGCCTGGGCCGCACGCGAAAACCCGTATCGCCTGGACGATCTGGCACTGCGTTCGGCAGCGGTCGCCGACGAATGAGATGCTCAACTCCCAGAAAACAAGAGCCTGGCAGAATCATGAGGGCAGGATCATGAAAGCGAGTTCATTTTCACGTTGCTGACCCGGTTATCTCGCCAGCTCACACACCACCACCCCGTAGTATTCATGTTCGAGGGCAACGTCATGAAACGGTTCTTGTCTCTGATCGCGTTCGGTTGTTGGTTGGTGCTTCTGCCGGCCGCTTTCGCCAAAGCCCAGTTTCCCTTTTCAGAGGACCTCGCCGCACTGAGGAAAGCCGGCGTCGAGCGCGGCATCTGCGTCGTCCTGTCCGGTGGTTGGGCGGAGCCGTGGGCGCACTATCTGGCGGACAGATACGAGCTGTTGGTCTACGTTCAACTGCCGGCTGCCGATCGGGTCGACCACTTGCGCAAGTTCGCCGATCAGCAAGGGCTGCTGGGGAAACGAATCTTTGCGGAGCAAGGTGCGTGGTCGCATTTGCACTTGGCCGACAACCTGGCGGACCTGGTGCTTGTCGACGGGGCGGCAAGCGGTCCGGCGGGCGTGCCACGGAGCGAAGTGCTGCGCGTGTTGCGGCCGGGCGGCAAGGCGCTGGTCGACCGCGAGCTGATCGTCAAACTGTTTCCCGAAGGCACCGACGATTGGAGCCATCCGTACCACGGGCCGGACAACAACCCGCAGTCGAAAGATACGCTGGCCCGAGCGCCGTACTTGACGCACTTTCTGGCCGAGCCTTGGTACAGCCCGATGCCGGTGGTGACCGTGGCTTCGGGAGGCCGGCTGTTCAAGGCGTTTGGGCACGTGGCCATCAAACAGCGCGAATGGCCGCTGTTGAATACGCTGGTGGCACAAAACGCCTTCAACGGCACGGTCTTGTGGCAGCGGAGTCTGAGTCCGAATTTCATGATTCACCGCAGCGCCATGATCGCTACACCGGATACGCTCTACCTGGCGGACGACGTGTCGTGCAAACGGTTGGACCCGGCCACCGGCGAAGCCCGCGATGAAATCGTCTCGACGGCCGAGGACGGCCGCGTATGGAAGTGGCTGGGGCTCTCGGACGGCGTGCTGTACGCCTTGGTGGGCGACAAGGAGACGCCCGACCCCACCGTGCGTGGCGACCGCCGAGCCCGCGGCTGGCCGTGGGGTCCGCCGCTGGGAGCCGGCTACAACAGCAAGACGTACCCGTGGGGCTTTGGCCAGACCATCCTGGCCATCGACCCTGTGTCGAAAAAGGTGCTGTGGCGTCACCGCGAAGACGAATTGCTCGACACGCGCGCCATGTGCATGGCGGCGGGCCGCGTTTTCTTTTACAGCCACAGCAAGTTCCTGGGGGCGCTCGACGCCGCGTCCGGCAAGTTGCTGTGGCGGAGTTCTGATCCGGAAGTGCTGCAGGCGATCGGCCAACACCGCTTTGCCCAGAATCCCGGCGAAGGCTTTTCCAGTTCGTCGTACGTCAAGTGCAACGACAAGGCGCTGTACTTTGCCGGCCCCACCCGCACCGATCTGGCGGCGGTGTCCGCCGCCGACGGCAAACTGCTGTGGCGGACGGCCGATGGCGGCAACGCCCAACTGGTCCTGCGCGACGACGGCCTGTACGCGATGGGGCCGCGCGGCAGCACCAAGTACAACTACCTGACCGGCGAAGTGCTCGAAAACCTGGGGCCGCGAGTCAACTGTACGCGGGCCACCGGCAGTTGGGACAGTATCTTCGTCCGCGGTGGCCGCGACGGTACGATGCGCTACGATTTGGTGAGCCACACGCAGCAGCACCTCAACCCGATGCGGCCCACGTGCCAGGACGGCGTGCTGGCGGCGCACGGCCATCTGTTCTGGGGGCCCTGGATGTGCGACTGCAACCTGACGCTGGTGGGCGTGGTGTCGTTGGCGCCGGCCGGGGATTTTGATTTCGCTGGTCAAGTTCGCGATTCGGAACGTCTGGAAGCGGCGGCCGATGCTGCGCCGGTGGCGGATTTTGACATCGGCCCCGCAGACTGGCCGACGTGGCGTGCCAACAACACTCGCACGGCGGCGACGACGGTCAGCGTGCCCGACAAGGTGCAATGGAGTTGGACGTTTCAGTCGCCATCGACGCTTCCGGCCACAGCGCCGGTCGCGGCAGGCGGCATGATCTTCACGGCCGGTCGCGACGGCGCCGTCCGCGCGCTGGCCTCCGACACGGGCGAGGCGCGTTGGACCGCTTACACCGGCGGAGCGATCACCTGTCCGCCCGCGCTGTGGCAGGGCCGAGCGCTGGTCGGTTCGGGCGACGGCTGGATCTACTGCCTGGAAGCAGCTACTGGGCGACAACTGTGGCGGTTCCGGGCCGCTCCCGCCCAGCGCGTGATCCCCGTGTACGGATCACTTCGCAGTACGTGGCCGGTCGCCAGCGGCGTGCTGGTCCAGGACGGCGTCGCTTACGCGGCTGCGGGGATCGCCAACTACGACGGCACCCACGTGTTTGCGCTGGAGGCCGCGACAGGCAAGGTTCGTTGGCACAACCACCGCTCCGGTGCTTTGAACCCCGAGACGGGCAGCGGGGTGAGCGTGAACGGGCACTTGCTGTTGCACGGCGGCCAATTGCACCTGGCCGGCGGCAACGTGGCTCCGGTCGCAACGTACGACTTGGCCGACGGGAAATGCCTGACGGATACAACCGCGCCGAAGTCGCACACGCAGTACACCGCCGGCTCGGACTTGTTCGCGGTCGGCGGACGCGTGATCTCCGGCGGCCCGCCGCTGTATTCGGCGCGAGGCGATTACCGCATGGTCAACCAGGCGGTGCTGCAGACGCCCGCCGGCGATCTGGTATTCGCCTACGGCCCGCACGATGGCCGGGTGGCACTGTTCGAACCGGACGCGAGCGAGCAAGCCGGGGCGAAGGCGCGCTGGGTGCAGCAGCCGCTGAACCGAGTGTTGGGAGTGGCGGTGACGCCGCGGGCCGTGGTAATCGCGGGGCTGCGGGACTCGGAGCAGCCGGCCGATCCCCCGCAAGCTCATCTCGCAGCCCTGGCCGTGGCGGACGGCACCACGATTTGGAGTCAGCCCCTGCCGGCGGCGGCGGTCCCCTGGGGCGTGATCGTCGACCGCGACGGTCGCGTCGTGGTCAGTCTCCAAGACGGCGGGATCATGTGCTTTGCAGCGGCCGATTGACGGCGCGGCGGACACGGTTGCATGTCGGACCAGGAACTCTACAATACTGGCCGAAGTGAGACAGTCCGCATAGCCCGAAAATTGGAAATTGGTGAACCGATGGACCTGGTGCTGCTTTCCCGTTTGCAGTTTGCGCTGACGGTGATGTTTCACTACTTGTTCCCGCCGGTGACGATCGGCCTGGGGGCGGTGCTGGTGTTTCTGGAGTACCGCTGGCTGCGGACCGGCGATCCGGTCTACCACCAGGCGGGGAGATTCTGGACGAAGGTGTTCGGGATCAACTTTGCGCTGGGCGTGGCCAGCGGCATTGTGATGGAGTTCCAGTTCGGCACGAATTGGGCGGTCTACTCGCGGTACGTGGGCGACGTGTTCGGCTCGGCGCTGGCGGCGGAAGGCATCTTTGCCTTCTTCCTCGAATCCGGGTTTCTGGCCGTGTTGCTGTACGGCTGGGACAAGGTGTCGCGCGGCTTTCATTTCTTTTCGACCTGCATGGTAGCCTTGGGGAGCATCTTCTCTTCCGTCTGGATTGTGGTCGCCAATTCCTGGCAGCAGACTCCGGCCGGGTCTCACCTGGTGGAACGGACGGTGAACGGGCGCACGTTTGTACGGGCGGAAATCGTCGATTTCTGGAGCTTGGTGTTCAACCCGTCGACGGTACACCGCTTGAACCACGTCTTGCTGGCGGCCTTCGTGTTGGGCGCTTTCTTTGCCATGAGCATCTCGGCGTGGTACTTGCTGAAGGGGCGGCACGTCGAGTTCGCGCGGCGTTCATTTACGGGCAGCCTGTTGCTGGCCACCGTGGCCTCGTTCGCCCAGTTGCTGTCGGGACACTTCAACGCGGACATGGTGGCTCGCCACCAGCCGGCCAAGCTGGCGGCTTTCGAGGGTCACTTTCAGACCGGGGAGGGCGGCACGGCCTTGTACGCCTTCGGCTGGCCCGACGAGGACAGCCGGACCGTCAAGGGAGGGCTGGCCGTCCCCAAGATGCTCAGCTTTCTCGTCTATCAAGACCTGGAACGGCCGGTGCCCGGGCTCGACCAACTAGCTGCCGACTATGGCACCCCGCCGGTCTGGTTGTCCTTCCAGACCTATCACATCATGGTCGCGCTGGGCATGATCTTCATCGTCAGCACATCGGTGGCCTGTTGGTACTGGTGGCGGGGGACGCTGTTCGAGCAGCGTTGGCTGCTGTGGTTCTTCGTGTTTGCCGTGGCGTTGGCCTTTATGGCCAATGAGACGGGCTGGATCGCCGCCGAAGTCGGCCGGCAGCCGTGGATTGTGTACCCGATGCAGACCGGCGCGGGACTGGTCGGCGGCTTGAAGACCAGCGACGCGGTCTCGGAGGCGGTGAGCAGCGGGCAGGTGCTGGGCTCGCTGCTGATGTTCGGCGTTTTGTACGCTTTCTTGTTTGCGTTGTGGGTCTTCCTGTTGGACCGGACGATCCGGCACGGGCCGGACTCGCTGGAACCGGCCGTCGGGCCGGAGGCGGGGACGCCGCTGTCGGCGATCGCCCAGCGGGCGACGCATCTGTATGGGGAGTAAGGAATTTCCGCGCACCAAGCACAGGGGACATCAGTCTCATGGATCTGAACTTGACGTGGTTTATTCTGTTGGGCGTCCTGCTGGCGGGCTACGCGGTGCTGGACGGATTTGACTTGGGAGTCGGGATGCTGCACCTGTTGGCTCGCGGCGACGCCGAGCGGCGGACGTTCATCGCCACGATCGGGCCGATTTGGGACGGCAACGAGGTCTGGCTGGTGACCTTCGGCGGCGCGCTGTTTGCCGCCTTTCCGGAGGCGTATGCCACGATTTTCTCAGGCTTTTATTTCGTCTTTATGTTGGTGCTGCTGGCCCTGATCTCGCGGGCCGTGGCGTTGGAGTTTCGCAGCAAGCGGGCATCGGCGGCGTGGCGCCGGAGTTGGGACGTCGTGTTCTTCCTTTCCAGCACCTTGGCCACGCTGTTATTCGGGGCGGGCGTAGGGAACGCCATGATCGGCGTGCCGCTGGACGACCGCGGCATCTATACGGGTGGATTTCTGCGTTTGCTCAATCCCTATGCCTTGCTCGTGGGGCTGTTGGCCGTCGCCTTGTTCTTGATGCACGGGACGATTTATCTGCACCTGAAGACGGCGGGCGCGCTGCACGAGCGGATCTACCGCTGGATGTGGCGCGGCTATGGATTTTTCGTCGTCATGTACCTGCTGGCCAGCGCCGTGACGCTCGTCGCCGTGCCGCGGGCGATCGCTTCGCTGCACAGCTATCCGCTGGCCTGGCTGGCGGTGGCGCTGAACGTCGCCGCGCTGGCCGCGATCCCTTACGCCCTGTATCGCCGCTGGTCCGGGCGCGCGTTTCTGGCTTCCTGTACGACCGTTTGTGCTTTGGTGTTGTTGTTGGGATTGGCGCTGCTGCCCAATCTGGTGACTTCCCAGCCGCTGCCGGAGAACAGCTTGACGATCTACAACGCGGCTTCCAGCCCCAAGACGCTGTGGATCATGCTGGTGATCGCGGTGATCGGAATGCCCTTTGTGCTGGCCTACACGTCCACCATTTACTGGGTCTTCCGCGGGCGGGTGCAGATTCCTTAGTCTGCCGAGCGGTTTGCCTCGCCCCTTGCTTGAGGACCTTCGCCGCCCGAGCGGAACGATGCCTGAACCTGACTTTCGCAACTACCACGTGGCCGAAGCTGAGGCCGGACACAAACTGATCGCCGCCTTGCGCCAGTGGCGGCCGGGCGAGTCGTGGTCGCAGGTGAAACGCTTGATCCACAACCGGCACGTGCAAATCAACGGCAATCTGTGCAGCGACGAGACACGGGCGTTGAAAGCCGGCGACGTGGTGAAAGTCTGGAAAGAACCATGCGCCGCGCCGGCGCGTGCGGACGACGTGCGAATCCACTACCAGGACGCGCACCTGCTGGTCGTGGAAAAGCCTGCGGGCGTGACCACGCTGCGGCATTCGGAAGAGCGGAATTGGTCCCCACGGCGGCGCCAGTTCCAGCCGACGCTGGACGAATTGATCCGCCAGATCCTGGCTCGCAAGGCGAAACAACGCGGCCGCCCGTCTCGCGGCCATGCGTCTCGCGGTCGCCGGCCGGAGCCCCCGTCGATCCGGGCGGTGCATCGCTTGGATCGCGACACGAGCGGACTGATGGTCTTCGCCCGCACGGCGGAGGCGGAGCGGCGACTGGTGCAGATGTTCCGCAAGCACGACCTGCACCGGGTCTATCTGGCGATTGTCCTCGGACACATCGAAGCTCAGACCATCGAATCCTACCTGGTCCGCGACCGAGGCGACGGCCTGCGCGGGAGCACGACGACCGCCAGCGAAGGCCAGCGCGCGGTCACGCACGTGCGTCCCGTCGAGCACTTGGACGGCTATACCCTCGTCGAGTGCCGGCTGGAGACCGGCCGCACGCACCAGATCCGCATTCACTTGTCCGAGGCCGGGCACATGGTGTGTGGCGAGAAAGTCTACGTGCGGCGATTGGGTGGCAAGCCCGTGCGGGATCTCAGCCGCGCGGTGCGGCAAGCCTTGCACGCGGCGGAATTGGGCTTTTTGCACCCCGTGACCGGCCAGCGGCTCGATTTCCGGGTGCCATTACCTGCCGATATGAAACGCTTGCTGGAGCGTCTCCGTGCGGGAGTGCCAGGCGGCGGATAGCTGCTGCTCGCCGGATGCGCCGGACTGCCACTATGCGTCTAGCCGGCAAATGCTAGAATACACAAGGCAAAGGCTCCCCTTTGGAGGCTGGTATCGATGAACACGCGCGACAAAGAACTTGCGAAGGAAGTGTTGTACCAGTGTCCTGTATGCGGCCACGGCTTGCCCCACGAGCCGCCGATGCCTCGATTTGACGCTCCCTGCTCGGACTGCGGATATCACATCTGGTGCCGTCGGCGAACGCCAAGCGACGATGTGGTTTTGGAGGTCCTGCCCGGACGGACGCCGGATCCGTGGGACGTCGAGCAGTTGGTCGAGAGTCTAATCCAGCAACGCCCCGCTGCCCGCGTCGTGGTGGACCTCCACCTGTTGGACCTGGTTGACAGCGCCTTCGTCGCCAGGCTCCTGGCCATGCACAAGCGAATTCGAGCATCGGGGGGGCAGTTTGTCCTGTGCGGCTTGTGCCCCGTCGTTCGCGAGATGTTTCAGCACCTCCGCCTCGAAAAGGCCTTCGAGATCTTGGGCGCGGCCGACGATCCCGCAGAGCGGACTTGAGTCAGCGCCGACGCAGGCGAGCTGTTGACCGAGTCCAGCGTCTGAATCAAGGACGGAATTCTCATCCGTCCTTGAAGAGAAATGCTTCGTTGCCGACACACCGGGGGTCAATCGAGGAATCCGACCAGTTCCTGACTGCGGCTGGGCTGCTGCAACTTGCGGACGGCCTTGGCCTCGATCTGCCGGATGCGTTCGCGGGTCACCTTGAAGATGTGGCCGACCTCTTCCAGCGTATAGCTATAGCCGTCTCCCAGGCCGTACCGCAGCTTGATGATCTCGCGTTCGCGGTAGCTGAGCGTCTTCAGCACCTTGTTGATCCGCGTCCGCAACATGTCCTGCGAAGCCCCGGTCGCCGGGCTTTCGGCGGTGCCGTCCGGCAGCAGATCGCCAAAATGGCTGTCCTCGCTGTTGCCCACGGGGCGGTCGAGGCTGATCGGATAGCGGCTCATCGCCAACACTCGCCGGGCTTCCTCCACCGTGGTTTCCGCTCGGCGGGCAACCTCTTCCAGCGTCGGCTCGCGGCCCTTTTCCTGCAGCAGCTGCCGCGACACGTTCCGCACGCGGGACATCGTTTCGACCATGTGCACCGGAATCCGAATCGTCCGGCTCTGGTCGGCAACCGCTCGCGTGATCGCCTGGCGAATCCACCATGTGGCATACGTGCAGAACTTGAATCCCCGCCGATACTCGAACTTGTCCACCGCCCGCATCAGGCCCGCGTTGCCTTCCTGAATCAGGTCCAGAAAGCTCAGTCCTCGATTGCGGTACTTCTTGGCGATCGACACCACCAAACGCAAGTTGCCCTCGGACAACTCGCGTTTGGCCTGCTGGTACTCGGAATAGACCATCTTCAAGAAGGTGATCCGGTTGGCCAGACTACGGGGCGTCTCCTGCGTGGCATTGAGGATGTTGCGGTACTCCTTGAGCCACTGTTCGCGCTCCTCCGCCGGCTTGCGGTCCCGTTTCGCGTCCAGGAGCTTGGCCCGCAATTCGTGCAAGCGTCGTGAGAAGCTCTCCAGCACAGGGATGAACTGTTCGATCTTCTGCGTTCGCAGGCCCAATTCCTCGATCAACCGGACCGCCCGGCGACGGCGGCGAGACAGCCGCTCCCAAGCCTCGCGACGGCGTTTCTTCGGAAACGACTTGCCCAACGCCACCCGATAATCGTGCCGATTGCGTTTCAGCAACACTTCTACCGTGCGCAAGTTGTGCGGAATACGGCCGAGGATCTGCTCCTTCTCCAGGCGATCCGTCACGGAGACTTGCACCGTTCTGTCGAAGGGCAATTCGCCCTCGTGGACCCGCCTTAGCGTGCGGAATGCCATTTGGATCACGTAGTCGCATTCCAGCAGTTTTGCCCGGAATCGGCGGCGCGTGATTTCGATCCTGCGTGCCAAGCGGATTTCTTCCTGCCGCGTCAGCAGCGGGATCTCGCCCATTTGGGTCAAGTACATCCGCACGGGATCGTCCGACCATGTCTCGGTGTCGTCCTCGATG
>CAYPGE010000104.1:0-23009 GCA_964409865.1 uncultured Pirellulaceae bacterium
GTCGGCAGCATCGAGCCGGGCAAATTGGCCGATCTGGTGATCTACGAGCCGGCCTATTTCGGCGTCAAGCCGTTCCTGGTCCTCAAGGGAGGGTTGATCGTCAACGCCCAGATGGGCGACGCCAACGCCAGCATCGCCACACCGCAGCCGGTGTACATGCGGCCTCAGTTTGCCTACTACGGGCGGGCCTTGTCCAAATCCTGCATTTCCTTCGTCTCCAAGGCGTCCGTCGCCAACGGGATCGCCGAACGCTACGGCCTGCAACGCGAGGTCGTGGCTGTCGAGAACTGCCGGAAGATCGGCAAGAAGGACTTGAAACGCAACGAGGCAACTCCCGACATCAGGGTCGATGCGGACACGTACCAGGTCTGGGTCGATGGCGAGAAAGTGGGCAGCGAGCCGTTGAAGGAACTCCCGATGGCCCAACGTTACTTCCTTTTCTAAGTACCCGCTTGGGCCGCCTCCGGCAGCGGACCGTCGCAGAAGCCCGGCTTGTTGGCAACGCCTGGCTTCTGCCCCTCGACACCGATGAATCTGCACCTGCTCCAAATCTCCGACTCGGCGTTGCCGATCAGCGGTTACACGCATTCCTGGGGCCTGGAGGGGGCGATCGGTCTGGGACTGGTCCACGATCCAGAGAGCTTGGAACGCTGGACCGGCCACTGGCTCCGCAGCTCGGTCGGCCCGTTCGAGGGCATCCTCGTGGCGTGTAGCTGCCGGGCCGCTCGCGCGGGCCGACTGGCCGACGTGGCGGCCCTGAACCGCTGCGCCGATGCCTCGATCGTACCGCCGACGATCCGCCGGGCCAGCCGTGAGATGGGCGAGCAGTTGCTCGGCCTCGGAACGACCTGGTCCTGGTGTTCTGGAGGGCTGGAGGCATTCCTGCAGGCGAACGAATCGGGCGTTTGGCATCACTCGGTCGCCTTCGGGCTGCTGGGGGCCTTGAGCGGCAGCGGCCCGCAAGACGTATTGACGGCCTACCTGCACCAAGCGGCGTTGGGGATGATTAGTGCGGGGGTGCGTGCCATTCCCGTGGGCCACACTCACGGCCAGCAGGTGTTGGCCTATCTGCACGAGGAAATCGCCGGCCTAGCCGCGAAACTTGCCGACCGTGACCTTGAAACCGCCGGGGCCGGGTGCCCCTTTTACGAGGTAGTGTGCGATGAACAGACGCGACTTTATGCCCGCATGTTTCGGTCTTGAGCCCGGCTTGGCGCCGGAGACCATGCCGGGACGCCGCCGCCGCTGGGGCGGCGTGTACTTCCACCATGATCCCGGCCACGACCACATGGGTCATCACGGGCCGGCCCGCTACGCCGGAGCCAAACGCCGCGTGCCCACGATCGGCGTGGCCGGACCGGTCGGCTCCGGCAAGACGGCGCTGATCGAGTTGCTGTGCCGGTCCCTGTGGCCCGAAATCAACATGGCCGTGATCACCAATGACATCTACACCCACGAGGACGCGGAGTTCCTTTCTCGCCGCCAAGTGTTGCCGCTGGAACGGATCGTGGGCGTCCAGACCGGGGGCTGCCCGCACGCGGCGATCCGCGAAGACGCCAGCGCCAACCTGAGCGCGTTGGGCAACTTTCAGCGTCAATTTCCCGACTTGCAGTTGGTGCTGGTCGAGTCGGGCGGCGACAACCTGACCGCCGTTTTCTCCCGCGAGTTGGCGGACCGTTTCATTTTTGTCATCGATGTGGCCGAGGGCGACAAGATTCCGCGCAAGGGCGGTCCCGGAATCTGCAACAGCGACCTGTTGGTGATCAACAAGACCGATCTGGCGCCGCACGTCGGGGCCGATCTGGAGGTGATGCGGCGAGACAGTCTGAAGATGCGGGGCGAGCGGCCGTTTCTGATGGTCAGCCTCCGGCAGAAGGAAGGCGTCGAGGAGGTGGTTCAGTGGGTGCGTCAGCAACTCGCATCACTCGCCAAGACTTCCTAACGCCGCCCGAATTCCGCAGCTTCGGGTCCACCCTCGATCCCGCCGGGCGGGTCGGCGGGGCCCGCATCGAGCTGGTCCGGGTCGGCGGCCAGACCCGCCTGGGGACGTGCTATCAGCAAATCCCGGTGCGCGTCATGCCGCCGTTCTCGTTCGACTCCGAGCCGGCCGCCCTGCTGTACTTGATCAACCTCACGGCCGGCCTGATGGACGGCGACAGCCATCGGCTGGAACTCACGGCGCGGGCCGGCACTCGGGCCGTCGTGACCGGCCAGTCGGCCAGCCGAGTCCATCCGGCGGTGGCTGGCTACGCGAGCCAGCAATGGGCGGTCGATGTCGAAGACGGGGCCTCCCTGGTCGTCCTGCCCGGCCCGACGATCCCGTTCCGCGGCAGCCGCTACTATCAGCGCGGCCGCGTCGCGCTCGCGCCAACGGCCCGCTTGATTTGGGGCGACATCTGGCTGCCGGGCCGCTACGAACGGGGAGACCTGTCCGAGCAGTTCCAGTTCGACCGCATCGTCCAGGATTTTGAGGTTCGGCGCGAGGGGCGGTTGATCTATCGCGACCGTTTCTGTTGGGACGGCCCTTGGACGGACGAGGATGCTCGCTGGTACTGGGGTGGGGCGCTGGCCTGCGGCAGCCTGTTTGTCGCCGGTCCGGTGCCCGACACGTTTCCCGAACCTGGCCCCGACTTCCGTCGCTCGGTCTTTCCCCTGGAGGCAGACGCCCACTGCATCCGCTGGTGCGGCGACCCGAACGCCGTCACGGCGGACCTGGTTCGGATCGCCCTGCAGTTGGCGGGCAGCGCCACCAGCGGACCCGGCGCTCCGCCGTGGCTGCTGACCTCGACCGATCTGGCGCCCAACCACTGGTTTTCCACGCCGGGCGTTTGACGTGGATTACTCATCAGTTGTCCGGTAATCAGCGTCAGAACTTGACCAGAGCACTAATGGCGGTCGTGAACTGGCTCTGGTTCTGCGGGTTGGCCGCATCCCCAAAGACCGGGATTTCCGCAAAGTCGCCGCGGACCTCCGGGCGGACTTCGAGGTACTTGTTGGGGTGCCAGTTGAGGCCGAGGGTGAGTTCGCCGTACTGGGTGTCGAAACCGGTCCGGGTGCCCTGGACATCGTCAAACCAATCGGCGCGGCCGATGACATCCCACGTGCAGTTCAGATGATAGATCCCGATCGTGTAAAGTCCGTACCACGAGCCGGTGCCGACCGGCGTATCGTCGGCCCATCCCATGTTGGACTGGACGACCTGCGTGAACCGCTCGCTCCAGGCGTGCTGAACACGCAGTTCGACGATCGTGTCGAAATCACCGCCGAGCCCTGGAGCGGCGAAGATGGCGTCGCGGCCGCAGTGCAGCGAGGCTGTCAGCCGGGTCCGTTGCTCGTCCGTCAGCCAGTAATTGATCTGGCCGATGTAGCAGTACGAATCCTCGCTGCGCTTCTCGAAGAACGTGTTGGCCCCCAGCGTCATGCCGTTCCAAATATCCAGCCGATCGGAAACGATCAGCTGGGTCAGGAATCCGGTGAAGGCCCCATCTTGCGAGTAGAAGAACTGGTAATCGCTGGAGTACAACGGCCGGTAGGGCGCCAGGAAGCCGTTGTAGCCGATGATCGTGTTCATCCGCCCGACTTTCACGTTCATGCCGCCCTCGGTGAGGACCGGCAAGTGGGCGGACACGTACAGGTCGCGGAAGTCGTGACTGAAGCGGGCGTTGCCCGGCGGATCGTCGATGCCGCCGCCGGGCTGGCCCAGGGCCGCGTCGGCCCCGGCGAAATACCGCACGTTCCAGCCGATGTCGAAGTCGTCCTGGCACAACGGCTTTTGGACCACCAGGCCGATCTGGTTGAGCAAGAGCTCGTCGCCAAACCGGTTCTGCCGCGGCTGGACCGACATTAGGCCGGGGCCGCCGGATGCGTACGTGTACCCGCCCTCGACCCAGCCGAAGGCCCGTATGCCGCGGGCTTCCAAGGGACCCGCCAAGCCCAGATTGTCCATCAAGAATCGAACGTCCAGAATGGGCGTCGGTCCCAGGCCGGGTGCCGGCCGGTCTTGCCAGATGTCTTCCGCAATTTCGGCGGGCAGAGATTCGGCCTCCAGACCGTAGGATGGTTGCCAGGACGCGGTGGCATACGGAGCATACTCCGCGTCGTCGGCGATCGGTTCTGAAGCCTCGGCGACGGCGGGGACGGGAGAATCGGCAAGGGTCGGTTCCACGGCTTGGGCCTGGGCGGCGAGCACCACGCTCAACATCAGCGCAAGACCATCGGCAAGCGGGGACTTCCGTGTCATAAAGCAACTCCTCTAATCTGTGTGATCGCGAACCTGAACACTGCCGCATCTCCGTTCAGCCGGGGAGGGCGGCGGGGAATCGCGGGAGCAGGCTCTGACGCTCGCAGCGAACGGCATCCCCGGATCGTTATCGGATAGCCGGCAAGAAGGCTTGAACGGGAGGGATACGAATCTGGCGGATCTAGCGGGTATGCGGTTCGCTTATTGGAGCCAGAGAAACCATGCGTATAGCTTTGACTTTGACGATTCCCCCGATCACAGTCACTGCGGACTCCCGTTAGAATGTGCATCGGCGATCCGGTCTTGAAAGCAACCGGCAAGCCTTCCATCGCGGATTTCCGCCAAACATGGCTAGAGAGGGCATCCAGGCATGAGTTTCCAAAACCGGCAGAGTTTCTGGCGCGAGGCGTTGGCTCTCCAGGGGTCGATCACCCCCAACGTCTTGTACCGAGTCCTTCTGTTTGGCATCCTCGCTGCGGGGATCTGTGGAGCGGCCGGTTTTTTTGAGGAGCAGTTCCTGACGCGGTTTCAGCTGGACGTCACGGCCTTCGAACTCGCCGGCGCCGCCTTGGGCGTGCTTCTCGTCTTCCGGACCAATGCGGGTTACGAACGGTGGTGGGAGGCCCGCAAGCTTTGGGGAGGCCTGGTGGATCGGTCCCGCAATTTCGCCATTGGCGCGGTGGCCTACGGTCCGAGGGACGCACCGTGGCGCGAACAGGTGTTGCGTTGGGTCGCCTGCTATCCGCACGTGGTGCGTCACACGCTGCGGCGCGAGCGGCCGTCGGCAGCGGTCATCAACCTGTTGGGCCGGGAAACGGCGGAACGCATTGCCGCCGCCCAACACATGCCCGCTTTCGTAGCCCTGCAACTGGCCGGACTCCTCCGCGATGCCTGTGAACGCCTGGGGATGGACCGCTTTGCCTTCCTTCAGATCGATCGCGAACGAACCTTGTTGGTCGACAGCGTCGGGGGCTGCGAGCGGATTCTCAACACGCCCATGCCTCGGGCCTATTCCCTGAAGATCCGCCATTTCCTCACCTTGTTCCTGCTGATCCTGCCGCTGACTCTGCGGCACCGATTTGACACGGATTGGCTGGTACCGCTGGTCACGATGCTGGTCGCCTATCCCCTGCTGTCGCTGGACCAACTGGGGGTCGAATTGGAAAACCCCTTCGTGACCGAAAACCTGAGCCACCTGCCGTTGGATGAGATCTCGGCCACGATCGAGAGAAACGTCTTGGGTTTGCTCAAGAAGAGCGATCCGCCGGCCCCTGAAGAGAAGTGAAGCCGAATTTCGCGAGCAGATGCGACCCGTGGACGTGGGTTCGATGGCGGAAGAGAAACGGGATCAAAGCAATGGGCCTTGACCGGCACAAACTGAACACGTCAGGACGGTCCCCTTCTGCTCCATGTGGTTCCACGATCGCGATGGGAACCGTCAAGGCGGGTTTCGTGCTTTCGCTCGTGACTGGGATTGTCTGCTCGGATGGCTCCACCGCCGGCGCGGTCCATCCCGCCCGAGTGCTGGTCCTGTACAGCCAACGCCGCGAGCTGCCGATCAACCAACAATGGGAGCGCGGGATTCGCGAAGGGCTCGAGACCAATCTGGGTAAGCCGGTGGCCATCGACAGCGAGTACCTGGACTTCCACCGGCTGGTGAAGGCCGAAGAAAGACAGGCGTTGCTGGATCTGGTGCTGGCCAAGTACCGGCCCCTCCAGCCGGATGTCGTGATTCCCGTGAGTGACGCCGTCGCGGGGCTCTTCGTCCGGCAAGACCCGTTCCCGGAGGCGGCCGTCGTTTTCTGCTCGATTCTCGAAAAGACGCGCGACCAGCTCCCCCTCAGCCCGAAAATGACCGGCGTCTTGTATCGCTTCGACGCCCGGCGCACCGTGCAGTGCGCCCGCCGTCTGCTCCCGTCTACCCGCAGCGCGATCGTCATCAGCGGTTCAGGCGAGATGGATCTGTTGCTCTTGGAGACGGTTCAGGCGGATCTCGCGCTGGAAAAGCAGATCCAGTGCGAATACTGGACGGGCATCCCGATCGACGCCCTGTGCGACCGGGTGTCGCAGCTTACGCCCAGTCATGTCATCCTCTTCAACAGTTACATGCGGGACCGCGGCGGAGAAATCGCCACGGTGCCCAGGGACGTGCTGACGCGGATTGCGTCGGCGTCCAGCGTCCCCGTTTTCGCGCTCTATGACACCATGTTGGGAGCCGGGATCGTCGGTGGCTGTTTTGTGCCCGTGGAAGAACAAGGCCGGCTGGCAGGCGAGATGGCGGCGAGGATCTTGCGGGGCGAACCACCCGAAGCCATCCCGTTCAGTGGGACCTCCATGAATCGCTTTCACTTCGACTGGACGCAACTTCGCCGTTGGGGAATCCCTGAGGAAGATCTCCCTGCCGGCTCGCTCGTCTTGTTCCGCAAACCGACGGTCTGGGAAGAGTACCGGGCATACGTGATGGCCGGAGTGACGGCCGTCGTCCTGCAATCGCTGCTGATCGTGGGCCTCCTGGTGAATCGCCGAAGACGGCGGCACGCGGAACGGGCCTTGGCAGATCAACTGCAGTTCGAGACCGTCCTGTCCGATGTATCGTCGCGGTTCGTCGGCATCACCTCCGACGCGGTCAGTGCCGAGATTGAACGCGCCTTGGCGTGCATCGTCGAGCAATTGGGGCTGGATCGCGGCGCGCTGTTTCGACTCTCGGAAGACGGACGGGAACTACGCGCCAGCAGTACGTCGGTCCGCGTGGGTGAGACGCCGCCGCCGGCGGTGGTCCCCTTGGATTCGATACCGTGGATGTGGGCCCAACTCATCCGAGGGGACGTCTTCCACGTCTCCTCCACGTCGGATTTGCCGGCGGAGGCCTGCCACGAGCGACAACTGGCGGATCACCTGCGAGTCAAGGCCGTAGCCGCAGTTGCCCTACAGGAAAACGGAGAGGTGTCCGGGATGCTCGCGTTCGGGTTGCGAACGCACGCGCAGGCGTGGGACGAACGAATTCTGCAACGCATCCGACTTATTTCCGAAGTGATTGGCAACGCGCTGAGCCACATCCGAGCGGATGAAGCGTTGGCAGCCAGCCGCAACGAAACGCGGCAATTGGCTGGCAGAATCCTCACCGCTCAAGAGGACGAACGCAAGCGGATCGCCCGCGAACTTCACGACGACGTCTCGCAACGACTGGCTGCGGGCGCGATTGAAACCGGGAAAGCCGAACAGGACCTGCCGGCGCCGCACCCGTCGCGGGCCGCGCTGGCCGGCCTGAAAGAGCACCTGATTGCCTTGTCGGACGACGTGCATCGCCTGTCGCGGCAGCTTCATCCGGCGATCCTGGACGATTTGGGTCTGAAGGACGCCCTGCGCGCCGAGTGCGATCGCGTGGCGGAACGCGGGCGTCTGGCCGTGAACTTCCGTTGCGGGCAGTTGCCGGCCGGTGTGCCGAGAGACCTGGCCCTGTGCGTGTACCGGATCGCGCAGGAAGCCCTGCGCAACGCAGTCAAGCACGCTCAGGCGGATCGAGTTGACCTGACCCTGAATGCCGACCTGGAGTATCTTGATCTGGAGGTCCGGGACTTTGGCCGCGGCTTCGACCCTGCCGCGGGCCGGCGCGGAGCGGGCCTGGGGCTGGCCAGCATGGAAGAACGCGTCCGCCTGGCGGGAGGCGAGCTTTCGATTTCTTCCAGTCCAGGCCAAGGGACCACCATCCAAGTCCGCGTCCCGTTGCCAGAGACACCGTAGCAACGCGCGCCAGAATAAGTTCCCGACTTTGATCCCAAATCGACGAGCATTCGTTTCTCCGTGTCCTCTGTGCCTCTGTGTTTTGTTTTGGGGAAAACCGCTGGATGCGTACGAAAGCTGGGCTTCGAAGAGTTGAAAACACAGAGGCACGGAGGCCACAGAGGCGTTTACCGCCTACTAGGGCTCGATTCATTAGCGGCAGCAAGAAACAAGGGGGTGGAACCCACCGCTACGCTTGACAGCTGCTACGCCACAAATCCCAAGAATAGGGAAGTTGTTCCGTCCCACGAACAACACAACGTCGAGGACGATCCATGACCCGCCCAAGAATCCTAATGGCCGATGACCACCGCATGCTCGCCGAGGGGCTGCGCAGCCTCCTGGAGCCGGCCTATGAACTGGTCGAAATCGTCGAGGATGGCCGCTCTCTGGTTGAGGCTGCCCAGCGGCTTCAACCGGACGTGATCGTGGCCGACGTCACGATGCCCCTGCTGAATGGCCTGGATGCGGTCGAGCAGCTTCGCCGCCTGGGGTGCCAAGCCAAAGTCATCTTCCTGACGATGCACAAGGATGCCCTCTATGCCGCTCGAGCGATGCGCGCCGGAGCCTCCGGCTTTGTTTTGAAGCACTCCGCGAGCACGGAACTGCTGACCGCGATCCAGGAAGCCCTTTCCGGGCGGACCTACGTCACGCCCGCGATCGCGGAACTGCTGGAGCGTCTGCCGGATCCGGGTGTCGACAGCGACGTCTCACTCACCCGTCGGCAACGAGAAGTGCTGCAGTTGTTCGCCGAGGGGCACTCGGCCAAGGAAGTCGCGAAGATCCTGCACATCTCCGTGCGCACGGCCGAGGGTCACAAAGCTCAGATCATGAACCTGTTGGGGGCAAGTTCGACCGCCGATCTCGTGCAGTGCGCGATCCGGCACGGGCTGATCGCACCGGCGTGAAGTAACCATGGCCCGCATTCCGCTGGCTCAACGCACGCTGATCCGTCCGTTCTTTGTGCCGTTTGTGCCCTTTGTGGCCATCTCTGCGCGTCCTTAACGGGCAACTTAAAATCGGAACGGCCACGGAAGGCACAGGAGACACAAAACGGTCCGGTGGTTTGACCAGTCCTTTCCAGGTGCAGTGGACACATCTTGCCTATTTTGTTCCCGAAACGCGTATTTCTACGCATAGATTCCGCAGCATCTGGGAGCCTAAACTTAGGCATTGAAACGCGTGTGACCGGGCGCCGTGTCCGCACGCGAGTGGGTTTCATCAGGCATCCGTGGCCCGCCGATTTGGCGTTACCCCAGTCTGGCGACAGACTAAGGAATCTCATGAAACAGGGAACCGTGCTGCTGGCGGACCGGCATTCGCCGATGCTGGAGGGCGTCCGCAGCTTGCTGGAAGGTTGCTTCGAGGCGGTGGTCATGGTCGCCGACGAGGCGTCCCTGTGGCAAGCGGTCCAGGGGCTTCAACCGGCGTGCGCCATTGTGGACGTCTCGTTCCCGTGTCGCGGTCAGGATGCCGATAACGTCGTTTCCCTGCTGCACCAGCGTGCTCCCGACCTCAAGCTGATCGTCCTCGGCGTCCATGACGAACGGGCGGTTGCCCAGCGCGTTCTCGAACTGGGGGCCTTGGCTTATGTCGTCAAAGGCTCCGCGGTCACCGACCTGCTGCCGGCAATCCAGGCCGTCATGAGCGGGCGGACGTATGTATCCGGGAGCGTGCGTCCGAGCATGCGTTTCCAGGTATCGGAGAAGGTTTTGTTGTAGGACGGATTGCCAATCCGTCCCAGTTGAGTTGTCCATGTTTCACCTGTTTCTTTTGAAAGGACCGTAACCTATGTTAACTCAGCGTCTTGGCCCGTTGACGATGGCCGTCTTGGCCGTCGTGGGCCTGCTGGCCGCCGGCACCGCCGCGGCCCAGCAGAAGAAGCCGAACATCCTCGTCATCTGGGGCGACGATGTCGGCGTCCACAACATCAGTGCCTACAACCATGGGATCATGGGGTATCGCACGCCCAACATCGATCGGATCGCCCGCGAGGGCGCGATGTTCACCGACGCGTACGCCCAGCAGAGCTGCACCGCCGGGCGGGCCTCGTTCATCCTGGGCCAGCATCCCTTCCGGACCGGCTTGCTGACCATCGGCATGCCCGGCAGCGACCACGGCGCTCCCGATTGGGCGCCCACGATCGCCGACCTGTTGAAGGAGCAAGGCTACACCACCGGGCAATTCGGCAAGAACCACCTGGGCGACCGCGACAAGCATCTGCCGACGGCCCACGGCTTTGACGAGTTCTTCGGCAACCTCTATCACCTGAACGCCGAGGAAGAGCCGGAAACCTACTATTACCCGAAGGACCCGGAGTTCCGCAAGAAGTTCGCTCCGCGCGGCGTGATCCACTCCTATGCCGACGGCCGCATCCAGGATACCGGGCCTTTGACCCGCAAGCGGATGGAGACGGCGGATGAAGAATTCGCGGCCGCGGGCCTGGATTTCATTGACCGCGCCCACAAAGCGAACAAGCCTTTCTTCGTCTGGATGAGCACGACGCGCATGCACATCTGGACGCGGTTGAAGAAGGAAGCGGAGGGCCGGACCGGGATCGGGCTCTATCCCGATGGCATGGTGGAACACGACGATCACGTCGGCCTGTTCCTGAACAAGCTGAAGGAACTCGGGATCGACGACAACACGATCGTGGTCTACAGCACTGACAACGGGGCGGAAACGGGCAGCTGGCCCGACGGCGGGATCACCCCCTTCCACGGCGAAAAAGGCACGACTTGGGAAGGCGGCTTCCGCGTGCCCCTGGTCGTCCGCTGGCCCGGCGTGATCAGGCCCGGCACGGTCTACAACGACCTCATCTCGCACGAAGACTTCCTGCCGACGTTCCTGCACGCGGCCGGCGTGCCCAACATCGTCGAAAAGTGCAAGGAAGGCCATCAAGCGAACGGCAAGACGTGGAAGGTCCATCTGGACGGCTACGACTACCTGCCGTTCTTCAAAGGCGAAGTCGCCAAGGCTCCGCGCGACACCATCTACTATTTCGGTCAGGGCGGCGAATTGAACGCCGTTCGCTGGGGGAATTGGAAGATCAGTTTCGCGATCGTCAAGGGCAATATCGCGAGCGGGGAACGCATCGTCCCGAATTGGCCTCTGATCACCAATCTGCGCGCGGACCCCTACGAGGTAATGCACGAAGAAGGGACCATGGGCTACCTCCGATGGTACGGGGATAACATTTGGTTGTTCGTCCCGATGCAGGAGAAGCTCAAGCAGTTCTTCATGACGATCCCGCAGTATCCATTCCAGGAGGGTTCGAGCCTCTCGGCCGGCGGAATCAACTACAACTCGCTGAAGGCCATGAAGGCAATGGACATGCTGAGGGAGTTGGGGGAACGCTTCCCGACGAACCAGTAGGAACCGGAATCGCTGCTGGCCCCGCCAGGTCGTGGCGGGGCCAGCCGTGGGCCAACGCGGCGTTGGCCCGCAACCGGATCAATCGAAATCATTGAACAGGAGGAGACAGAGGAAACGGAGTGACGGCTCTCTGTTGTTTCTGTTCCCTCCTGTTCAAAAATGCGCGCAAGGAAACAAGAAACCGCGAACGAGTAATACAGATTGCCAGTCCGTCCGTACAAACGGCATGACGTTGAAAGCGTGGGACGGATTGCCAATCCGTCCTACGAGACTTGTTCGTGCGCGGCCGCTTAGAACGCCAGTTGGACTTGGGTGCGAAACAGCCAGCCCAGATCGCCCGGAAAGATGTCCAGGGACGAGGCGCTGATCGGGGCGCCGTCCAAGTGAGTCGCATCGAAAGTCAGCTTGGCGTTCTGTCCGCGAAAATACCAGACGAATCCGGCGGCGATCTCGTCGGCGCTCTGATCTTCCAGGCCCAAGGTGCCCGAGTCACCCACCACCCGGGACCATCGCGAAATCAACTCTAGCTTCCCTGGAACGATGAATTTCCCTACCTGGAACCAGAACCCGTGGTCGAACAGATTGGGGACCGACGCGCCTTCAAAGCCGCTGATACTGCGGAAATAGTACTCACTGGTCACGGACCAGCCCCGGTACTTGCAGGATGCATCCAGGCAAACCATGTGGACGTCGTACTGGTCGACGGCTAGCGGCAGCAGCGTGCTCAGCAGCGTGCTGAGGCGGTCGCCCGAGTCGACCACGCGCATCGAATCGAACTCCGTCGGGCCATCGCGGGCAATCGTCGAGCCGGCAAAGGCGGCACCGATCCGCGTGGCCGGGGTCTCGTGCCAATCCAGATCGGCCAGGGCGCCCGTGCCCCAATCCCCGAGCGGATATGCGAACAGACGCGCCGAGTACGCGAAGTTGTTGTCCAGCGCTCCGCTGCTGCCGGTTTCCGCTCCCCCCGTGACCAAGCCGTTGAATACCGCCATCTCCCACTCGACCGGAACGGCCGCGGGCGCGGCCTGCCCGTACAGCCCCCAGGCCAGGCTCCGGTTCACGTCGAAATACATGCTGGCCACCGAGCGGTCGCAGAACTCGAATTCGCGGGCGGACAAATAGCGTGACAAGGTGAAAGGCACCTTGTACTTGCCCGCTTTGAAGACCACGGTCCCGCGATCCAGCCCCCAAAGATTGTGGCCAAAATCAAAGTCCATGATGTAGTCCAGCAGACGGAATTCATCGCCCGCGCTGCTGCGGCCGTCCAACTGGACGAAGTAGGTCAAGTCGGGAGTGAAGGCGTTGCCGGAGAATGCGAGGCGACCGCGGATGAGTTGGGACTGGTTGAGATCGCGACTGGGCCCCGTGGACTCGAAATGCGTCTGCCGCAATTGCAGCAGGCCGTTGACCCGCATCAGAAACGGCACGTCCGCCCCCTGCAGATCCAGAGACCGCTCGCCGGCGATGACGAACCCGCGATCGTAGCCGACGCGTGCATGCTCGAACCAGGAGGGCAATGGCTGCAGTTCCATGTCGCCCCGCACATCGGCCTCCGGCTCCTCCTGTTCCCACGAGGACGGGACTGCGGAAAGCGACTCCGGTTGCGGGAAGTCCGGCCCCAGGTAGCTCAGCGGCGAGTCGCTGAACCCATCCTCCACCGCTGGCAATCGCTTGGCCGCAGCAGGCGAATCCCCAGACGCCCTTGTCGCCACGAATTGGGTGACGTCGTCCGCAGGGAAACACAGGCGCCCTTCGGACAACAGGCACGTCAGGAGCGCGCCGAGCCAAATCGCCCGCCGACAAGACCAAATCCCGATAGGGTCGCGGCCAGATCTCGGCATGGTCGTCTCATGGGTTTGTGGCACCCAAGTCCTGGTGGGACGGAATGTCATTCCGTCCCGGACGGTTTGGCAAACCGTCCTACTCAAGCCGCCCCTACTCGCAATTGCCGTCGGCGCAGCTGCCGCGGCCAAACCGCCAAGTGATCCCCGTGCCGACCCAATACGACTCGACGGTCGCCGTGGTGACGCCGAAGGTCTGCGATTGCTCGAACATGCCGCCCGCGAACAGGTCCAGGTCCACGCCGGGCAGCACGTCCCGCACGCTGACGCCGGCCGTGATGCGGTCTTGCGGAATGGCCGCAAACAGGGCTTCGACGTACTGGACCTGAGCCACGCCTTCCGGCGGGACGACCCCGCCAAGGCGATCGCCCACCGAATCACGCATCGGATTCTCGTTCCAGGCATATCCCAACCGCAACCGCACGCGATGATTGAGCGCATACTGGGCACCGAACTGCAAGGCCCATTGATCGTTGAACAGTTCTCCGAACATCGCCGTGTTCGTGTACTCCTGGAAAACGGCATCCACAGCCAGGAGCAAACGCCCGTCCAGAAGGGTCTTGTTCGCGATCCCCAGACCAAAGCACTGCGGCCGATCCGCCGCCACGTCCCAGTAGACTCCAGGGGCCTGACTGGGGAACGTGACAAGGCTCTCAAACGTGTAAGCGGCCTTGGACTTCCAGAACAACCCCAGGTTGGTATCGGGCGTCAACTGGTAGCCGGCGCCGACGCTGCCGCGCAAGGCGTAGTCGATGGACGAGCCCGTATTCCCGACGAACGGCCCAGCCATCGTGGCATTCGAGAGGATGATCGAGGCCCCCAACGACAATCGGTCAGTGAGACAGACGCCGGCGCCGGCAATGATGTCCAAGGCGACCAGGCTGGCATGGGTTCCGTTGGACTCCGGAACCTCGCGGAAATCAACGCCGGCACCCGATCCGGCCATCAGTCCCAGGCCCATCGTGACGGGCAGCCCCCACGCGCTGAAGTCCTGCGTGACGCCGATGTTCGGAGCCGCGATGCCCTGCGCGTCGGATTTCGCATCAAAGGGACCGACGAAAGGCAAACCGGGCGGGGCAACCGACAGACTGTACGTCGGTTCGATCCACGCCCCGCCGAGGCTGAATTGCGTGCCGCGATACTGGGTCAACGAGGCCGGATTCCCATTGATCGCCGATTGCAGATCTTGCGGCGAGGCGATGCTCGCGCCCGCCATGCCTCCCGAAGCGGGCATCAAGTTGTTGAATACCTCGATTCCGAAGGACTGGGCATGTGCCGAATCCGCGGCCAGCAGGATGGCCGTCAACAGCAGTACGGCAACGCGACCGTTCATACTCAGCGACTCCACAGGGAATGCGTAGAAAGGAGATTCCGGCAGGAATTCTGGGGCGTCCACAACATCCGTACATGTTGTACTTTCGGAATCCCCGGAACGAACCGAATAGCGATTTCGGTTGGAGTCGCCCACGAACGGTTAGGACATCCGGACTTTTCCCGATAAGGAGAACGATTGCTACGCCCCGAATCGTTTCCGCGACCCGCACAGCTTGCCGCGGCCAGCCCTCGCAGCGACTTTGCCCCAGAGATCACGCGACTGGTGACCGCCATGAGCGCTGGACGACGGGCGAGTTTCTGGAGAAAACGGGACCGGCGGCCTTCCGGCGAATGGCAAGACCTGGAAGGTGCATCTGGACGGCTACGACTACCTGCCGTTCTTCAGAGGCGAAGTCGACAAGGCGCCGCGCGACACGATCTACTATTTCGGTCAGGGCGGCGAGTTGAATGCCATTCGCTGGGGCAACTGGAAGGTCCACTTCGCGATTGTCCGCTGGTACGCAGACAACCTGTGGCTGTTCGTCCCGATGCAGGAGAAGCTCAAAGCCTTCTTCACGACGATCCCGCAATATCCGTTCCAGGAGGGAGCGAGCCTCACGGCAGGCGGAATCAACTACAACTCGCTGAAAGCCATGAAGGCGATGGACATGCTGAAGGAGTTGGGGGAGCGGTTCCCGATCAATCAGTAGGGAAGTGGAATCGTCGCGGCTGGCCCCGCCAGGTTGTCGCGGGGCCAGCCGTGGGATGGATGCCAATCCGTCCTACCGTCAAGTCGTTCGGTTCTTGTCTGGCGCGCTACTGTCGCTTGACGGCGCCGCCGATGGCCTTCAGCACGCCCTCGTGGACTTCGAGTCGTACCGTACAGCCGTTCTCGATCGGCGTGGTAGTGACCGAAATGGTGTCGCTGCCCGCATACTGCTTGACCGCGTTAAGCGCCGCCTGGATCTCCGGTTTCGGATCAGTTGCGGCCACGAAGGCCAGGATGGGGGTTAGGGCAAGACGCAGCTGCGACGGCGGCAGTTGCTTGCCGCGGTCCGCCGACGAAGCGGCCAGGACGCTCTTCAGCAATCCCGCCGCGTCCTTGCCGAAGGCGACGTACGCGCTGGTCTTGGCCGTGCCGATGACCAGTTCCAGCGGGTCGCCAAGGATCTCGCGAGCCTTGGAATCGGCGCCCTGCAAGGGGATTCTGGCGGTGTGGAACGTGACACCTTCGTACGTCTCGGCGTCGAAGTTGACACCTGGGAAGTTGGGGTCTTTCTGGGCGGCGAATTCGGCCAACTTCTTCAGGGTCTCAGCGAGCTTCACGCCATCGGCCACGAAACCGCCGCCCGCAAAGGCCAGCGAACCCTCTTTCAGTACCAGCGCGGCGCCGGCGTCCATCTTGGCCGCCTTGACGGTCTCGTCGGCGATGTCCAACAACTGGTTCGCAATCGCCTTGACCGTCTGGCGCTCGTCGTCATTGGCCAGATTGCCGTCGTTCTCGATGCCCCGCATGGCTTGTTCGCGGAACCGGGCCAGCAGCGCCGTGCTCTGCTCGACTTCGGACTTGCTGCTGGCGCCGTGCCCCAGAAACGTCATCGCGGCGTCCGGCAGCGAGAACCCGGCAAAGGCCGACTTGCCTTCCTTGATCAACTTCATCTGCTTGGCGAGTTCCGTGCCTTGGACCGCGGTGAAGTTGACATCGAGATAGGTTTTCTTCGCTTCCTGGTCGACCTGCCAACCCAGGGTAATATGGTCCGTCTCCTCGATCACTTGGACAATCGAATCCACGAGCAAGCCGCCGAACTGCCTCATCGCCTGGGCCTGTTGGGGGTTCAATTCTTGGGCCACGCGATCTTCGAAACCCTGCCGTACCTGAGTCACGGCCATCTCACGTAAATTCGAGGGGATGTTGCACACGTTCACCCGCAGGGCGAACGTGTACTTTTTGTCCAGGCCGTCCAAGATGGCGACCGGATCCTTCGGCAGATCGTTCAGGTGCTCCTGGCGGTTCGCGACAAAGGCCCATCCATCGGACTCTTTGACGAACATCGGCTGGGGCCGGTCGGCGGCGATCTTTAGCACGCCGCCGCCCAAATCCTCGGGTTTGCCGATCTGCTGCTCCATCGTCATCAGGAGCATCTTCAAGTCCTTGACGGGCACAAAGCTCATGGCCCGCACGTCGTCCTCGCCCAGCAATGTCAAGTACACGCCGAAGGGGCGAGTCTTGTCCAGCGGCGCGGTGTAGGGGCCGGCCAACATCGCCGCCAGACGGCCAAAGTCGCCGACGCTGGCCGCTTCGGTCACGTACAGGATATTCGACAACACTTCGTCCGAGCCCGCCAACGAGGCCACCACCAGCGGTTTTGGCTCCTGCCCGAACGCCGAGCCAGTCACTGACGCCCCAAAAGTTGTCAGTGCCAGGGCCAGCACTGCCAGCACCGAAACGCTACGTTTCCAGAGTCTTTTCACGATCACATTCTCCTTGGATTACTTGCTTCCCACGTTTTCCGTGCGGACAAACGCCCCGCGCGTTCGTCCCATCCGAGTCACTGCGAATGGAGGGGGCTCTTAGGAGCAGCCCAGAGCATACGCCAGAGATTACCCGGCAGCCGTGCGAAAAGTTTTCCAAAAAACGCAAGATCTGCGAAATTTACTGGGCTTTTCCAAGCACGCTGCTAGCGGTCGCGGTAGATGATGCGACCCTTGGTGAGGTCGTAAGGCGAGAGTTCCACGCGGACTCGATCCCCAGGCACGATGCGAATGAAATTCTTGCGGATCTTTCCCGCCACATGAGCCAGCACTTCGTTCCCTGTGTCCAGCTGAACGCGAAAGCGGGTATTGGCAAGGGCTTGCGTCACCGTGCCCTCGACTTCAAAGGCATCTTCTTTCTTTGTCATACATTTCGCTCCTGACCGTGGGGACAGTACCCCCACGTCTCCAACACGGCCGTTGGAGCGCAGAGACTGCCAGCCCAAATATAACGCAAAGGGGCTAACGTTGGGAAGTGCGGTCAGTTGCGCGCGGTATCGCTGCTCTGCTTGGTTGCAAGCAATCCGTGTTCCCGGCAAACGCCTACGGGGGAGGCAGCGGGCCGTGAGTTCCCACGATCGAGGCCGTCACCAGTAGCAATGTGGCGTTGCTACCCTCGGCCCCTTGCGATTGTCGCGGGCCAGCGAGAACGAGGGTTTCGCCGGAGCTAAGTTCCACCTGCGTGCTGACTTCCAGCGAGCCAACCGCAGGCGGATCGCCGGCACCAGCCCCCGTTTCAGCCGCGGTAACCGGCATTTGGCGGCGGAGATAAAGAGCCAGCGAGAGCTTCCCGGAATCGGTGATCTTCGGCGTACAGTCGAATCGCAGTCCGGCCAAGCTTACGGCCCCTTGGCCGCTTCGATGCTGGTCGTCCCGCGGCCTGTCAACGCCAACGGTGCCGACCTGGAGTGTCGCAGGTCGGCCGTTGACGGTCACCAGCTTCGGCTCCGCGACGACTTGGACCAGCCCTTCGCGGCACAGCAGTTCCATGAACGCACTGATCTGACCGCCTTCGTCCAGCACGGCCGCACTGGACTTGGAATCGAGCAGATTCTGAATGCTGACCAGAGTCAACCCGGAGGCATGGAGTTTCTGTAGCGCGAGTTCGATGACTTTCAACTGGACCACGATCTGGTCCCCCGCCGCGGACGTCGTTCGCAAACGCGCGATGTCGGCCTCCAACTGCCTGATCTGCTCCAGCTTGGCATCGGCCAGGCGCTGGCGGTCCACGTCGGCTTCGGCGGCGATTTGCGCGTAGATCTCCGCGGCCAAATCGGTTCGCCCGGCCTTCTCCAAATGGGCGGCTGCCTGCAGCAGATGATCCAATTTCGAGATTGCGTCCGGTCTGTCCGCACTCAGGAGGATGGCGGGGAGTCCGAAGGCAAACAAGGACGCCGTCGCGAACACGTACCTGCGACCAAGGGTTCGGCTGAAAAAGAGTTCGGCTTTTTCGAAAAAGCCGGGCTTCTGGATGCTCTTGCTGAGGGCGCGGTCGAGAATCACAACAAAACTCCCTTCGACTCGGTTGGGCCGGACGACCGTTGATCGCGCTTATACCAAATCGCGCAACTTTGCTACAATGTCGAATCGTCGGCCTGCGCGGCAAGAATCTGTTGCACTCCGGTTTCTTCCGTCGCCCATCCCGAGTATCGTAGGAAAGTGGCGGACACACCTGTCGTTGCGTAGAATCACGAACCATGTTCAGCGTCGTCATTCCCGTTTACAACGAAGCGGAAAGCCTTGGCGAGTTGCACGGCGAGTTGGCCGATGTGGCGCGCGAGCACCAGTACGACCTGGAAGTGATCTTCGTGGACGACGGCTCCACCGATGGGTCGTGGCAGGAGATCGAACGGTTGGCGGGCAGCGATCCGCGCGTCCAGGGGATTCGCTTCCGCCGCAACTTCGGCAAAGCTGCGGCGCTCAACGCCGGGTTTGCCGCGGCTCGCGGCGAGATCGTGTTTACCTTGGACGCCGACTTGCAGGACGATCCGCACGAACTGCCGCGTTTCCTGGCGGAGATGGACACCGGCCTGGACGTCGTCAGCGGCTGGAAGCAGGTCCGCCACGACCCGTGGCACAAAGTCGGGCCGTCGCGCGTGTTCAATTGGCTGGTCGGCGCTCTGACGGGCGTCCGGTTGCACGACCACAACTGCGGATTCAAGTGCTATCGGCGCGAGATCTTCGACGAAGTCCGCTTGTACGGCGAACTGCACCGCTTCGTCCCGGTGTTGGCGGCCGCACGCGGCTGGAAGGCGGGGGAAATCGCCATCCATCACCGGCCGCGGAGATTCGGACACTCCAAGTACGGCGTGCGGCGTTTTGTCAAAGGCTTTTTGGATCTGCTGACCGTCTATTTCCTGACGGGCTACAGCCAGCGGCCTCAGCACTTGCTCGGCACGCTGGGGCTGCTCAGTTTCTTTCTGGGCAGTTTGGGAGTCTTGGCGCTGACCGTCTGGTGGGTCGTCTCCCGAACGGTGCCGGATCTGACGCCGGTGGACCTGCACAAGCGGGCGATCTTCTACTATTCGATCGTCGCGATGTTGCTGGGCGCTCAATTCATTACCGTCGGTTTCCTGGCGGAAATGCTGACGGCCTACCACACGGACAAAGCGTCTTCCTATTCCATCAAACAGCGGATCGGACCACGATGAACGACTTGCGACCCGACGCCGGTTGCCAGATCCGCTGGTTCGTGTATGCGCTGTTGCTCGTGACGTCCGTGGGCGGCATGATCGGCCGCATCTGGACCGTGGAGTCATCGTTGGGCGAGACTCCCCTGCTGAGCGCCAACGACCGCAGTCGCTGGGCGGCCATTCGCGCGCTGGTGGATCACGGCACGTTCGCGCTGGACGACGTGATCTTCCTTGACCGGGACCAAACGAAGCGCGACCGGGAGTGGTATTCGATCGACATGGTGCGGCACGGAAGTGCTGACGGATGCGAGCATTTCTACAGCAGCAAGCCGCCGTTGCCGACGGTGATGATGGCGATCCCCTACTGGTGCCTGCAGAAACTGACGGGCGTGACGTTGGCCGATCGGCCCTTCTACGTGGTTCGCTGCCTGCTGCTGGTGGCCAACGTCCTGCCCCTGGCTGTCTATTTCTGGCTGTTATTCCGGCTGATCGAACGCTACGGCCGGACGGACTGGGGGCGTTTGTTCGTGGCCGCCGGGGCCGTCTACGGCACGTTCCTGACGACGTTCGCTGTGACCTTGAACAATCACGTGTGGGCGGCGGTGAGCGCGGTGCTGGCGATGGCCGCGACGCTGGCCGTCTGGTGCGATGGCCAGCGGTCCCTGCGCTATTTTGTCGTCGCGGGATTGTTCTCTGCCTTGACGGTGGTCAATGAATTGCCCGCGTTGTCGTTTGCCGCAGCCGTGGCCGCGGCCTTGGCGTATCGGTCTGTGGGCCGCTTCCTGGCAGGCTTTGTGCCCGCCGCAGCCGTGGTCGCCGCGGCCTTCTTCTTGACCAACTACTGGGCGCACGGCAGTTGGCGGCCGCCCTACGCCCACCGGAGCGACGGCCCCAGGCTGGCTGCCGTGGACGGCAATTTTCTGGCGGAGATCCAAGCGGGCAGGGTCCCGCAGCCGTTGCGCCAAGCACTGTCGGAGTCGGGCGTCGAGCTGTCGGCAGAAGCGACCCTGCAACCGCGCTGGTCCGGCCAGGGCTGGATGATCTGGGACCCCGAACGCCAGAACCGGCTGGCCGTAGCGGCCGATGAGCGGGCCGTGCAGGCCTTCGTTTGGGACAATTGGTACGAATACGAACTGAGCTACTGGCTGGAGACGCGCAAGACCGGAGTGGATCGAGGCGAGCCCTCCAGGTGGGCCTATGCGTTTCACGTCCTGATCGGGCACCACGGCGTGTTCTCGCTGACGCCGATTTGGCTGTTCAGTGTGGCGGGTGCGGGGATTTGGCTCGCGCGCGGGGGACCCAGCCTGCGCACCGTGGCGGCTGCCGTCCTGCTGCTGTCGCTGGTCTGCCTGGCGTTCTATCTCGCGCGACCTTTGGGAGACCGGAACTACGGCGGCGTGGCCTGCGGATTTCGCTGGATGTTCTGGTTTGCGCCGCTGTGGCTGCTGGTGATGGTCCCCGCGGCGGATGCGATCGCGGATCGGCCCGCCTGGCGGGGCGTCGCCCTGGTTCTGCTTCTGGTCAGCGTCACGTCCGCCGCGTATGCGTCGCTGAATCCCTGGTCCCATCCGTGGCTGTACGAGTACTGGAGTTCTTTAGGCTGGATCCAGTGACGGTGCAAGAACGCAGCAACTCTCGGCTCTGGCTTTGCCTGCTCGCCGTGGCGGCCGTCGTCCGCGGCGGATGGCTGGCCGCCGACTACCGTTCGTTGCGGAAAGATCCGGACACGTACCGGCAACTCGCACAGCAGCTTGTCGCGGAGGGAACGTTTGGGTATCGGATGTCCGAGGAGGCCCCTCGTGTGCCCGTTGTGCGCGGGGCTCCCGTCCCCGCACCAAGCGTGACCGACAGGCCTCAAGAATCGGGGAGACCTGCGGTCGTCGGTTTCGGCGAGGTCGGGAGACCTGCGCCGAACCGGACCGGGCACCGGATCTCGCACGACACGGCGGCGCGAGTGCGGCCGACGGCCTATCGCCCGCCGCTGTACCCATTGGTCCTGGCTGCCTGCGGTTGGGTTGACGACGTGGGCCCGGCGAGCATCGCGGTCCTGCACGCGGTGGCCGGCATCGCCACCGTCTTGCTCGTCTACCGGGTGTCGCAATCCTGGCAGTTCGGCCGTTGGGGATTCTGGGCTGCGGTTCTGGCGGCCTGTGACCCGATCCTGCTGAACCAGTCTTCGCGGGTGATGACGGAAACCTTGGCCGCGCTGCTGGCGGTCCTGGGCCTGTGGGGGCTGACGCGGCTGACCGCGGTTCCCACGACGTCGCGGGCGATGGTGGCGGGAGTCCTGGTCGCGTTGGCCGCCTTGTGCCGCCCGACGTTTCTGGTCTGGGGGGCAGCGATCGCACTGGCGCTGCTGCTGGTGCTGCAGAGCCCCTTTCGCAGGCGGCTGTGGCTGGCGGGTTCCTTCGTGTTCGCGGGCGGTGTCGTGACGGCGCCTTGGGCCGCGCGAAACGCCCTCGTCTTCGATCGGCCGATTGTGACCACCACGCACGGCGGATACACGTTGTGGCTGGGCAACAACGAGGAGTTCTACGGTTTTCTGCGTCAAGCCGAGTGGGGCGAGGTCTGGGATTCCCGGCACTTGGACGAGCAATACCTTCGGGCTCGACGAGAACTCGATGACGACGAGTTGCGAGCGGATCGCTGGGCCTACGATCAAGCTGTGGCGAGCATCCGGCGCGATCCGGCCGGATTCGTGAGGGCCAGCGTTTTTCGCATCGGCAGTCTGTGGGGGCTGGTGCCGCATCAAGTCGAGTCCAGCGAATCGGCTGCTAAGCGTTTCGCCCGATATGCGGTTGGCGTTTGGTATGTCGGGGTTTTCGCGCTGGCGCTGGTGGGCGCAGGATTGCTGGGACGCAGGTGGTGCGATCCGCCCTGGCTTTGGGGTCTCTTGCTGTGTCTGTCCTTCACAGTCATGCACGCCGTTTACTGGAGCAATCTGCGGATGCGAGCCCCACTGATGCCCGTGGTCTGCTTGGCGGCAGCGTTCGGCGCCGGGGCGATCGTGTCGCGAACGTGGAAATCGAAGACCGCATCACCGTAGGCCGCTCGCGACGCGCTGATCTCGAACCTGTTGGTGGTGTTGTGCAGCGGCGAACGAGCCCAGCCCGTGTTGCAGGTCCAGGCCGGCGGCCGCGCTCACGGCAAGACATGAGGCTACCTGGACCCTCAGCCGCGAGAAATGACTTCCGTACGTCTGCCCCTTGACCTGCATCAGAAGCGGCGGCGCCAGGCGGTTAGGATCGGCGAATCAATAACTGTCCCGTTCTTGTTGGCGATCATCACGCGGAG
>CAYPGE010000105.1:0-22901 GCA_964409865.1 uncultured Pirellulaceae bacterium
TGGCGACTGAGCCGCAGCGGTTCCTCGACGCCCGGCAGATAGATCTCCTCGCCAAGCGTGACGAGGAGATCTATCTGCCGGGCGTCGAGGAACCGCTGCGGCTCAGTCGCCACGCCTTCGCCCTGCGTCTGCTGCAGTACGTGCGGGACGAAGCACACCGCTTTGCCCAGCACTATCACCACCTGCTGCGAAAGAAATCGACGCTGGGCGAGTGACAACCCGGCATGCTCGCACGACACGCGTGTCCTGCTGACTCAGACCCCGACTGCTTTCACTGCACCACCATCTCCGTGAACGGGAACACGTACGCCTGCAGCATGACGAGCACGCCGACCAGCGCGGCGAGCGTCAGACTGTGGACGAACACGACCCGCAGGATCTGGCCTTCGTGGCCGTAGAAGTTGGTCGCGGTACTCGCGACCACGATGCTCTGCGCATCCACCATCTTGCCCATCACGCCGCCGGAACTGTTGGCGGCACACATCAGCGTGGCGCTGATGCCCACCTGGCTGGCGGTGATCTTTTGCAGGCTGCCAAACAGCACGTTGGAAGCCGTGTCGGAACCCGTCAACGCCACCCCCAACCAACCCAGCAAGGTGCCGAAAAAGGGATACAGAACGCCTGTTTTGGCCAGGGCCAGACCCAACGTCGCGTCGGTTCCGGAATACTTGGTCACGTAGCCCAGCGCCAGCATGGCGGCGATCGTGAGCAGGGAAAAGCGGACGCGAATCAAAGTTGCGCCGTAGGTCCGCAGCATCTGTACGGGCGAAAACCCCATCAGGAAGCCGGCCAGCACGGCGGCGATCAGGATGCCGCTGCCCGTGGCCGACAGCCAACTCAGTTTGTACACGGCTTCCTCCGGCTTGGTCGGCGCCTCCGGCGTCGGCTGGGGCACCACGGGATAGCCGCGCACCACGACGTTGTGCAACGCGGGCACCTGGAATTTCGGCTCCGACAGCGAATTCAATCCTTGCTTGACCATCGGCAGCCCCCACAGGAAGATCATGACGCTGAGCACCACCCAGGGCAGCCAAGCCTGGACGACCCTGCGGCGCGAGGCGGGCGCTGGAGTACAGGCTTCAGCCTGCTCCGGACAGCCTGAAGACGGAACTTCAACGGGGACCTCCGCCGGACCGTCGGAGAGCACTCGGCGCGGGCGCCAGAATCGGAGCAGCACGACCAGCGCCAGCATCGACGAGATGGCCCCCACAACGTCCACCAGCCACGGGCCGTGGAAGTTGGATACCAGGAACTGAGGGACCGCAAAGGCGATGCCGGCGGTCAGCGCCGCGGGCCAGATTTGCAGCGTGCCACGGAATCCGACGTAAGCCCAGACGACCCAAAACGGCACGATCAGCGAGAAGAACGGCAATTGCCGTCCGATCATCGCCGATAAGTGCATCTGATCCAGCCCTGTGACCCCGGACAAGGCGATGATCGGCGTGCCCAACGAGCCGTAGGCGACGGGGGCCGTGTTGGCAATCAGCGACAAGGCGGAAGCTTGCAGCGGCGTGAAACCCAATTGCATGAGGATGGCCGCGGTGATGGCTACCGGCGTGCCGAAGCCGGCCGCGCCTTCGAAGAAAGCGCCGAAAGAGAAGGCGACCAGGATCAGCAGCACGCGTTTGTCCGGCACAAACGAAGCCAGGTGATCCCGCAAGACGTCAAACAGACCCTTCCTGACAGTCAACTGATACAGAAAAATGAGATTCAAGATGATCCAGCCGATGGGCACCAAGCCATACGTGGCGCCGTAGCCGGCCGACGCCAGCGCCGCACTGACCGGCATGCGAAACACGAGGATCGCGACCCCCAGGGCGACGAACAAGCCCAGCAGCGCCGCAATGTGGATGCGGATCTGCAAAATGCCGATCGCGCCCAGCAGGACGACCACCGGCAGCGCCGCGACAACGGTGGACAGAAACGGGTTACCGAGCGGGTCGTAGGTTTGGAGCCACATGGGTGTTGTCACTTGTTATTGGTCACTCGTCACTTGTCATTGGTCGCTGGTCAGCTGCCGCTGTCAAATGACAAGTGACAAATGACAAGTGACCAGTGACTCAATCGTCCCCGGCGTTATAGGCTCGATCCAGGATCGTCATTATATGGTACACGGGCAGGTCGCGGGACTGGCGGCGGAGGTGGGCTTGGATTTGCAGCAGGCAACCGATGTCGCCGGTGACCACGGCGTCGGCGCCGGTGTCCAGGATGCGGGCCACCTTGAGGTCGCCCAGTTGCCGGGCGATTTCCGGTTGCACCAGGTTGTAGACGCCCGCCGAACCGCAACATAGGCCGCCGTCATTCAGTTCTAGCAGTTCCAGGTTCGGCACGGCCGACAACAGCCGCCGGGGCGGGTCTTTGACGCCTTGGGCGTGCAGCAGGTGGCAGGCGTCGTGATACGCGACCCGCAGCGGGACCGGCAGCGGGCCGGGCGGTTCCAGTCCGAGTTGGTCCAGGAATACGGAAACATCCAGCACGCGGGCGGCGAAGGCCTCGGCTCGCGGCAGGTCGTCCTCTCCGGCAAACAGCAGTTCGTAATCGTGCATCCTCGAACCGCAGCCAGCCGCGTTGCTGAGGATGGCGTCGACGTCGTGGGGAAAGACCTCGATATTGTGACGTGCCAGCCGGCGAGCCTGCTCGTCTTCGCCCAGGTCCATCAGGATGGCGCCGCAACAACCCTGCGTCTGCGGCACGACCGTCTCGACGCCGTTGGCCGACAACACGCGCAGAGTGGCCGTGTTGATGTCGGGCGCCAGGACGCTCTGGACGCAGCCGGCCAGCAGCGCGACGCGAGCCCGCCGCCGTCCTTGGGCGGGGACCAGCTCGGGCAGCGGCTGCGTGGGGGGCACCGCGGCCGGGAGCAGGTCCAGCATGCCGCGCAGCGCGCGAGGCACCATCCGCGGCATCGCTTTGCCCAGCCGTCCGGCCGCCAACGCCGCGCGGAAGCGGCCGGGATAGGGCAGAGTTTCCGCTAGCAGCTTGCGGGTCACTGCGTCCCGCCACGAACGCCGGCGGACGTCGCCCAGCGCCGCGCAATAGTGCGTCAGCAACTCGTCGTACGCGACGCCCGAAGGGCACGCCGGGACACAAGCCCAGCACCTCAGACAGCGGTCGAGAAACGGCTGGGCATCGCCCGCCGGGAGTTGGCGTTCGAGCACGTTCTTCATCAAGTAAATGCGGCCTCGCGGCGAGTCCATTTCCTCGCCCAGCACCTGATACGTCGGGCAGGCCGACAGGCACATTCCGCAATGCACGCACGACTGGACGGCCTGCGCCATCGCGGACCCGCGCGGTCCGAATTTTGCCGGGTCGATCCGGTGCTGCATCTACGCCTCCCCAAATCGGCCCGACGGATCCAACGCGCGTTTGACTCGCTGAGCCAGCCCCATCCCGCGGCGCACGCCGACGAACGGGTCGCCGCCCGGCCCCCAGACGCGCAAGGCCACCAGCCCCAGGTCGGTCAGCACCATTCGAGCCGATTCCACGTTGTGCAGGGCCAGCCAAGCCAAGCCGCCGCCGGCCGTGTAACGCCGCGCATCCCAGTGGATTCGCGCATCCAACTCGGGAACTTGCCGCGGCGGCAGCGGCACCTTGAGCAACTGTGCGCCGTGCGGGACCCAGGACAGATTGTTGATGGCGTCCCAGCACGAGGTCTCGTGGTGGCCTAACAACAGCTGTTGCGGCAACGAGGGTGGTTCCTCCTGCAACAACGCCTCCAGCCGCGCCAAGCGGTCCGGCAGTCCGGACTCCAGACCGGAAACGCGCAACTGCAGCCGGAAGGCCTTCCCCTCCGCCGGCTCCAAGTCCAGCGCGTCGATGTCCAGCGGCACCGTGGCCAAGCGAAAAACGGCGTGCAGGGCCGCCGCCAGGCTGGGGTACGTCAGCGCCAGCGTCATGGTCGAGTGCGGACGTGGGAAGACTTTGAAGCTGACCTCGGTCAGGACCCCGTACCGGCCCAGGCTGCCGACGAAGAACTTGGACAGATCGAAGCCCGCCGCGTTCCTGACGACCTTGCCGCCGCTGCGGACCAGCTGACCTCGGCCATCGACAAACCGCACGCCCAAAATGAAATCACGCACCCCGCCGTACCGGTAGCGGCCCGATCCGCTCATGTTCGCAGCCACCGTCCCGCCCAGCGTAGCGCCGCGGCGGACCAGCAGCGGATCGAAAGGCAGGTACTGCCTGTGCCGAGCCAGTTCTTCGACCACCTGCTGCAACGGCGTGCCCGCATACGCGGTGAACACGTATTCGTCGGGAACATACTCGATGATGCCCGACAGCCCGCGCAAGTCCACGCAGACAGCGCCGGCAGGGGGCGCCGACAAGGCCGATTTGCTGCCGCCGCCCCGCACGGACAGCAGCGACGAGGCCGCTACCATCTGCTGCAACTCGGCTGTCGTCTTGGGCTGAAGGACCGTGGTCATGGAAAGTGCTTCTTCTCCGGGAACACCTTGCCTCGGTTGGCGATCTCTTTGGGGTCCAACTCGCGCCGGATCTGGCGCATGACTTCCATGTCCACGTCGCTGAACATGACCGGCAGGCAGTCCCGTTTCTCCCTGCCTACGCCGTGCTGGCCGCTGATCGATCCACCCAGTTCGACGCAGTAGCGCAGGATCTTGCCGACCAGTTCCTCGGCCTGCTCCAAGGCGCCCGGCTGTCGGCCGTCGTACAGGATCAGCGGGTGCAGGTTGCCGTCGCCCGCGTGGGACACGTTGGCCACGCGCAAACCATAATCGCGGCTCAGCCGATTGATCTCGGCCAGCGCCTGGCCCAGTTTGCCGCGTGGCACGACGCCGTCGGGGGCCAGACCATCGGGACTGAGCCGCCCCGCGGCGGAGAACATGCCCCCGCAGCCCTGCCAGATCTTCCCACGCTCTTCCGCCGACTTGGCGATCCGCACTTCCAGCGCGCCCGAATCGTCGATCACGCGCCGCAAGTGATAGAACTCCCGCTCGACCTGGTCCGCCTCGCCGTCCAATTCCACGATCAGCACCGCCTCGGCGCCTGCGGAGTCATCCTGTAGGTTGGGACTCGGTCCCGACCCGGTCGGGACGGAGTCCCAACCTACGCCCTGGACCGACGCCCCGGCCGCTTCGATCGCCAGACGGTCCATGATCTCGATCGCGCCGGGCAGCAATCCGCAGGCGACCACGGTCGCCACCGCTTGCCCGGCGGTTTCCAGATCCTTGTAGGCCGCCAACACCATGCGGTAGCGCTCCGGCTTGGGCAGCAGCCGCAGCGTCATTTCCAGGGCGATGCCGAACACCCCTTCACAGCCGACGAACAGGCCGATCAGGTCCGGTCCGACGCCCACACCCTCCACGCTCTCGCTGCCAAACTCGACGACCTCGCCATCGGCCAGCACGACCTTCAGGCCCAGGACATGGTTGCTGGTCATGCCGTACTTCAGACAATGAGCGCCGCCGGAATTAAAGGCCACGTTTCCGCCCATCGTGCAGACGGCTTGGCTGGCAGGGTCCGGCGCGTAGTACAGACCGTGCCGATCCGCCGCTTGCGTGACCTGCTGATGGACCACCCCCGCTTCGACCACCGCGATCCGCTGCTCCGGATCCAGCTTCTTGATGCGGTTCAAGCGGTTCATCGCAATCACGATGCCGTTCTCGACCGGCAGCGAACCGCCGGACAGGCCGGTGCCGCTGCCCCGCGCGACGAAGGGCACGCCGCGCCGATGGCACAATCGCACCGTCGCGATCACTTCCTCCTGCGACTCCGGCAGGACGACCGCAAGTGGCCGCTGGCGCAAAGCCGTCAGGGCATCCGATTCGTAGACCAGCAACTGGGCCGGCTTGGTCAACAGCCGGTCGGCAGGAAAGATGCGGGCCAGTTCGGTTGAGAAGGAATGGGGCATGGTACGGGTTATCGGTGATCGGTCGTCAGTTGTCAGTTGTCAGTCGTCAGTCGTCAGTCGCGAGTCACCGATCACCGATCACCGATCACCGATCACCGGTCACCGGTTCCACGACACGGAGATTGGTCGAGAAAAAGTACGGCGACGGCGAGTCCTTCGAACCGTACTCGGCTTCGGCGAACACGGCGGCGAAGCCGTCGGTGCGGCGCTCCACTTGGAACGTGTGCTGCGGTCCGTCCTGGTTCATCGCATGCGATTGCCACTGGGCTTGGCGGAAATCCTGCGTGGGAGCCGTCGCCATCCAAGCCACGACTTGCCGGGCCGGCGGCTCCGATTTGACGGTCAAGCGGACGCCGCGATCTTGCTCGTCGTACTGCCACCTCAGTTGCGGCAGGCGCTGTCCGCCCACGACGTGCTGGTGCAGGGCGTTCAGGCTGCCGAACACACGGCCGTAATCCTTCAAGCCGTGCGCGTTGTTCGGCACGTACAGAATGTGCTTCTCGCCGACCAAGCCATCCCAGTACAGATTCAGCGCATCCACAGTCCAGTAAGGATCGTTCGTGCCCAGGATGATCAGCTTCGGCTGCCGGAGCACCTGCCGATACTGGTACGGGTCCACGATCGCCACCAGCGATTTGCCCTCGTCCGATTGCAGCTTGCGGTGCATCCCGCGCTCGGTGTAGTCGTGAATCTGCTCGGACGGCTGGCCATAGGCTTTCTCCTGGTGAGCCAGTTGCGGACCCATGTTCAAGACGTCGATGACCATCGGCGCCAGGGCCGTCACCCGCTTGTCGACCGCCGACGTCAGCCACGTCGTCCAGCCGCGTTTCGACGCGCCCGTGACGGTGAACGTGCGCAGGTCCAGCGACCATTGGCGGCGAGCGGCCTCCTGCGTGGCGTCCATGCCGCGCACGGCGCTCTTGACCATCGGCAGCAGCAGCGGCCATTCGGGGTCCTTGGTGCGCAGGTACTCGTCGAACGTGTAGGCGATGGCGGCGTCTTCGCGCTTGCCGTCGAAAATGGGCTGGTGCGGCACGTGCAGCAGGACGGCGACGGGCGTTTTCAGCAACTCGGCCAGCGTCACATACAACTGGGCGTCGCGGGGCGGTGATGACGAGGCGGGGTCCTCCAATTCGTCGCGCCAACTGCCGCCGCTGATGAACAGCAGCGCGTGACGCGCGTCCTTGGGCGCCGAGTAGGGTTTGATCACGAACAGTTGGTGTTTCCAGACGATGTCGCGCCAGGTCTGCGAGGTGAGGATCAGCTCGGCGTACTCGGCCGCCAGGATGCGTCCGGTCTGCTTCTGGACCCAGCGGTAGCTGGCGTCGGGCTTGGCGACGTAATCGGCCAGCGGTGACGCAGCGGATTCGGCGGGCAGAGCGGAACTGGGGGCCAAATAGCTGATCGAGGCCGCCAACAGGTACAGACATCGTTTCATGCTTGTCTCCACGGGCTCAGGGATCGTCGGTTTTTGCAGTGCGGCGCCTTGTCGCCGCTTTCTTTCTGCGCGGAATGCAGACCCAAAGAAGAAAACCAAAAGCGGTGACAAGGCACCGCAGTCCAAAAATCTCCGCGGTCTCCGCTCACGGAGCCAGCGGGCTACGGTGGCCGATGCGCACCAGCGATACGCCGTGCCGGGGGACTTCGATCTCGAACTCGTTATCCAACTCGCCGATGTCCTGCTGGCGCCATAGGTCGCGGACCGTCTGCTTGCCGGACAGGCCGATTTCATCCCAGGTCACCGCCAGCTTCGCGGGCAACGGACCCAGGTTGAACAGTCCCACGGCCTTGGAGCCGTCCTCCAGGTCTTTGACCAGGACCAACTCGCGGCGCGTCTGCCGTTGGATGCGAGCCTGCTTGCCGAGCGGATCCTGGTCGATCTCGATCACCTCGTGATTGCACAACACGTTCAGCGTGAACGCATCCAGCTTGGCCATGTCGCCGCTGAAGATCAGCGGCGCGGCCATCAGCGACCACATCGACATGTAGGCGTACTGCTCGTTGGGCGTGAGCTTGGTCGGCGTGCCTTCGCCCTGGCGGCTTGCTTCGCCCACCCAGCCGATGAGGATATAGTCCGGGTCGTTCCACGCGCCTGGCCGAGCGTATTCCCAGTGGCGGGCGTTGCTCATGCCGATGCTGTAGAAGCCCGGCAGGGCGCTGTCGCGTTCCAGGCCCAGGTCGCCCGTCGTCCGCCAGCAGTGGCCGACTTCGCCGCCCCACTTCCACACTTCGCCCATGCCGTACTGGCACAGATTCAGCACAATGTCGCGGTCCTGCTTCTGCAGTTCGCCCCACATCTGCTGGTACGGTTTCTTCAAGTGCTCGACCGTGTTGCCGCCGGCTTTCCGGCCATAGCTGCACCAATCGTACTTGAGGAAATCAAAGCCCCACTCGGCGAACGTCTGTGCATCCTGCGCTTCGTGCCCGTAGCTGCCTTCGTAGCCGGCGCACGTGGTGGGGCCGGGCGAAATGTAGATCCCCGCCTTCAGTCCCTGGGCGTGAATGTAATCCGTCATCGCTTTCATGTCCGGGAACCGCTTGTTGCACAGCAAGCGGCCGTCCGCGTCGCGGGTCGGCCCGCCGATTTCGGGATCGTTGGAGTTCACTTTCACCATCCAGCAATCGTCGATGTTGACGTACTGGTAGCCGTAATCGGCCATGCCCGTGGCGATCATCTGGTCGGCGGCTTGCCGCATCACCTGGTCGCTCACGCGATGGTAGTGAATGTACCAGCTGTTCCAACCCATGGGCGGCGTCAGGGCCAACTGGTCTCCCACGACGATCCGGAATTCGCGGGTGGCTTCGCCAACCGCGTTCTTCGCCGTCAGTTTCACACGGTGCGTCCCGGCGCGGGCGACCGTGCCCGTGATGATCCCGGTCCGTGCGTCCAGCGTCAAATCCACCGGCAATTTGTCAGCCGCGAACGTCATGGGCCGCTGGCCTGTGGCGGGAATCCGGTAGAGCAGGGGCGAACCGGGCCGGACGCCGTACACCGTGGGGCCGTTGATGCGGGGTTCGGCGGGCGCAGGCGGGGTCAGCAGGACCGCTTCCTCCGCCGGAGTCGCGGGCACACCCATCTGGGGCGCGGCGCCGTCGAACTCGAAGACCGCATCAACCCAATTGGCGTGGTCGAAATGGACTCCGTCGCCGGCGTCGGTCACGACCAACTCCAAGATCTTGACACCGGTCAAGTCAACACGGCACTCCCGCGGCTTGTCGCGCCACTTGCACACGCCGCTGCGCCACAGTTCGCGGCCGTCGCCGTACACCACAAACTCGATCGACGCGCTGGCATTGTTGGCGTTGTCGTCCACGCCGACTTTGGCGGTGAACGATTTCGCCTTGCCGTCGAGCGTAATCCAACTCTCGCTGTTGGCGTGCGTCCCCACGCCGCGCTCGAACTGCTGGCCGCCGATGCTCAACGGCCGCTCGGTCACCGATTGATTCTGCTGCGGCTTGCCCCAGCCGGACGACATGCCGCCCAGGTCGAGATCCCCCAGCCGCACCGTGTCAGCCGCCGCCATCGCAGCCCCGGCCAGGACGGCCAAAAACATCCCCATCGCGAGCACGTATCGTCGTTGCATGGTTCACCTCGTACCCCGAGTAGCATGGCTCTCCGAGCCGTGCAGATTTCGTTCACCCCCAGTAGCATGGCTCTGCGAGCCGTGCGGATTGCGTTCGGATATCGGATCGACTGCACGGCTCGGAGAGCCATGCTCCGAAGGATGGATTGTAGCGGTTCCGCAGGAAAAGGGAACGAGACGCCCTTAGGCTTCGAGCAGATCGGCGTAGGACCCGGTCACCAGGTCGCCGTCGGCGATGTGGAACTGGGCCCGCAGGAAGGCCACCTGAGCATGACCGGTTTCCGCGTCCGCGTCGGGTCCCAGCACGGCCTCGAACTCCAAGAACTCGCCCAGGTCCACCACGCGGTCCAGATGGATGCGAACGTTGTGGTACAGGTAGATTTCGCGGTACTTTTCCACAATGCAGCGGATGCCCCAGGCGCTGGTCAACGCTTGCTTCAGGCCGGCCGCGTCCTCGACGGGCACGACGAGATACCGGGAAGCCTTGGACTGCTGCTGATCGGGACGCTCGTACCAGATCAATTCGTTCCGCTGGCCCGTGATCTCCCGCAACTTCAACCGTCCGGAGCGGCAGAAAAAGTAGGTATCGACCTGGTGCTGGTCCTCCCGCCGTTCGGTCGCCAGCCGCTGGGCCACCGTGCGGGCGTCGACCAGCGAGGCCAAACGGGCTTTGAGTTCGATGTTGTGACGCATGGCACAAGTGTCCGCCACCGGGCTCGCCCCGGTGGTTCAACGGCTTCTGCAGTACTTCGCCGACGATTCGGAACATCCGAGCAGGTAGCGCAGAAGCCGTCAAGCCCCTAGCGCGAGCCCAGGGGCGAAAGCTGCACGTCTGAGCCGTTGTTGGAGAGGAAAGCGACTTTGCCTCGCCCCTACCTCATGATACATTCGTGTGATGTGCACACCGCGAAATCCTGAGAAACACGCCCGTGACGTCCGCCGCGACGTTGAACGTTGCCCGCATTCATAAGACAAGCTTAGGGGGCGAGCCATGAGGGAGCACGAATTCACGTTGATCCTAAGGGACGAACCGAGCGAGGAGGGGGCGGATGCCCTGTATGGCGTTTTCAACGACGGCACCATCTCGACGATTGCAGGCGTGCCGCAAATCCATTTTCACCGCGAGGCGCGATCCCTTGAAGAAGCGATTCGAGCAGCCGTAGGGGACGTGCGATCGGCCGGATTCGGCGTCGAGCGAGTGGAGATGGAACCGGATGCCGTCGCGCAACCGGTGTGAGTCCACGTCCGAAACATATCACAGACCGACCGGCGGCGCTATCCCTAGAACGCGGCAGATGCCGCGGACCGTGCCCGTCTTGATTCGGCGATGTCGCGGCACCGGAACTTTGCGACTAGTCGTCGGATTGATCCACACGTCATGCTTCCCTCCGTGATGATGGAGAAAGCACCCGTGTTCTCGAAGGTGTTGCACCAAATCGGTTCGGTTCACGTGAGTTTCGCCTAGGCTTGCTGAACTCTCGCCAGCTGCCGGATCAACCTTTTGCGAGATTCCCGCAACGCTTCCGCGGCATCTCGCGCGTTCTCAAATGCCTCCTCCACTGTTTCGGCCTCCGTGATCAACTCGGGATCGAGCGGAGAAGTCACGATGTAGCCGCCCTCTTCGGCGGTTTCCAGGTTCAGCACCAATCGCCCATCGCTCACCGTGTATGATTTGGCCTTGGCCATCTTTTGAGTCCCCAGTCGCAAATGACAGGTTGCCACCGTTTCCTCTAGAATAACGGCGACGAGTACGAACCATCAAGTGCCGAAACGGATTTCATGAGGGCCGGGCTCAATCCTTGACCGCACCCCAGAACTCGTCATCGGTCAGACCGTCCGTGGTCACGTATACCGGCGTGCTGCTGGGCGTAAACCGGCCCCCAGCCATCGGTCGCCCCATCAGATCGAACACGCTGACTTTGTCGCTTCCCAACGCGATTTTTTGGGCGGCGGTCTCGTGGTCCGCCCAAACCACGCAAACCAGGCGGTCGCCGTCGCGGAACAAATAGGCTCGGATGGAAGACGCCAGCGTCAGCCGCCCCACGAACTTGCTCGCTGGCGTCAGGAAGTGAGCCATCACAGCCTGCGCCGCATAGATCTTGTGCGGCGTGCCGCCGTACTCGAAGAAGATCCCCTGCAGGCTGTCCTGGTTCAATCCGTCGCACGTGCCGGCGTGATAGAAGATCTTGTCCACGCCGTTGGCAAAGTTCAGCACGGCCCAGCGCACGGCGTATTCGCTTTGCTGCCGCTCGCCGGCCAGCGGTTGATTGAAGCCGTGGTGGACCAGCGGCACCGTGGCCGGGTCGTCGTCCGCATAGTAGCCGTACTCGGTGAGCCAAATCGGCTTGCGGCCGCCGTGCTGGTCCATCAGGGCGTTCAGCTTCTGCAGCGGCCCCTCGAAGAACTCGGGCGGCCGCAGACGCGGATAGTGATGGATGTCGATCGCGTCGGCGGCGGCCAGTCCGCCCGCCGCGAAGAACTTCTCGAAGTCTTCCAGGATTTGCCCCTCGCTCAAATAGCCGATGCCGGCCAGCACGCGGGCTTGGGCGTTGGCCTGCCGCGCCGCGTGAGCAAATGCCTTGACGTGAGTGGCATAGGTCGTGCCATCGTAGCCCAACTTGCGCGGCAGCGAGTAATCGGTGAACAGCGGCTCGTTGAACACTTGCCACCATGGCACGCGGCCTCGGTAGTGCGTCACGGTCTGCGCTACGTAGTTCTCGAACTCGGACAAATCGCGCGGGGCATGCGCCGCTCGCTGGCGGTTTTCGGGGTAACGGTCCCCGGCCTGGACGCTCGCCGGCGCCGACGACGACCAGTTGCTGGAGGGAAACGGCAACAGGCCCAGAACCTGCAAGCCGTGTTTCAGCGGCCGGTCGATCTGGTAATCCGGCTCGGTGAACGTAAAGCGGCCTTTTTCGGGCTCGACGTCCTGCCATTTCAACGACCAATCCCGCATCCAGACCAAACCGGCCTGCCGGCACAGGTCCAGCAGATGCGGCCAGGGGTAAGCGTGATTGACCCCGAACCGCGAGTCGTCACTACGGTTGACGGGAATCGCGGCCATCCGCATCGTGTGCTCGCTAACGAGTTCGCCCGCCGTCAAGCGGGCATGGAATCGCAGGAAGCCTCGTAATGTCTCCTCCGGGGGCACCTCGATCACCGTGTCCCCGGCCGCGACGCGGCCGATGGTCTCCGATCGAAGCTCACGATCGAAGAAATCGACGATCCGCCACTGGACCCGCGCGGGGCGGAGCCCATCCGGCTCGCTGCTGACAGTCAAACGGATTCGCAGCGGTTCCTTCCAGTCAAAGACGTTTCCAAGCTTGTCCGTAGAAAGACCGATCTCGATCGGCTGTGAGGTTTGAAAGTCGCTCGGAGCGTTCGCCCGCTCCAGTTGCACCGCGTCCAGCCACACGGTTGCGTGGGCCGGCGGCGCGGGGCGATCGGGCGACGGCCGCAGGTCCGGGCCGGCCAGCACGTAGCACCAGCGCGACGCGGGCTTGAACGTCAGGGCAAACCGCTGCCAATCGCGGCCGACGCGCACTTGTTTCTGCTGACTGCCCCCGCCGAACTGCCGCACCGCCAACAGCGCGGGCGTGTCCTCCTCCGCGGCACGCAGGTACGCTGACAGCGTGTACGTCTGTCCCGGCTCGACCTCCAGGAAGCCCTGGTTGCCGGCCAGCGGCGCGCGAACGGGGCTGCGGTGCAATTCGTAGTAGTCGAAGAACGACACCGGTTGGTTGTCCGGATTCAATTCCATGCGGAGGCTGGTCTGGCCGTCGTACGCCCGCTCCGAATCCAACTGGCCGAACAACCGGTTCATAGGCCCGCCCCAGTGCGCCGTGCGGTCCCACTCGGCGGATCCCCAGCCGTCGCTACCGCACTCGAAGCTGGCATTGGGCACGAGGTTCCGCCGGCCCGCCGCGGCGACAATCGCGCCGGGGCGATAAAGTTGGTCCCCCGCTTCCTCAAACACCACGTCGTCCAGCCACAGCGTGCCGGTCGATAGGAACCAGATCTGAAAGCGGCTGCCTTTTACGCAATCACGCGACGCGCGAAACACGAAATCGAATCGCGTCCATTGCGAGGTGGGCACGAACGAATCCTGCAGGCCGCAGTCGGCCCAGACCGAGGTGTCGGACAGGCCGACGGAGACGACCTGGTCCGCGATGCCTTCGCCCTTGGCCCAGAACGACACGCGGTAGCCAACGCCTCGCCGGACCGGGATGTCCAGCTGGCAGATCATCGCATGCGCGGCCGGATTGCCAGCCTGGTAACGTGTGCAGGCCAGCCGCGCGCACCGCGAGCCGTCGCGCCCGGCGTCCAGCGTCAGCGACTGCTCCACCAACCGCGAGTCGCCCGACATCCGCCACTGGTCCGGCTCGCCTTTACCGCCGGAATCGACTTCAAAGCTGGGATTGCGAGCCAGATTCTCGGCCTGCGAAGGGGCCAGCAGGGCAAGCCAGACAAGAAGCGTGAGCCACGTGCGGGACATGGGCGGAATTCTCCGTAGGGTAGGAGCATCGGGGGCATTGCTGGCAAACCAAACACATCCGCCGATGTTAGAGCAAGCGGATCACCGAATCAACCTGACCGGTTCTCGGATTTGGAGCTTCTCCAGATCGATGTCCACCCACAAGGCCGCGTCATGTCCGCCCTTGCGGATTTCGTGGTAGACGAAGTTGCTCTTGCCCTGCATCGCGGATGAACCTCGGAGCATTTGATAATTGCCGATGTTCCGACCCGCGTTCCACGTCACGGGCTATCCGTCTTTTCGTCACGCCGCCGGATGCGTTCCCGGCGTTGCTGGGCTGCCGTCTTGATGTTCTCGGGCAATCCGGGCATTGCCTGGACGGCGGCCAGATCCTCGGCTGCCTGGGCGTCTTCTCCCATCGCGGAATAGGCCAGGGCGCGATTGTACAGCGCCATCGCCTTGACGTCGGCCGGGATCTGGGGGGCTTCGATGGCGGCAGAGTAATCCGCGATCGCGCCGCCGTAGTCGCGTTTCTTCGCCTTCGCCATGCCGCTGCGATACTGGGAGATGGCCTTACCGCGATGCGAGAAGACGCTTTTCAACCAAGTCGTGAAGCTCATGTCGGTGCCCCTTTGCGGGTGAACAGATCATAGAGGATAGGCATCACGATCAGGGTGAGCAAGCCGGAGACCAGGATGCCGCCCACGGAGGAGATGCCCACCCCGGTGCGCATCTCGCCTCCCATGCCCCGGTCCAGGGCCAGCGGCAGCATCCCCAGCACGGCGGCCAGCGTGATCATCGCGACCGGACGAAAACGTTCGCAGGCGGCCGCGATCATGGCCTTGTGGCGCGGGATGCCTTCCTGGACGTGGACGTTGAACTGGTCCATGATCAGAATCGCGTCGTTGACCACGATGCCGATCATCATCACGATCCCCATGATCACGAAGATGCTGAAGTTCTCGCCGGTCAGGGCCAACGCCCAGACCGTGCCGATCAGGGCCAGCGGCATCGTGACCAGGATGATCCCCGTCTGCCGGAACGATTCCAGCAGGGCCGCCAGCGTGAGCACGACCAGCAGGATGGACAGCACCCCGGCCTCGGCCAGCCCCTCTTGGGCTTCGGCCATCATTTCGTACATCCCGGCAAATTCGTATCGGTAGCCCGGCGGCAAGCCCGCTTGCTCGTCCACCGCCGCGCCGATCTGGTTAACCGCGGTCCCCAGCGGCAGGCGTCTGTCATCCAACTGGGCGTAGAGTTTCGACAGCCGCCGTTTGTCCTTGCGGATGATTTGGATCGGCATCTCCGTCTCCACGATTTCGCTGACGCTGGTCAGCACCAGCGGATGGCCGGGGGCCCCCGGCAACTGGAACTCGCGAACCTGCTCCTTGCCCGGCTGTTCGGCCAGCTTGACGACGATATCGTAGCTGCGGGCACCCTCCTTGTAGGTCCCGGCGGTAATGCCTTCCAGATTGGCCCGCAGCCCCAGGCCCAACGGCACCACCGGCATGCCCAGATCGCTCAACACGGCCCGCCGCGGCAGCACGCGGATTTCCGGTTTGCCCGCTCGCACGCTGGTGTCGGGTTCCAGGACTCCCGGCAAAGACTCGGCCAACTGCTGGGTCTTCAGCGCGAGGGCGTCCAGCGTCTGGAACTGATCGCCGGAAATCTCCAACTCGATCGGATTGCTCTGGCCGCCGATCATCGACGGCTTGCTCACGCCCACGATCGCGTCAGGAAAGCCCTCCAGGCGCGTCCGCACCTGGTCCATCAAGTCATCGATCGTCAGCGCGCGTTCGGTCCGCTCCGAAAACCGCAGCAGGATCTGCACCAGGTAGACGCCTTCGCTGCCCTGCCCCAGAATGGCCTCCACCTTGCCCACCGTCGTGAGCACGTGCCGCAGTTCCGGCAGGTCCCGCAGACGGGCCTCCGCTTCCTCAACGCGACGGACCGTCTCGGCCAGTTGGTAACGCGTGGGGAACTCCATCCGCAGAAGCAAGGAGCCCCGGTCCAATTCGGAAAACGCAGAAGTCCCCAGCCGGCCGCCCAGCAGCAGCGCGTGGACAAAGACCCCGGTCACGCCCAGCACCACCAGGATCGCCGCCCAGCGGTTGCGTTCGTTGAATTGCAGCAAGGCGCGATAGCCGCCCACGACGCGGTCGAAGCCCCAGTTCCAGCCCCGCTCCATCCGGGACAGCAGCGAGCGGGACCCCGGCTGCCGAGGCTTCAGAATCAGCGAGCACATCATGGGCGTCAGCGTAAAGGAAATGAACAGCGAGACGACCGTCATGATGAACATCGTCATCGCCAGCGGCCCGATAAAAAGACCCATGCGGGTTTTCATCACGGTCAGAGGAAACAGCACGACGACGTTCGTGCTGGCGCTGGCCACCACGGCGATGAAGGCTTCCTTGGCGCCCAGCCGAGCCGCCTCGCGGGGATCGCCGCAGGCGTCCAGCCGGTCGACGATCGCCTCCAGCACGACGATCGAGTTGGTCACCAGGATGCCCGTCGACATGCCGATGGCGATCAACGTCGAGGTGTTCAACGTGTAGCCGACCATCTGCATGAAGAACAGGCCGACGACGATCGTCAAAGGCATGGTGACGACCACGACCAACAGGGAACGGAGGTTGTACAGAAACACGAACAGGATCGCCGCCGTGAGCAGGATGCCTTGAAAGACGTTGCTCCAGGCGCTCTGGTTGCTGGCCTCGATAAAGGTCCCGTCGTCTTCGATCCAGACCAGTTCCATGCCGCCGGGCAGTTCGGCATTCAAGACGGTCATGGCTTCGCGCACCGCCTCGGCGACCCGCACGGCATTCGCGTCGGCCTTCTTGACGACCTTGATGGCGATACAGGGCCGCCCGTCCAACCGGGCCGCCTGCCGCACCTCCTCGGTGGCCATCGCAACCTGGCCGACGTCCCGGATGTGGCAGCGCTGTCCGAGTTCGTTGGCGATTTCCAGGTCGGCCAGGTCGGCGAACCGGTCGTACTCCGCGTCGAACTTGACCGAATACTCCGTCGTCCCGTCCCGGACTCGGCCGGAGGGAACCGTCCGCACGGCCTGCTGGATCGCCTGGACGACGTTCAAGCTGAACAAGCCGCGGGCCGCCAGCCGGTTGCGGTCCAGTTCGACCTGCACCCGGCGCTCGGCGCCGCCGACCAGTTGCACGTCGGCCACGCCGGAGATCACCGTCAAGCGGTCTCGCAGCGTGTTGTCGGCGAAATCGTACAGTTCATCCAGCGGCACGTCGCCCGCCAGCGCCAGCGTGACGATCGGCTTGGCGTTGATGTCGAACTTCTGAATGATCGGGTCTTCGACCTGGTCGGGCAGGTCCGCGCGGATCAGGTCGAGCTTTTCGCGGACGTCCGTCGCCGCGATATCGACGTCCACGTGCAACTGGAATTCCAGCAGCGTCTGGCAGACGTTTTCCATGCAGGTGGAGCTGACGTGCTTCAAGCCGTCGATCGAGACGACGGCGTCTTCGATCCGCTTGGCGACGTCCGCCTCCAGTTCCTCCGGGGACGCGCCCGGATAAACCGTCACCACCGTGATGTAGGGGATGTCCAACTTGGGCATCAATTCCAGGCCCATCTTGCGATAGGCGTTGATCCCCAGCAGCGTCAGCCCGATCATCAAGCAACTCGTCGCGACCGGGCGGCGGACGGAGAACTCAGAGAGCATCATCGCGCCGCCTCCTGAACGACGGAAACCAGCGTGCCGTCGCTGAGCAATTGCTGTCCCATCGTGACGACCGCGGCGCCCGGCTCCAGATCGCCCTCCAGGACTTCCGTCCAGGCGTTCATGTCGCGGCCGGTTTTCACCGTCACCATCCGGGCCTGGTCTCCCTCGACCCGGAACATCACGGACTGGCCGCCGCGCTGTTGCACGGCCGCCGCCGGAATCCCGACGCCGCTGCGCCCGTCCAGCACGACGGTCACCTCGGCCAGGCAACCGGGAGCGACGCCCGCCGGCGGGGACTCGACGAGCGACTTGACCTCAAACGTCCGCAGTTTCGGATTCACCGTCGGACTCTTGTACGCGACCGGGCGCACGCCCAAGTCGGCGCCGCCGACCTGGATCCGCATCTGGGTTTTCTTCGGCGTGACGCGAGCGTAGACCTCCGCCGGAAGAAACACGGAGACTTCCAGCACCGACAGGTCTTCGATCTTGACGACGGGGGTGCCGGCACCGGCCATTTCGCCGGGTTCCATGAAACGCTGCGAGACTCTTCCGGAAATGGGGGCGACCACCAAGGAGTCCGCCAGGTCCTTTTCGGCCATGGCCAGCGATAGGTGGGCTTGTTCGAGTTTTTTCTTGTCCAGATCCAACAGGGCCTGGGCGTGCCGGACGCCGGCCGCCGCCAGTTTCCAGCCGGTTTCCTGCTGATCGAACACCTGCTTCGGAATCGCGCGGTCCTGGATCAGGATGCGGTAACGGTCCAGGTCGACTTGAGCCTGCTCCAGGCTGGCCTGCATCCGCTCCAGATTGGCCGCTTTCTCTCGCACCGCCAACTCGGCCACCTGCAGACCCTGCCGGGCCATGGCCACGGCCTTGGTCAGCTTCAAAGCATCGGTCTGAAACAACCGGGTCTCACCCGCCTGCACCGCGTCGCCTTCGTCCACATAGATCTCGTCCAGCGGACCGGGGATGCGGGCGGAAACCAGGGCGCCGTTCTTTGCCAACACGTTGCCCGCCACGACGACCGCGCTCTCGAACGTCATCTCTTGGGCGGGCGTCAACACGACAGGGATGCGTTTCCCGCGATCCACGTCCGCCGTTCCGTTGTTCGCCGTGGCGTGCCCGGCCGGCCAGATCGAATGGACCCCGATGCCCAGGGCGGTCAAGACCCCTATCCCGGCCACCGCCATGACCGTCTTGGTGAGCGTTTTCATGTTTGTTCCTTCGCGGCCAAGCCGTGCAAGAAGACCCCCATCAGCGTGTCCATCGCCTCCTGCACCGTTCGCCTTCTTCCCGTGGCAATCTCCTGCTCCGCCATTCCGATCGAAGCACTTACTAACATCTCCGCCACAGCCACGGCGTCCACCGAGCGAAAGGTCCCTTCGCGAATGCCCTGCTCGACGATCTCTGCAATCTGTCGGATTCCCCATTCACGGGCGGTTTGTTCCGCTTCCCTCAACTGCCGTTTGGCGGACGGATCCCGGATCAAGAATTCCAACACGGCATGTTGACTCACCAGATACTCCCGCCACCGCCGAACGATCCTGGCCAGCTTGTCCGCCGCCGAGATCTGCATTTCCAGAACCTCGCTAACCGCGTCTCGAATCGGGGTGATCGCCCTGTCATGGACGAACTCCAAGAGGTCCTGCTTGCTGCGGAAGTGGTTGTACAGGCTGCCCTTGGCCATCCCCGCCGCCGCCGCCACGCGGTCCATGGTCGTGCCGCTCAATCCGTGCTGAGTCAGGACGGCCACAGCACCCTCGTAGACGGCTTCTCTCATCATCGAATCGAGAAGCTCCTTGCGTCGTTCCGCCAAAGCCGCCATGGCCTTCTCCTCAGTTGGACTGTCTTTTCGGCCAACGGTGGGCTAACGCCCACCGTTGGCCAAAACACGGGATCGAAAAACATCGAGTCATTCCGGTGACTCTGCAGTCATGTTATTCAATCCATTGGTATTTCGTCAAGACTCATGGGTTTAGTTCACGAAATTTCTGGTCATGCCGCCCTCGCGGCGTTGCCGATAATCCGGATTATGCAAGTCCGCGCGAAAAACGCGGGTTTGTGGACCAGGAGGGTCGTCATGTCGAAGTGCTGTTTCCCGCCGCAACGAGAGTCACTCATGCCCCGAAGAAGGCAAGCATGCATCACCCGCAAGAACGGGACACACCGGAAGCACGTTACGGCAGCGTCCGTAGCGATCGCCGCTTGCCTGTTGGCCGGATGCACCAGCCTCGAACACTGGTGGGACAACGGGTTTAAGGTCGGCCCGGAATACTGCGGCGTTGCGCCACCGGTGGCCGACCAGTGGATCGACGCCGACAATCCGAGCGTCAAGAGCGGGCCGTGCGATTACAGCCTGTGGTGGACCGTGTTTCGCGATCCGGTGCTCGACCGACTGGTCCACAACGCTTATCAGCAGAATCTGCCGCTGAAGATCGCCGGTCTGCGGATTCTGGAGGCCCGCGCCCAGCGCGGGATCGCCGCTGGCAGCTTGTTGCCGCAGAAGCAGCAAGCGCTTGCGGCCTACACGCGCAGCAAGTTCAGCGACAACATGTACCCGTTCGGGCTGTTTCCGGGCAATCGGGAGTTCGACGATTGGGTTGTCGGATTCGACATGGCTTGGGAGTTGGACCTTTGGGGCAAGATGCGGCGCGGAATCGAGGCCGCGGACGCAAACCTGGATGCGCAGATCGAGAACTACGATGACGTGCTGGTGATGCTGCAGGCCGAGGTGGCCGCGGCCTACATTCAAATGCGCACGCTGGAAGAACAGTTGATGTACACGCGAAAGAACGCGGAGATTCAGCAGTCGTCGCTGGACATCATCCAGAAGCGTTTTCGGCAAGGGGTCGTCAGCGAACTCGACGTCCGGCAGGCCGGGGCCCAGCTGGCGATCACCGAATCGCTGATCCCCAAATTCGAAGAGGCGCACCGCCGCGTGCAAAATGGACTCTGCCTGTTGCTGGGCATGCCGCCCGGCAGCCTGCAAGCGGAACTGGGCGAGCCTCGGCCGATTCCTGCGGCGCCCGCCGAAGTCGTGGTGGGGATTCCCGCCGACCTGCTCCGGCGCCGGCCGGACGTGCGGCGGGCGGAGCGTCAAGCCGCGGCCCAATCCGCGCGGATCGGCATGGCCGAGGCGGAGTTCTATCCGCACTTGGCGATCACGGGAAACATCGCCTTTGAGGCCGAGCAGTTCGGCGACCTTCTTGACTGGCGCAGCATCGGCGGCAAGGTCGGGCCCGGCCTGCAATGGAACATCTTGAACTACGGCCGGATTCGCAACAGCGTGCGGGTCGAAGACGCGCGGTTCCAGCAAGCCGCGATCGCTTACCAGAACACGGTCCTGGCGGCGAACAAGGAGGCCGAAGACGCCATCGTCGCCTTCTTGCGGGAACAGCAGCGCGTCAAATCGCTGCAACGAGCCACCGATGAAATCATCCGCGCGTTCCAGATCGGACTGCGCTTGTACGAGCAAGGGGTCATCGACTACCAGCGGGTGCTCGATTCTCTACGCCAGGCCGTCTTGCAGCAAGACGCGCTGGCGCAGGCCCGCGGCCAGGTTGCGACGAACCTCGTGGCCGTCTACAAGGCCATCGGTGGCGGCTGGACGATGCGCTGCGCAACCTACCTGCCCGAAGTGGAAGCCGGCCCACCGACCGCCGACCAGCCACGCCCGCCGAGCGACGCCCCGATCCCGGCCGAGCCCGTGCCCGTCCCGCCCGTCCATCTGGTCCCACCCGGCTTGCCGCCGATGCCTGAATGAGAATCCGAATCTCAAATCGGCAGGGACAAGAGCATTGCGATGCCGATCGTAAGTTCGGAAGCCAGAGCCGTATAACATCGGGATTATCAACGGCTGGATACGGCGGATCACTGGGACGACCTGGGCATCCTGGCCGTAAACCTCGACCTGCCGCCGTGCGTGTTCCTGCTGGACGCCAGCGAGACGAACTGGCGGGAATGCCGTTAGGATCGGCGAATCAATAACTGTCCAGTTCTTGTTTGCCATCATCACGCGGAGCGTGATGGCTACTTTGAAATCGCGACAGTTATTGATTCGCCGATCCTTATGCTGCAAATCTGGACAAAACACCCATGACACGGTTCGAGAGTTGGTGTACAAAATCGTTCGGTGAACAACGTTCCGGAACAACAAGGTCCCAGAAAGGACACGACATGAGCGCAGTTGCCAGGCAAGATCGGAACCGTCGAGAGTTTTTGAAGGATACCGGCCGAGTGGCGGTGGCGTCGCTGGCCGTGGCCGGCGCGGTCCCTCATGTCCACGCGGCGGAGAACAACACGATTCAATTGGCGTTGGTCGGTTGCGGCGGGCGAGGGACCGGGGCGGCGGCCGACGCGCTGTCCACCACGAGCGGACCCATCAAACTCGTCGCCATGGCCGACGTGTTCCCGCGCCGGTTGGCCGCCAGCTATGCGAACCTCGAAAGGGTGTATGCCAAGCAGATCGACGTACCCGAGGACCGGCGGTTCATCGGTTTCGACGCCTATCGCCAGGCGATGGATTGCCTCCGGCCGGGCGACGTGGCGATCCTCACCACGCCCTGCGCCTTCCGCTGGGTCCACTTCGGCTATGCGATCGAGAAGGGCATTCACGTGTTCATGGAAAAGCCGACGACCGTGGACGGCCCCAGCACGCGCAAAATGCTGGCACTGGCAGAGCAGTCGGCCCAGAAAGGATTGAAGGTGGGCGTGGGGCTGATGTGCCGTCACTGCAAGGCCCGCTGGGAATTGCTGGACCGCATCCGCGACGGCCAGATTGGCGACATCACGCTGCTGAAGACGTATCGCCTGGTGGGCCCTGCGGGTTTCTGCGGTCCGAAGCCGGCGGAGATGAGCGAATTGCTGTACCAAGTGCAGCAGTACTTGAGCTTCCTATGGGCCAGCGGCGGACTGGTCCACGACTACACGAGCCACAACATCGACGAGTGCTGCTGGATGAAGGGCGCCTGGCCCGTGCGCGCCCAGGGCTCCGGCGGCCGCTGCCATCGCGGCGACGCGGTGGACCAGAACTTCGACCACTACTCGGTGGAATTCACCTTTGCCGACGGCACCAACCTGTTCATGAATGCCCGGAACATGGCCGGGTGCTACGGCGAGTTCGCCAGCTATGCCCACGGCACCAAGGGCTCGGCGGTCATCTCGACGTTCATGCACACGCCGGCCAAGTGCCGCATCTACAAGAGCCAGGACTTCACCAGGGAGAACCTCGCCTGGGCGTTCCCGCAGCCCGAGCCGAACCCGTACCAGCTCGAGTGGGACCACCTGATC
>CAYPGE010000106.1:0-22674 GCA_964409865.1 uncultured Pirellulaceae bacterium
GGGACGGGGTTTCTGGTCGAGGGGATGTTGGACAAGCTGTTCGCGGCCGAGACGCCGCAGCGGCGGCCGGAAGTCGTCGCCGCCGTGCGGCGCGTGATGCTGGCGGCGCCGCCCCAGGGCGCCGCCGCCGCCCTGCGGGGGATGGCTGCGCGTCCGGATGTATCCGCCTGGCTGCCGCAGATGAACTTGCCCGCCCTGGTGGTGTGCGGCCAGGAGGATGCGTTCTCGACCGTGGCCGAAATGCGCGACATGGCGCGGCTCTTGCCGCAGGCCAGGTTCGTAGAGATCGCGGGGGCGGGGCACATGTCGCCGTTGGAGCAGCCCCAAGCCGTCAACGAAGCGATCCGTGAGTTCCTCGCCGGGCTGAAAACGTAACGCAGCCAAGCCGCAACCAAAGGGCTCAGCCGTACAGAATTCAGAATGGGCGGGGTCAGGTTGTTGCCAAGGTCGAAGCGTGTACCCCGGCAATGTTGAATTCTGTACGGCTGAGCCCGTGATTCTGCGCACGTCGCGCGCAGGACACGGACACGAACTCGTTCATCCCGGCCGAGGCAAAAAAAGCTGCGTTTCCCGTTCCCGTTGGGCAAACGCAGCTTTGCGGATCGCTGTCCGCCGGGATTCGCCGAGCGGCCGGAGAAAGCTGAGCGATCAGCCTGTCGCCTGGGGCATGCGGAGCCGCTTGTTGATGTCGGTCTCCAACACGCCGAACACGGCCTCGTGGCGTTGCACGGACATGGACAGCGCGGCCAGCAGACGCTTGGCCGTGAAAAAGTTGACAATGATCCGCTGGCCCACCTTGATCGGCTCCGTCGGAATGCCGATCGGCTGGGGATTCAGACCGAAGTCGATGATCAACTCTTCCGGCGTGCCCGTGACGCGGCAGAAATTCGCGTACAGGGCCACGATGTTCGAGTCGTCGACTCGCAACTGCTGCTGAGCCGGGCGAGCCGGAGCCGCCGCCGGTTGTTCCGCCTGCTGGGCCTGGACTTCCGCACCTTCGTTTTCTTTCGCCATACTACCTCTCCATAAACGGAAACTGCAAAGGAAACAAACACTTTGGGTTCATCGAAACCCATCACGATCACAATTCAAAGTGGAACGTTCTCGACAAGTAACGGTACAGCCGTGCCCCGAGAGACTGCCATTGGGTGTAGATCTGCGCCCGCCCCCGCATGCCGGTACACAGCAAGCCTTTCAGGGCGGCTTGGTCGTCCAGAGGGACGCGAGCGTGGTACGAGGTGCTCAACGGTCGCGACACGCCCGAACGGTCCGTTTTGGTCTCCACGCGACCTCCCGCCTGGCTGGACAAGCTGGCCGGCATCGCTTTCAGCTCGACTCGGGCGACCCGGTCGACGTAGCTGTGGAGCGCTCGTCCAGGGAACGCATCGACCTCCAATTTGACTTCTGGCTTGGTTTCGGGCGCGGACTTGGCGCCGGCGGCCATCGCCGCGTCCACCAGATCGATGTCGTTCTGGTCGACCACCAGCAGCGCTTCCAAGTTCGTGGGATCGCCGACGCGGCAGATCAATTCGCTTTCCGGATAGGTGGCCCCCAGGTTCTTCGGGTCCAAGGGCGAACCGGACCACATCGGCAGCCGCCCCTCGGCCTCCTCGCCGTGGGAGGCCCGCGGCGGGGCTGGGATGATCACTCCCGCCGTCGGCGCAACGATCCGCAATCGCGACAGCTCCTGCTGCTTTTGCTCCAGTTGTTGCGCCGTCGTGGTCAACATTTCGCGGAGTTGTCCGATCTGGAGCCCCGATTGATCATCTTTGAACCGTTCCCGCTCGACCGAGCGCAGACGCGCCTCGCTGACGGCCCGCCGCCCCTGGAGATCCAATACGGCCAACTCCAAATCGGGGTTGCTGAGGACCATCAGCAGCTGTTCTTGAGCGACCGGATCCCCCTCCTTGACCTTGATTTCCTCGACTCGTCCCGCCACCTCGACGTAGACCGGCGCGGCATCCTGCGGTCCGATCTCGAACTCGCACTTGACGCTGTGGGGCAGTGGAAGAAACACGACAGCGGCCAGCACCGCTCCGACCGCCGCGAGCGATGCGATCACTCGATGCTTTTTCACCTTGTGCATCCTCCCCGGAAGGTAGAAGAAGCGGGCCAACTGCCACAAGGGCTGAACGATCAGACCAAAGAACCCCGTGGCCGCCACAATCTGACCGACGATCTTCAGGCCAATCGGCTCGAACACCTTGATCAAAAACACCACGATCGAGAACACGACGATCCAGCGGTAGACCACGGCCGCAATGGTGTAGGCCCCGAAAAGAAAGCGGTTCTTCTGCGGCAAGAACGGATTGTCCGGCTGTTCCAGGCCGAGACAGATCCCCACCATGAACCGCTTCAGAATCTCGGTGGCCTTCTGCCGTAGGTTGGGGATCTCGGCCAGGTCCATCAGAATGTAGTAGCCGTCGAACCGCAGCAGTGGATTGCCGTTGAAAATCAGCGTGCTGACCGAGCAGATGAACATCACATTCAAGCTGAGGTTGTTCAGCAGGCTTGCGCGGTCGCTGAACCACCACAGGAAGGTGGCGATGGAGGCCAGCAGCAACTCGACGTACATCCCCGCGGCCCCGATCATGGCCCGCTTCCACTTGTTCGGCAGCATCCACGAGTCGGACACATTGCAGTACAAACAAGGCGTGAGCACCAGCAGCATGAAACCGATCTCGTGGCATTCACCCCCGAAGTGTTTGCAGGACAGCCCGTGCCCCAACTCGTGCAAGACCTTCACCACGCCCATCATCAAAGCGAGATAGATCCATTTGTCCGGCGAGCGGGGATCGAAGAACTCGTGGAAGGTGGGCAACCGCGAGCGGAACACGTCGAACTGGACGGTGATCAACAGCAGGGCGCCGACGCCAATCGCCAGGCACAAGGCCACGCACAGCGGATGGAAGATCCACTTGGTGTACTGGTACAACCAGCTCAGAAAACGCTCCGGATCGACGCCACGCCAACGCAGCGCAAACACGTTGGTCAGACGGCCCAGCCACTCCCGGCGTTTTTTTTCGCCCCGGCGCTTGACCAGTTGCCGGCCTTGCCCCGCCGTTTCCGAAATCACCAGCCCGCTGCGGTGCAGCATGCCGATGAACTGCTGCAAGTCCTGAAAGGTGATCTTTTGGGGCGCGAAATCCGCCTCGAACCGTTCTTTGATCGAGTCCAAGCTCGATTGGCCGTCGAGCATTTGCAGGATGGCGAATTCCTCTTCGTGAAAGCGGAAGTAGTTCAGCCCGATGGGTTCTTTGACGACCCAATACGCCTCGCCGTGGTAGCGCTGTTTGCGGATCTCCAGATCCGGCCGCATCCGCAAGGACAGGCGCCGCGATGTCGTGCTGACGAGACTTTCCGCAAGGGTAGCCATGAACGTGCAATCAGGGTTTCAGTTTCCACGGAGCGGGCTCGCTACCGCGTGGGCTCGCCGCGTAACGGGTTCAGGTAGATGATCATCTCCGCCGTGGTGCCGGGACGCAGCAACCAGGGGTATCCGTCGCGGCCCGGCAGGTTATCCACCTCGGCCCACACACGGTAATCCCGGTTCGAGCCGACTTTCGTGCTCACGAAGCTGATCTTGCCGCTGAGTTTCTCGGTAACGTCGCCCGGCAAAGTCACGTTGATCTCCACCTTGGCCCCGTCTACCCGTCCCGGCGCGATTTCCCGAGCGTTGACGAATCCCTCGATCCGCAAACGGTTCATCCGCACGAACCGCAACACGGGTTCGCCGGGCTGCAGCCACTCGCTCGGCTGCACGTAGATCTCCTCGACCACGCCGTCGAAGGGGGCCAACAAAGTGCGTTTCTTCAACTCGTTTTCCACGATCTCCAGGCTGGCTTCTTTGACATTACGATCCAAGCCGGCGATCTTGAATTCCATCTCCGCGGCGATCCAGTCGGCCACGCCTTTCTCCCAATAGACGCGCTGTTTGCGGAGTTGCGTCGGCGGGATCGCACCGGCACTGCGTTCGTTAATGGCCAGCGATTCCTCGTACTCCGCCTTGTAGACCTCAATGATCTTCTTGGAGAGTTCCACTTGTGCCGTGTTGGTGGCTTTCTCGGTGGCCACGTCCAACTCGGCCTTCGCGGCCTTCTTCTTCACCAGGGTTTCGGTTTCGTCGATTTTGCCCAGCACATCTCCCGCTTTGGCTTGCATCCCTGCTTTCGCGATCAGTTCCTGGAGCACGCCCGTCTCCTGGGCGGGCAAATCCACCTCGTCAATCAAAGACACCAGGCAGTTGGGCAGCGTCAGTGTCGAGCTGCTGGCACTGTCCTGCGCTCCCACCGGCTGTGCTGTCAGCAACAGTTCCGCGATCAACAACGCCGTTACGCACATAATCAACACTCCCGCTGGCCGCGTCCGGCAACCCGCACGAACGGCTCTGCTGCCGGATTCCGCCGCGGCATTTGGTTACGTGAGGTAGAAAAAGACGTGAGTCTGCAGCCACTCCCAGGCTTCGTGGAACCAGACGTAGCCCAACGCTCTTCGCCCACAATACACGCCGCCGGTCACCGTGGCTCCAGGATGCGGGTCGCCGATCTCGTTGCGGTCGATGGCCACCTTGACCTTCACAATGTGGCCTTCCTCCGGATGGATTTCCGTCGACTCCTTGACCTCCGTCACTTCGCCGTTCCGCTGAGTTGCCGGGTCCGTGGCCAGCACGTACATCACGCGTTTCCCGGCGCCCGGATACCGATCTTGCAGGTTCTTATCGGCCCGCGCGCGCCGCACGTGTCCGGCCCGGCTCTCCCGCATGTACAGTTCCAACTCCCAATCCCCCTTGGGATCGGCGACGCTCAACAGCAGCTGGCCGGCGGTCACGGGGCGATACATCAGGGACTTCTGCACGTCCCACGACATCATCACTTCGCCCTCGATCGGGCTGCGGATCTCCAGCAGTTCGCGCTTCTTTCTCAACAACTGGAACTGCTCGTCCAGGGTCTGGAGTTCCTGTTCCAGTTCTTCCGCTTCGCCCTGCAAGCGAATTCGCTCGACCTCGTCTCGACCGCGCAGATCCGAACGATTCTTCTGCTCGAACAACGATCGCTCCACGGACAGCAGACGGCTGCGTTTGACCTGGATCTGGCCCACGACGTCCTGGTACTTGACTTCCAGATCGGTGTTTCGCAACCGGATCAGCGGGGCGTCCTTCTGCACCTTGTCCCGGTCCTTGACCTGGACCTCGATCACGTCGCCATCGACCGGCACGAAGACGTCCCTTTTTGCGACCGGCTGCAGCGTCCCCTTGGCGCTGGGTTCGAAGTCCTTTCTGACGAGAACCAAGCACAACAGCAGGGCCACCAAGCCCACCAAGGCCGCGACCGTCTTGGGCAGATTGCGGGCGTTGAACAGCCAGCGGGACTTGCCCACCGTTTTCCACAGCGGCATCAAGAAGATGCGGTGATGATCCACCGCATTGGTCAAGGCCCGGGTGCTGTGCTCGTAAATCAGATCGGTCCGGGAACGGAGCACCTCCTCCGGCAAGTCGCTCTCGATCTGCTCGACGACCAACACGCCGATGATTTCGTTGGCCTCGTTGCTTTCGCTGTCCGCCTCGCCTGTAACGGTTTCCCGTTCGCCCTCTTCCCAAGAGCGTTTCGGGCGCCGCAGAGGCAGCACTGCCAGTCGCTTGGTGTGGGACTCGTCCACATAGCGGTCCAGCGCCTCCTCCAACTGCGGCGGCAGGTCCTCGTCCGAGCCGTCGAACCACAGCGACTCGCCGGTGGCCACCACGCGCGTCGCCAGCTTGCCCAAATAATTCACGATGTTGGATCGGTTCTCGATCGTGTCCTGTCCGCTGACTGCCTCGATCTTGCAGATGCGGCCCTTCATCAAGCCCACGCTGACGCGGTCGCAACCGATCATCCGGCGGCCTTCATTGACGATCACGTACGCCGTCTCGCGCACATCCAACTGCTCATGCACCAAACGCGCAAAGTGATCGGCTTGCTCCCACAGGGTATGCCGCGTGCTGATCTGACGCAGCTTGCGGGTCTTCAGCCACTCCGCCGCCAACTCGCACATCTGAACCAGGAACTTCAGATAGCCCCGCTGCGTGACCGGCTGTGCGTCCGGCCGCTGGAAGATCTCCACGATGCCTTCCACCAGGTTGTCGCTCCGCATCGGAGCCAGCACCAACAGGTAGCGGGTGGGGTTGCCGGCCCCGGTTTCGTCCGCCGTACCTGACTGCGGCGGCGCCAGCCCCGGCTCGGCGCTGGCTGCCACTCGCGTCAGCAGCGCGAAGTGTTTGGCAGCGTCCTCCGACTCCGGCGCCAGCAGCGTCTCGCTCATCTTGATCTGGTATGCCAGATCCAACCGCCGGCCGTCGCGAATGACCCACACCGCACCGCCGATGGCCGCCAAGGCGGAGACGATCCGCTGCAAGAACGCGGGATAGAACTCGTCCGGTCCAAGCTCGCTCTTCGACAGCTGCGCGATCTCGCTTACCAGCCCTCGAATTTGCTGCTTGGTCTGCTCAATGGTGTCAGCATTGACTTCGCTGGACATTTCCCACACCGTCTGGGATCAAGGTGGATGCATAGATTTCAAGTATCAATCGAACCCCCGCACGGTCTGAAAATAGTCAAAATCAAGTCGTAACTATGATGCCGATCCCGACGATAAGTTCCAGTCCAGCAACGGGGATTTCCGTCCGCCCGGAAGAGAAATCCGGGTGCTGTGCGCAAACCTTTACAATTAAACAGATTGGATGAAACATTCCGACGAATTCCAGGCCGAGGCTCGAGCGCCCGCCCGCCCCGCCTGATAACCACCAATTCCTGCTGTCAACTCATCCACGAACAGCCCACTCGCGGCAGGCTCCAGGGCACCATTCGTATCTTAGATTAGCAGGATTGGGGGCATATTTCAAGCTTCGCTACTTGAAAATTAAATAAATTTCAAGTATCCTTTACTTGAAATAGGCGTTTCGGCTACGCTTTCACGGAACTCTTGCTCCACATTCAAGTCTAAACAACCGACGTTCGTCTCGCGGATGGTCGGCGTTGTGGCCACGCCCTTGATCGACCCGCATGGACAACGAGGAGGCCGATGTAAACCGTCGGATGGACGCTGTGATCGCCGAGAGGTCGTACAAGACTTTCACCGTCGGGATCGACGAGAACCTGGACCGGACGATCGACGAATTGAAAGAGAAATTCGGCAAGACATCCCGCGCGGACGTATTTCGAATGGGGATCGCGCTGCTGAAAGTGGCCGCCGAGGCACGGGAACGCGACTTGAAACTGACCATCTCCGACCAGAACGACATCGTGAAGAAGGAGATTGTGATCGCGTAACGAGTCGCGGGATGCGGGATGCGAGTCCGCGGAGGAAGCCGCTCGGGATCGCGCTGACGCCTCCTATTGGTACTCACGATCCGCGCATCCCGTATCCCGCATCAGTCCGGCGTATCCAGGTACGGATCTTGCCCCATTTCCCGCTGCATTTTCTTGCGTTGTTTTTCGTGGTACAGCAGCACGTTGCGGTCGCGGAAATGACGCCGCTCGACTTTGCGTTGCGATTTGCGAAAGACGCGAACCAGTTGGTCGGCGCGGCCGTTGGTTCTCGCTCCCAGTTCTTTGAGTTTCTCGCTCCGCTTGGGCCCCAGACCGGACTCCAGGATCTCATCCTCCAGTGAGAGGAAGTACCGGAATGTGCCGGGATCGCCCTGGCGTCCACAGCGGCCAACCAATTGGCGATCAATCCGTGCGGCGTCGTGCATTTCCGTCACGATCACGTGCAACCCCCCGACTTCCGGCACGCCTTCGCCCAGTTTGATGTCCGTCCCGCGGCCAGCCATGTTCGTGGCCACCGTGACTTTGCCTGTTTGGCCTGCCAGCGCGACGATTTCCGCTTCCTTGGCGATTTCGTTGGCATTCAGCACTTGGTGCGGGGTGCCACGCTCGGACAGCAAGCGCGACAAGTGTTCGGACTTGTCGATGGATCGGGTCCCAATCAAGACGGGTCGTCCTTGCTGATGAAGTTCCAGGATCTCGTCGGCGATCGCGTGCCATTTAGCATCGGCGGTCCCGAAAATCCGCGTGGGCAAACGGCGTCTTTGGGCGGCCTTGTTCGTGGGGACGCGGATGACTCGCATTTTGTAGATCTTGCGGAACTCCCTGGCCGAAGTGCGGGCCGTTCCGGTCATTCCTGCCAGATGGCGGTAGCGCAGAAACAGATCCTGGACGGTAATCCGCGCGGCTTGTCCGGTCGGTACCGTGACTTCGACTTTCTCCTGGGCCTCCACCGCCTGGTGGATGCCGTCGCGCCACTTGCGCCCCTCCGCGAGCCGGCCAGTGAACTCGTCGACGATGACCACTTCCCCGTCGCGGATGACGTATTGACGATCCAAGTGGTAATCGCGATGCACCCGGATCGCCCGCTCCATGTACTGGTACAGATCCACCAGACCCACGGTGCGCAGCAGTTCCGGCTGCGGCAGCGATCGGAGGAACTGCCGGCCGGCCTGCGTCAATTCGACTTTCTTGGTGTCGTGTTCGTAGTCGTAGTGAACGTCCTCCTCGAATTCTGGTGCGTGTTCGGCCGCCCATTGATACGTGGCCACGACCTGTTCGCGGGCCTTGTCGCCCAGCGAGCCGATGATCAGCGGCGTTCTGGCTTCGTCGATCAGCACGCTGTCCGCTTCGTCCACGAGAGCAAAATACGCGCCGCGCTGAACGGGTTGTTCGCCGCTCTGGTCCCAACGCTCGCTGCTGCCCTCGCCCAGAAAATCGGCGGCCTGTCGGCCCATGCGGCGCAGCAACAGCCGATCGCGGAGGAAGTCGAAGCCGAATTCCTTAGCGGTACCGTAAGTAATGTCGCAGCCGTAGGCCGCACGGCGCTTGTCGGAGGTGTCCGGCGTCTCGATCACCCCGACGGTCAGGCCCAGCAAGCGATAAATGGAAGCCATCCACTCGGCATCGCGAGACGCCAAGTAATCGTTGACCGTCGCCAGATGGGCGCCTTTGCCGGGGAGGGCGTGCAGGTACATCGGCAGGGTGGCGGTGAGGGTCTTGCCTTCGCCCGTGTCCATCTCGGCGATGTTGCCGAAGAACAGGGCCATTCCTCCGATCATTTGGACGTCGAAATGGCGCAGTTCTACCGTCCTCACGGCGGCTTCACGGACCAGGGCAAAGGCCTCGACCAGCATGCGGTCCAGACGCTCGCCGCTCTTGGCACGAAATCGCATGGAAAGGCTGCGTTTGCGCAACTGCGCGTCGGACTCGCCCTGCAAGACGGGTTCCAACGCATTGATTTGTTCCAGCAAGCGTCCCCAGTGCGCCATGCGTCGAGCGACGGGACCGCCCAGGGTGGCAAAAAAACGGGCTCGTAACTGGCCGAGACGGCCTAGGGGGGCACGTGATGTCATCAGTATGGCAGTCTCTCCAAGTTGGGCAGTAGGGACAAATTGAGAGCCTACTGCATTTTACCGCTAACGGCAATTGCAGCGGGTTTCGACCAATGCCGATTCGTGCGGCACCCTTCACCGCCGCTGTTGCTGGCATCGGTTTTGCCCGAAGCCGTCGTGTGCGTTGCCATCAGTTGCAGTCGATACGACCCGAAGATTTGGTCTAAACGGTGCGGACGATACAGCCGACATAAACGATAGGAGCGTTAGACGGCCGGTTGTTAGGCAAGTTCCGCAGGAGGGGCGGAAGACTGGACTCGGCCGGATGTGACCGTATTTCGATGGTTCGCTGTTAAGTGGGGGGGGCTGCGCAAGATTTATCTGGCGTGACGGATCTGTTGCATGTTCCGTGTTTGCCGGACGATCTTGTTGTAAGCGTAGACACGAATACTCAGCCGAGGCGGGTTGTAATCATGAGATCAAGAAACGCAAAACTGACGGTGGTAGCGATCGTGCTCTTGTTAGGGGCTTTGCCTGTCTATGCGGAGGACGCCGCCACTTCGTCTGGAACGTCGCCCTTTGCCGCCGTGCCAGGCTTTCAGCCGGACGCGGCGTACAGCAGTTACGTGGGCGACGATAGCGACCTGCGGGTTCCGCCCGAGGTTGCGGCCCCGGATTCCGAATACCCGTTTGCAGACGATCTGCCAGGAATCAAGCATGGCACATGGCAGAAGTCAGGCAAGAAGGGCGGACAGGGGCTCTCGGTCAAGGATTCTGAAACCGAACACCCCATGGTCTACGGCCCGTGGGTCAGTTACGAGTACATGTCCACATGGCTGGAAGGCCGCTATCTGCCGCCGCTGGTGACGTCCAGTCCGCCGGGCATCGATGGCATTCTGCCTGGCGCCAGGACGCTGTTTGGCGGAGATGACCTGAGTGGCAATCGACAGGTTGCCGGCAAGTTGTCGGTCGGGGCTTGGCTTGGCCCGGCGGAACGGCTGGGCGTGGGCGGTAACTTCTTCATGGTGCAGACGGAAACGATCGGCTTTGAAGCCGCTTCGGAGGGAGGCCGCGTCTTGGCCCGTCCCATTTATGAAACATCGCCGAATGCAGAAAGTGGCGTGGGTCCGGCGTCGTATCTGGTCACCGGCCCGACCTTCGTCGGGACGACGCCGTTCACCTTGTCCGGCGAGATCGAAGCGGTTACCCACACCGACGTGATGGGCGCGGAAGGCTATCTCCGCTACCTGATGTACTGTGCCCCCGGACGGCGATTCGACCTGATTGGCGGATACCAGTTCTCGCGCGTGGACGACACCCTGAGGATCACCCACCATACGGACTACGATCCCTCGGTTTTCGCGCGCAACTCGGATGTCCAGGACCTGTTCGATACGGTGAACAAGTTTCACGGCGGCGAGTTGGGTCTGTTGGGTGAGTTCGGAAAAGGGCCGATCATGTTGTCGATCCTGGCCAAGGTTGGTTTGGGCAACATGAACCAGGTCGTCACGGTCGCCGGACAATCGTCGGTGACCGATGCGGGCGGAGGGGTGGCTCACTACAACGGCGGCGTGCTGGCGCTGCCCACGAACATGGGCCTGTACGAGCAGGACAAGTTCGCCGTGATTCCGGAATTGGATGCGAAGTTGATTTTCAAGCTCACCAAGCACTTGCAGGTGAGCGTCGGCTACAACTTTATCTACTGGAACACGTTGGCGCTGGCGGGCGAGCAGATCGATACCTCGCTGGGTGGCCTGCCGACGGTCAACTCCAGTCAGTGGTTCGGCGGTCCCTTGGACCCGGCCGGCGGTTCGCACCCAAGTTTCCAGGAAATCAAAGATTCCGATTTGTGGCTGCAGGGGCTGACCGTGGGCCTCACCTTGCAGAGGTAGTCCGTTCCCAGGGCGTCCTCCGCGGCGGGACCGCCGCCACGGGATTCCATGAACAAGGCGGGACTGACAAGCCGGCCAGCCGGCGGGTCAGTCCCGCTTTCGTTTATTTCACGAGGATCGTCCGCGGAATAGCTCTCCGATTGTCGCCTGTCGCTGCTATTTGCAGATGCCGGCTTTCAACAACCGGCATTTTTCTCTACGATAGTGCGAATTGCCAGGAGTGGGGAAAATGGCCGTGAAACGCATCAAACCCGAAGCGCCGACTGCAGACAATCGCTGGAAGATGGTGGACGTCACGATGCGGCGCAATGGCTACGCCGGAGACGCGCTGATCGAGACCTTGCACACGGTTCAGGATGTCTTCGGCTATCTCGACGATCCGTCCATGCGTTACGTCGCGCAGGCCCTCAATCTGCCCTTGAGCAAGGTCTACGGCGTGGCCACATTTTATCACCTGTTTACCTTGAAGCCCAAGGGCAAACACACGTGCGTGATCTGCACGGGGACGGCGTGTTATATCAAGGGCGCGGGCGAGTTGGTCGACGCGGTCCAACAGCGGCATCACGTGCGGCCGGGACAGACCACGGCGGACGGCCAGCTGTCGGTGGTCAGCGCGCGTTGCCTGGGAGCGTGCGGATTGGCCCCGGCTGCCGTCTTGGACGGCCAGGTGCTGGCGAATCAGGCGGCGGACGAACTGCTGGGCAAGATCGAGAAGGTGCTGCAACATGAATCTTGAGGATTTGGAAGAACTTGCGTCCGAGACGCAGGCCGCAGGGGAATCGTGCCAGCACTGTGTCCGCGTCTGCATGGCGGCGGGCTGCCAGTCGTCCGGCGCCGGGAAGGTGCTGGAGCGTCTGAACGAGCAGTTCGCAGGCCGCGAAGACGTGCGGGTCAAGTCCGTCGGCTGTTTGGGCCTGTGTTCCGGCGGCCCGTTGGTCGAGGTTCGTTCCAAGGGTGAGCCGGCGCCCGTCCTGTATCAGAAAGTCGGCGAGGAACACGCCGCGGAAGTGGCGGCGAGTCTGGGCGGGACGCCGGTGGAGCGTCTGGTCTGCCCGAACGATGTGCCGTTCTTCTCGCGGCAGCAGAAGATCGTCCTGGAGAACTCCGGCGTCATCGATCCCGAGGACATCAGCGACTACATCAGCGCGGACGGCTATCGAGCCCTGGTCACGGCCGTGACGGAGATGAGCCGGGCCGAGGTGTTGCGCGAGATCGACATCAGCGGTTTGCGCGGCCGGGGCGGTGGCGGCTACCCGACGGGCCTGAAGTGGTCGACGGTCTCCAAGATGCCGGCCGACCAGAAATACGTGATCTGCAACGCCGACGAGGGCGACCCCGGCGCTTTCATGGATCGCGCCGTGCTGGAATCGGACCCGCATCGCGTCCTGGAAGGCATGGCCATCGCCGCCTACGCGGTAGGCGCCAACAAAGGCTACGTCTATATTCGCGCCGAATACCCGCTGGCCATCGATCGCCTGAAGACGGCGATCCGGCAGGCGAACCGCAAGGGATTGCTCGGTTCCCGCATCTGCGAGACGCAGTTCAGCTTCGAAATCGAGTTGCGGCTGGGCGCGGGAGCCTTCGTGTGCGGCGAGGAGACCGCCTTGATGGCCTCGATCGAGGGCGAACGCGGCCAACCCAGTCCGCGGCCGCCGTATCCGGCCGAGTCGGGACTGTGGGGCTATCCCACGCTGATCAACAACGTCGAAACCTACGCCAACGTGCCGCCGATCATTCGCCGCGGCGGCGAGTGGTTCGCCGCCATCGGCACGGAACGCTCCAAAGGCACCAAGGTGTTCGCGCTGGCGGGCCGGATCCAGAATACCGGACTGATCGAAGTGCCGATGGGAACTCGGTTGCGGGACATCATCGAAACGATCGGAGGCGGCGTGCCCGCAGGCCGCAAGTTCAAGGCCGTGCAGACCGGCGGGCCGTCCGGCGGCTGTTTGCCGGAACAGCATTTGGACCTGCCCGTGGACTACGATACCCTGCGGCAAGCCGGTTCCATCATGGGCTCCGGCGGGATGATTGTCATGGACGAGACGTCGTCCATGGTCGACGTGGCCCGGTACTTCATGGAATTCTGCATGACCGAGTCCTGCGGCAAGTGCGTTCCCTGCCGAGTGGGAACCTTCCAGATGCACGGCCTGCTGGACAAAATCGCCAAAGGACAAGGCACGCCCGCCGACCTGGTGCTGCTGGAGGAACTGTGCGAAGTCGTGCAGATGACCAGCCTGTGCGGTCTGGGCCAGACGGCGCCGAACCCCGTGCTGAGCACGCTGCGGTACTTCCGCCATGAATTCGAGGACAAGCTGCAGGGCGAGAACGCCGTGACCGGTGACCGGTAGTCGGTGACCGGTAATCGGTGACCGGTGACCGGTAGTCGGTGACCGGTGACCGGTGACCGGTAATCGGTGACAACTGACCAATGACAACTGACGACTGACAACTGACCAATGACAACTGACAACTGACAACTGACCATGAAACGCCAAGCACCTCCGCCGGTCCGCGTGGTCACCTTCCGGATCGACGATCGCGATCTGAGCGCCCGCGAGGACGAAACGATCCTGGCCGTGGCGCGGGAACAAGGGATCAGCATTCCTTCGCTGTGCTACCTGGAAGGTCTAACCACTTGGGGCGCCTGCCGGTTGTGCGTGGTGGAGATCGAGGGCAGCGCGAGATTGGTTTCCGCCTGTTCGACGCGGGTGGCCGAGGGAATGCGAGTGCGGACGAACACGGAGCGGCTGCAGCGGTACCGCCGCCTGATCATCGAACTGCTGTTCGCCGAGCGCAATCACGTCTGTTCGGTGTGCGTGTCCAATGGGCATTGCGAACTGCAGACTCTGGCCCAGCAGTGCGGCGTGGATCACGTGCGCGTGCCGTATCGGAATTCGGCCTACGAACTCGATTCGACCAACGACTACTTCCGCCTGGATCACAACCGGTGCGTGCTCTGCACCCGCTGTGTCCGGGTGTGCGACGAGATCGAAGGGGCGCACACATGGGACGTCATGGGGCGGGGGATTGAATGCCGCGTGATCACGGACTTGAACCGCCCCTGGGGCGAAAGCCAGACATGTACGGAGTGCGGCAAGTGTGTACAGGTCTGTCCGACCGGCGCCCTGGTCAAGCAGGGGACCTCGGCCGGGGAAATGACCAAGGACCGGCACTTCCTGCCGTATCTCTCGCAGATGAGGCACGCTCCATGAGTGCAGACAAGAAAATCACCATTGCCACTTCCTGGCTGGACGGCTGCTCCGGCTGCCATATGTCCTTCCTGGACATCGACGAGCGTCTGCTGGAGCTGGCGGAGTTGGCGGAGTTCGTCTACGGCCCGCTGGTGGACGCCAAGCAGTTGCCGGAGAGCGTCGACGTGGGGATTCTGGAAGGCGCCGTGAGCACGGAAGAAGACCTGCACAAGGCGCAGCTGTTCCGCAAGCACTGCCGGTACTTGATCAGCCTGGGCGACTGCGCCGTGTGCGGCAACGTGCCGGCGATGCGGAACTTCTTTCCGCTGGAAGCCGTGCTGGACCGCGCCTACAAGGAGAATGTCCAGCTGAATCCGCAATGGCCGTCGGTCAACGTCCCTCAGTTGTTGAATCCGGTCCGCCCGCTGCACGCCGTCGTGCCGGTCGATCTATTTGTGCCGGGATGTCCGCCCTCGGCGGCCGCCATTTGGTTCGTGGCCAGCGAACTGATCGCCGGGCGGAAGCCGGACCCCTCGCAAGTCACTCGTTTCGGAGCTTGAAGCACCCCATGACGGACAACCGCACTGTCACCATTGAACCGGTCACCCGCATCGAGGGCCATGCGCGGATCACAATCCAGCTGGACTCCGACGACCGCGTGGCGGACGCCAAGTTCCACCTGACGCAATTCCGGGGCTTTGAGAAATTCTGCGAGGGCCGCCCCTACCGGGAAATGCCGGCCTTGACCGCGCGGTCCTGCGGCATTTGCCCGGTGAGTCATCTGGTCGCCTCGTCCAAGGCCTGCGATCAGTTGTTGAGCGTGTCGATTCCGCCCACGGCGGTCAAGCTGCGGCGGATCATGAACCTGGCGCAGTTGTTGCAGTCGCACGCCTTGTCCTTCTTTCACCTGTCCTCGCCCGACCTGTTGCTGGGCTGGGATTCCGATCCGGCGCAGCGCAACATTTTCGGGGTCATGCGATCGCACCCGCAGCTGGCCAAGGACGGAATCCGGTTGCGGCAAATCGGCCAGATGATGATCGAGACGTTGGGCGGCAAACGGATCCATCCCGCCTGGATGGTGCCCGGCGGCGTCAACGATCCGCTCACGGAGGAAAAGCGGTCCAGCATGCTGAAGTTGATCCCGGAAGGCATGACGATCGCCCGCCGGACCTACAACCTGTTCAAAGAACTGGTCGGCAAGTTCAGCGACGAGGTCCAGCACTTCGGCAACTTTCCCTCGCTGTTCCTAAGCCTGGTCACGCCCCGCGGCAACTTGGAGCACTATGACGGACTGATTCGCATCAAGGACGCGGAAGGCAACATCGTCGAGGACATGGTGCCGCCGGACGACTACCAGCGGATCATCGGCGAAGCGGTCGAATCGTACTCGTACATGAAGTTCCCCTACTACAAACGCCACGGTTACCCGAACGGCATGTACCGCGTCGGGCCGCTGGCCCGCCTGAACAACTGCGATCGTTGCGGGACGCCCTTTGCCGACGTCGCGCTGGCGGAGTTCCGCACGCTGCAGGAAGCGCGGCCGGTAACGAGCAGTTTCCACTACCACTATGCGCGGCTGGTCGAGATCATCTTCGCCCTGGAGACGATCGATCGGTTGCTGCGCGACCCGAAGATCCTGGAAACGCGGATCCGCGCCCGTGCGCGGAGCAACCAGGACGAGGGGATCGGCGTGGCCGAGGCACCGCGGGGCATTCTGATCCACCACTACCGCATCAACCCGCGCGGGTTGATGACCTGGATGAACCTGATTATCGCCACTGGGCACAACAACCTGGCCATGAATCGCGGCGTGCAACAGGTGGCGGAACGGTACGTGCGCGGGAGCCAGTTGCAGGAGGGGATGCTCAACCGGGTCGAAGCCCTCATCCGCTGCTATGACCCCTGCTTGAGCTGCGCTTCGCACGCCGTAGGGCAGATGCCCTTGCACATCCAGTTGCGGGATGCCGCCGGCCGGATCGTCGATGAACTCCACCGCGACTGAACCCGGCCCGCACTCCGCGCCGGCCGCCTCGCGCGTGCTGGTCATCGGTTACGGCAACACGCTGCGTGGCGACGACGCGGTCGGTCCTCTCTTGTCGGAGCGTCTGCGCCAGACGATCGACTCGAATCGCGTCCTCGTGATGGCGTGTCATCAGCTGACGCCCGAACTGGCCAGCGACCTGGCCGCCTGCGATCGCGTCATTTTTATCGACGCCTCGGTGGATGTTCCCGCCGGCAGAATCCAATGCCGGCCGCTTGCGGCCAGCGCTGCGGATGCCACGCCCTTGGTTCATTCCCTGGGTCCTGAGTCACTGCTCGCCCTGACGCGTCTGGTCTACGGCCGGCAGCCCCAGGCCTTCCTGGTTTCCGTGGGCGGGCTCCGATTCGACTTCGGCGACGCCCGGCTCTCGCCACCGGTCGCCGCGGCGATCGAACCGGCCCTCCAGCAAATCCGCGAACTGATCGGCATCGGTCCTACGACGTGGCCACCCGCATGGTGACGCGGACGACGCCTTCTTCGGTCGTGGTTTCGGTGTTCATTCCGGAGCGGTGGAAGATTTTCAGCATGCCGCTGTTTTCCGGCAGCACGTCCGCGTTGAATTCGGTGATCCCGGCCTGCAGGCCGATTTCGATCAGGCGGCGGAACAGGTGCGAACCGATGCCCCGGCGCTGCCAGTCGTCGCGGACCACGAAGGCCATTTCGGCGGACCGCTTGCCCGGATTGGTCATGTAGCGGCCGACGGCCAGGATTTCTTCGTGGCCAGCCTGGCCGCGGACCACGACCAAGGCCATTTCCGTCTCGTAGTCCACGTTGCAGAAAACCTGCAGCTTGTTGTGCGGCATCGATTTCAGCGTGCCGTGGTAGCGGAGATACTTGGTCTGCTCGCTGAACGCGTAGAACATGGCCTTGATATAGTCCTCGTCGGACGGACGAATCGGGCGGACCATCACGGTCGTGTCGTCGGGCAGCTTCAGGGTCTCTTCGAATTCCGTCGGGTACGGGATGGCCGAAGGCAGGATCTGATCGGCGTAGACCAGACGGCGGCGCTTGGCGGCGTGCAGCAATTCGCCGCGGAAGTCCGGGTGGGCGATGTGAATCAGCGCCATGGCGCGTTCCCGCATGGTCCGGCCCTGCAGAAAGGCGATGCCAAACTCGGTGACCACGTAATGGGTGTCGCCTCGCGTGGTGACGACCCCGGCGCCCTGTTGCAGGAAGGGCACGATGCGGCTGCGCACGCGGCCCTCTTTGTCGGTCACGGTGCTGGGCAAGGCCAGCACCGGCTTGCCGCCACGGGCCATAGCCGCCCCGCGCATAAAATCCGCGTGGCCGCCGATGCCGCTGTACAGCCGCTCGCCGATCGAATCCGCCACGGCTTGCCCGGTCAGGTCGACTTCGATGGCGGCGTTGATGGCCACGATATTGTCGTGCTGGGCGATGACCCGCGGATCGTTGGTGTACTCCGACGGGTGCATTTCGATCTGGGGGTTGTTGTGCAGGAAGCAAAACAACTCCTGGGTTCCGGCGGCGAAGCTGCCCACCGTTTTTCCTTGGTGGAGGGTCTTGCGGTGGCCCGTGATCACGCCGGCTTCGGTCAACCGCATGACGCCGTCGGAGAACATCTCGGTGTGGATGCCCAGGTCGTTGCGGCCCATCAGCGACAGCAGCACGGTGTCGGGCAAGCGGCCGATGCCCAGCTGCAGGGTATTGCCGTCGGCGACCAGGCTGGCGACGTTCTCCGCGATCCGCGCCGTGACTTCGTCGGGCTCGCTGATCACCGGCCATTCCAGCAGCGGCTCGTTGTGTTCAACCAGGTAGTCGATGTCGCGGACGTGAATGAAGCTGTTGCCCAGCGTGCGGGGCATGTAGCTGTTCACTTGGGCGATCAACAGCTTGGCGGCCAGCGCGGCAGAGCGGGTCATATCGACCGAAACGCCCAGGCTGCAAAAGCCGTGTTCGTCCGGCGGGCTGACCATGATCAAAGCCACGTCGATGGGAATCCGCCCGGACTTGAACATGGCCGGGATCTGGGAGAAGAAGATGGGAGTGTAATCGGCGCGGGCCTGACCGACTGCGTCCCGGACGCTGTTGCCGATGAAAAAGGCGTTGGCGCGGAAGCGGGCGGAGTACTTGGGGTCGGTGTACGGCGCGACGCCCATCGTCAGCACGTTCAGCAATTCGGTGTCTTCCGCCTCATTGCCGGTTTCCACCAGGGCCCGGACCAGTTCCTGCGGCTCGCCGCACGCGGAGCCGATGAACACGCGGTTGCCCGGCTTGATGTGCTTGATCGCCGCGCTGGCCGAGACCAATTTCTTTTTCCAGGTTTCACGCCAATCAACAGACATGGTTGTTCCTCTACTCCGTGGAAAGAATGATCCTCGCGTCGGCGACCACCGCGCCCTTGCCGCGTGGGTAGACCAGTAATGGGTTAATGTCCAGTTCGTGGATATTGGGATGGTCGGTCACGAATTCACTCAGCCGCAGCAGGCATTCCGCCACGGTGCCCAAGTCGGACGGCGGTTCGCCGCGGGCCCCCTGCAGCAGCTTGATGGTGCGGATTTCGCGGATCATTTCGTCCGCTTCGTTTTCGCGAATGGGGGCCAGCCGGAACGACACGTCCTTCAAGATCTCGGTATAGATGCCGCCCAGCCCCACCATCAGCACCGGACCGAACCGGCTGTCCCGCGTGACGCCCAGGATCACCTCCTTGCCGCGGTCCATCATTTTCTGGATCAGCACGCCCCAGATTTCGACGTCGTTGCCCAGCCGGCTGCGGACGGTGGCGACCATCGTCTCGTAGGCCGTGCGCACGGCCGGACCGTCGCGCAGGTCCAATTTGACTCCGCCCACGTCGGTCTTGTGCAGAATCTTGGGACCGACGATCTTCATCACGATGGGGTAGCCGATCTCGTCGGCCGCCGCCACGGCCTCGTCCGCCGTGGGGGCCAGCTTGTAGGGGACCGTGGGAAAGCCGTAGGCTTTCAGTGCCTCCAAGGCGCGGATTTCGATCAGCTGCGGCCGGCCGGCCGCGAACTCTTCCTGAAACAGTTTATCCACCGCGTCCTTGTCCGCGTCGAATTGCCGATAACCGCGGATCTTGGATCGCACCCACTCGCCGAACCTGCTCTTGGCGGCCAGCGCCCGCATCGCGTTCTCCGGAAAGGCAAACGTCGGTACGTGGTACTTCTTCTGTAGGATCTCGACGCCCGCCGAGACGTCCTCCAAGCCCATCAGGCAGGCGGCCACCGGTTTGTTGCAGAATTCCTTGGACTCGCCGATCACTTCGGCGATTTCCACGACATCGGTCATGGTCTGCGGGGTGACGATCACGAGGACTTGATCCACGGTTTCGTCGGCCGTGACGGCGTCCAGTGCCGCCCGGTAGCGGTCGCTGCGGGCGTCCCCGATCACGTCGACGGGATTCTTGATGCTGCCCACGGTCGGCATCTGGAACTGAAGCGATTTCTTGGTGTAATCCCGGAACTTGGCCAACTCCAGTCCGTGGCGGATGGCCGCGTCGGTGGCCATAATGCCCGGCCCGCCGGCGTTGGTGACGATGGCCGTCTTGCGCCCGGCGGGCAAGCACGGATCGGTGAACACCTCCGCCAGGTCGAACAGCTGGGCGACCGTTTCCACGCGGAAGGCGCCAGCTTGGGTCATCAGGGCATTGTACAACTCGTCGGAGCCGGCCAGGGAACCCGTATGCGACGCGGCGGCCGCAGCGCCCTCGGCCGTGCGGCCGCTTTTGATGACCAGGATCGGTTTCGGATTTGCGCCGTGCGTGATGTCGTGGGCGGCGGCCAAGAACCGCGGGCCGTCGCTGATCTCCTCGACGTACATCATGATGGCTTGCGTCTTGTCGTCCGCAGCCAGCGAGCGGATCAGGTCCACCTCGTCGATGTCGCACTTGTTGCCGAAACTCACAAACTGTGAAAATCCGATGCCGCGGCCTTTGGCATAGTCCAGCAGGGCCGCGCACAAAGCACCGCTTTGCGAAATCAGCCCCAGGCAGCCGTGGGGCGGGATGTCACGGCCGAACGAGGCGTTCATTTGCACGTCCGGATCGGTATTGATCACGCCCAAACAGTTGGGGCCCAAAATCGCCAACCCGCGTTCCCGCGCAATGTCGCGAATCCGCGCCTCGCGGGCCGCGCCTTCCTCGCCCACTTCCTTGAAACCCGCCGAGATGACGACCAGGTGCTTCGTCCCCAGTTCAGCCGCCTGCACGACGACGCGCTCGACGTGCTGCGACGGAACGACCACGACCACCAGATCCGGGACCTCGTTGATGGCCTTCAAGTCCGGGAAACAGGGCACGCCCAGAATGCCTTTGGCCTGCGGGTTGATCGGATAAATCACCCCCGTGTAGTGGCCATAAATCAAATTGCGAATCACCGCATGTCCCACCGAACCGACCTTGCGGGACGCGCCGACGACGGCAATCGACTTGGGAAAAAACAGCGGTCGCAGGTCACGAGCCGGAGGCAGTTTGGGCGACGCAAGACCTTTCGCGGCAGTCATGGGTTCTCCGTTCAAAAAAGCGGCTGGTGCCGAGTCCAACCGGACTCCTCAGGCTGGTGCAGAAGCCCGGCTTTTCGCAAACAGCCGGGCTTCTTGCCTGATTTGGCACCTATGCATTCGGCCGATTGGCCACCAAGTGCTCCACGACGGACGGATCCGCCAGCGTGGTGATGTCACCCACGTTGTCCACCTCGTTTTCGGCGATCTTCCGCAGAATCCGGCGCATGATCTTGCCGCTTCGCGTCTTCGGCAATCCGGGCGCCCACTGGAGGACGTCCGGGGTGGCGATCGGGCCGATCTCCTTGCGAACGTGCTTGACCAACTCGACCCGTAACTCGTCCGTCGGTTCGATTCCCGTCTTGAGTGTCACGTAGGCGTAGATGCCTTGACCCTTGATGTCGTGCGGGTAACCGACGACCGCAGATTCGGCCACCGCGGGGTGGCTCACCAAGGCGCTTTCGACCTCGGCCGTCCCCAAACGGTGACCCGAAACGTTGATCACGTCGTCCACACGACCTAGCAGCCAGTAGTCGCCGTCAGCGTCGCGGCGAGCGCCGTCGCCGGTGAAATACATGCCCTTGTAGGCGCTGAAGTACGTCTGGATGAACCGATCGTGGTCTCCGTACGTGGTCCGCATGATGCCGGGCCAGGGCTTGGCGATGCACAGCTTGCCGGACGTGCCGTCCGGGCACGGATTGCCCTGGTCGTCCAGCACGATCGGCTCGACGCCGAAGAAGGGACGGCTGGCGCTGCCGGGTTTCAACGTGTGGGCGCCGGGCAAGGGCGTGATCAGGATGCCGCCCGTCTCGGTCTGCCACCAGGTGTCGACCACCGGGCAACGCTCCTTGCCGACCAGTCGCCAATACCACAGCCAGACTTCGGGATTGATGGGTTCGCCGACAGAGCCCAGCAACTTCAGGCTGGATAGATCCCGCTTGGTGACGTGCTGCTCGCCTTCGCGCATCAAGGCGCGGATCGCCGTGGGCGCTGTGTAGAACTGGGTGACTTTGTACTTGTCGATCACGTCCCAAAAACGTCCCGCGTCCGGATAGGTCGGGATGCCCTCGAACATGACGCTGATGGCTCCGGAACACAGCGGACCGTACACGATGTACGAGTGGCCGGTAACCCAGCCGATGTCGGCCGTACACCACCAGATGTCGCCCTCCTTGTAGTCGAAGATGTACTTGAAGGTCGCCGCGGTGTAGATCATGTAGCCGCCGGTCGTGTGCAAGACGCCCTTCGGCTTGCCGGTCGAACCGGAGGTGTACAGAATGAACAGCGGATCTTCGGCGTCCACCCACTCCGGCTCGCAATGTGCGTCGGCTGCCGCCATGACCTCATCCCACCAGTGGTCCCGGCCTGCCTCCATGGGCACTTGAACGCCCGTTCGCTTGACGACCACGACCTTTTCGATGCTCGGACACTCGGTGAGGGCCGCATCGGCCTTGGTCTTCATCGGGATATCGTGCTTCTTGCCGCGGTAGGCCGTGTCCTGGGTCACCAGGATTTTGCACTCCGAATCCTGAATACGGTCGCGGAGCGAGTCCTTACTGAACGCGCCGAACACCACCGAATGGATGGCGCCGATGCGGGCACAGGCGAGCATGGCGATGGGTAATTCCGGGATCATCTGCAGATACAGGCAGACGCGGTCGCCCTTCTTGACCCCCAGCGACTTGAGCGCGTTGGCGAACTTGCACACGTCGCTGGGGG
>CAYPGE010000107.1:0-22586 GCA_964409865.1 uncultured Pirellulaceae bacterium
CGTTGGCCGAAGTTCAAGCTTCACCGGATGCCACGCTGCAGTTCGGCGAGCACCAGTACCAGCGCGACGAACTGGTCACGGTCTTCAAGAAGATCGCGAGTCTGCCTTCCGGCGCCCCGGTGCCCGACGACCAAGTGCGCGTGACACGCAAGCAATGGCTGGCCGCCCAGTCGCCCGACTGGCAGCCCATCTGGCTGTATCCAGGTCTCGGCATCTTGGTCATGCTGGTACTCTACCTGATCGCCTTCCGGCCGCCGCCGAAATCGGCGGAAACGCCGGCGGAAGCGACGGCGCAAGAGTCGTAGGACGCAGCAGAGCGTTGCTGCGGTGTGCGAGGAGCCCGGCTCTCTCGAAAAGCCGGGCTTCTGGAAATGCCGCTCGGTCAGCGTGCTTCGGCGCTCTTGACCGAAGCCGCCCGCTTGGCTACGCTATGTCAGGTTTCGCGAAAAGGGGACAGGACCCTTTTGCCGGAACGGCCCGAAGGGGTCTTCGCCCAAAAGGGTCCTGTCCCCTTTTTGCGAAACTCCGCTTGGAATGGAATTGATGAAGGTGTGAGGGTATTTGCTCCGATAGACTGTCGAGGTGCGAATATCCGGAAGCAGGAACGCTGTGGCGTCGAGTTGGCTGATGAATCCGATCCTGAACCTACGACCGCTGCTGCTGTTGGCCACCTTCGGGCCCTAGGGGAGATCGCGCACCGACCACATTGGATCGTTTCGCCCCGAGGGCCAGGCACTCGGGGCTTTTTTGTTTTCTGTGGAGACCGCAAGTATGAGTCGTTGGCAGATTTCAGGAAGCGGCTGTCGTGGGCCGTCGGGGATCGCCTTGTTACTGCCGGGGCCAGCCAAGGGCTGGCGGTTGGGCTCGTGGTAACGGCACGCTCAGACTTTCTTTGCCGAAAGGAGACCCGGCTTGTTGACCGAGCGGGGCTTCTGGCAGCAAGTCGCCTGGGAGCGGGCACTCGTTGACGATGATGCGATCCTCGGATTCTTCGACCACAGAAAGGTGTTTAACTGTCATGACCGAAATGCGAACCGTGAGGATTTTCGACACGACCTTGCGCGACGGCGAGCAGTCGCCCGGCGCGAGTATGAATTTGCAGGAAAAGATGGAGATTGCCCAAGCGCTGGTGGACTTGGGCGTGGATATCATCGAGGCCGGCTTCCCGATCGCCTCGCCGGGCGACTTCGCCGCGGTGAGCGAGATCTCCAAGAACATTCGCGGAGCCACCATCTGCGGCTTGGCTCGCTGCAACGACGCGGACATCGACCGGGCCTGGGAAGCTCTGAAGCAGGCCCCACAGCCGCGAATCCACGTGTTCTTGGCGACCAGCGCGATTCATCGCGAGTTCAAGTTGCGGATGACCCGCGAGGAGATCATCCAGCGGGCCGTCGCTGGCGTGCAGCGCGCCGCCGGTTACTGCGATGACGTGGAGTTTTCGCCCGAGGATGCCGCCCGCACCGAACACGACTTCTTGTGCCAGGTCGTCGAGGCGGCGATCGCGGCCGGGGCGACCACGGTCAACATCCCCGACACCGTGGGCTACGCGATGCCCGCGGAAATGGGCAGCCGCATCGCCATGTTGCGGAACCGCGTGCCCAACATCGACCGGGCGGTGATCAGCGTCCACTGCCACAACGATTTGGGGCTGGCGGTCGCCAACAGCCTCGCCGCCGTCGAGAATGGTGCCGGCCAGGTCGAATGCACGATCAACGGCATCGGCGAACGGGCCGGCAACTGCTCGCTGGAAGAAATCGTGATGGCCCTGAAGACGCGGCACGACCATTTCGGCTCCGGCAGCAAGATCAACACGCAGCGCCTGGTCCCCGCCAGCCGGTTGGTTTCCTCCATCACGGGTTTGCAGGTGCAACGCAACAAGGCGATCGTGGGCCGCAACGCCTTTGCGCACGAGGCCGGCATCCACCAGGACGGCATGCTCAAAGAACGTTCCACCTACGAGATCATGCGCCCGGAGGACGTCGGCTTTGCCCGGACCGACCTGGTGATGGGAAAGCACAGCGGGCGGGCCGCACTGAACGACCGTGTCAGGGCGCTCGGCTTCCAATTGACCGGCGAACAGTTGCAGAAGCTGTTCGAGGATTTCAAGGTGCTGGCCGACAAGAAGAAGGAAGTCTACGACGGGGATATCGTCGCCTTGATTGACCATCAACTGCTCGATGTCCAAAGCGGCCAATGGCAACTGGTGGCCTTCGAGGCCGAGTCGGGAACGGGCCGGACGCCGCGCGCCAAGCTGACGCTGCGCCGCGAAGAACAGGACTTCACCGAAGAACTCTCGACCGGCGACGGACCGATCGACGCCGCGTTCTTCGTGGTCGAGAAGATTACCGGCGTCAAGCTCAGTTGCCGAGCGTTCGAGGCCCGCAGCGCCTCGATCGGCCGCGACGCGCAGGCGGAAGTCACGCTGGAGGTGGAGCACCAAGGCGCCGTGTACCGCGGACGCGGCGTGTCCACGGATACCGTCGAGGCGACGGTACGAGCGATCCTGAATGCCGTCAATCGGATCACGGTGACGCACCAGTAAGGGCGGCCGAGCCGCGGCCAAGTAGGTTGGGACTCCGTCCCAACCTACCGAAAGGTGCGTGAAAAAACGTCGTTCGACAGGTGTGCGATCTAGCGTGCGCCAGGCCGTCACAGGGTTTTAGAAGCCCGGCTTCTTCGAGCAGCCGGGCTTCTGGCGGTGTCAACTTTCCTGCATTACCGGCCTGCGACCCATTTGACAGTTGCATCGCCTTCTATAGAATAAGGGCAGTTACAGCACCCGACCCAGGGTGCTAGACCGCGCAAGTCGGTTCCGGCAATGCCCCTCCGGGCGATTGACCCGCTTTCGCCGCTTGTCAGCGATTGGTTCCTGTTTCCTTGCCAATGCGAGAGCGACGCTATGAGTACCGTACTGTTTGCCTGGATGCCCGGCATTTGGGAGTTAATGATTTGTTTGGCGATCATGCTGATTCTTTTCGGCAATCGGTTGCCCAGCGTGATGCGGAGCCTCGGTTCCAGTGCCCGTGAATTCAAGAAGGGCGCCGAAGGTATCACGGACGATCTTGAGGAGGCGACCAAGGCCAGCCCCAGCGAACCCGCTTCGAAATCGCTTCCGGAGTGAAAGCGGTTCGTTTTGGCTTGGGCGATGCGCAACTCGTCGTAGGATTCGCAGACCGCCGAAGATGGCCTAAAAACCATCACGGCGTTGCGTGACCATCGGCGGAGCACCGTTGCGCGTTCTGTTGCCTCATACCGACGGGGGGTAATCGATGTTTGGTCTTGGTATGCCAGAATTGATCATCGTGGGCATTATTGCCGTGTTGCTTTTCGGCAAACGCCTGCCGGAAGTCGCTAGGTCGTTCGGCAAGAGCTACAACGAATTCCGGCGCGGCTTGTCGGACATCCAGTCGCAGATGAATCTATCGGACATTTACTCCTCGACGAGCCGCAACTCGTCCAGCTACACGCCCTCGACAACGTCGTCCGAATACGACGATTACGAGGCGGCGTCGGCCCCCAAGTTCGAGCCGCCGTCGTCCGAACCGCAGGCAGCGCCAGGTTTGGAAGCGGACGTCTCGCCGCCGGAGGCCCTCAAGTTCGAGCCGCCGACGGTCGAACCGCAGGCTGTGCCACCGTCTCCGGAGGCGGACTTGACGCTGCAGGGCGGTTGAAGGCGGCAGTCCGCCAAGCGGCCTGCTCCGTAAACTGGATGTGACGAGGATTTCGGCTTGCAGAAGCCCGACTTTCCGGAAAAAGCCGGGCTTCTTCTCCCGTGGGACAGGTCCCCGCGTCCGTTTTGGACGAACTCCGAGACCCATCCTACTTGAGAAACTCGTCGGCCGGGGGCGGTAGCTCACTTTTCTAACGATGTGGCCGGGCGTTATACTGGGCCGCTGGTGTTTACCCTCTTGGCGACGCGGAGTTAGTTCCAGCATGAACGCATTCTACCGTAGGGCTGCCTTTGCAGCGTTGGCTTCCGTGCTCTGGGTGTCGGTCCCGGCCAGCGCGGCGGACGAACCGGCCGACACGATCTACGCAGGCGACACCGTGACGATTGTCACGGACAACGTCGAGTTGGGCCTGCGCGACAAGCCTGCGACCACCTTGAACACGGGAGACACCGTGCGGGTGACGGAGGTGCGCGGTTCCTGGATCGGCGGATACGCCATGAAGAACGGCCAGCGGTTCACCGGTTGGGTCCATCGGGACGAGGTCAAACTTGTCTTCCTTCCGGCCGACTCGGCGCCACGGATCGAAGTGCCGGACACGCCGGACGATCCCAAGGCCGTGGCCGCGCTTCGCGAACTGCAGGTCAAGCTGGACTTGAACGACAAGGGCAACGTCCACTCGGCCGACGGCATCGAGTCGAAGATCGAGGACGCGGGGATGGTGCATTTCCAAGGCCTGCACCAGCTGGCTTACCTGGATCTGGGCAAGCGTCCGATCACCGACGCCGGGCTCCGGTCGCTGGGCAAATCCACGACGCTGCAGGAACTGTACCTGGACGACACAAAGATCACCGACGAGGGGTTCGCCCTGGTGAAGGACTTCCCGAATCTGGAAGTAGTGGCGGTCAGCGGCACGCAGGTGACCGGCGCCGGACTGGTCCACGTCAAGCAGTTGAAGAACTTGCGGGTATTGAATCTCAGCAAGTGTGCCGTCACCGACGATGGTTTGGCGCACCTGGAGAAAATGACGACGCTGGGCGTGTTGGCGCTGAACGGCACCAAGGTAACCAATGCGGGTCTGGCGCATCTCAAGGCGCTTCCCGATTTGCGAGTTTTGAACCTGATCGACTGCGCGGTCGACGATCAGGGTCTGGAGCACCTGTACGGCCTGGAAGAACTCCGCATGCTGTACGTCGGCGGCACGAAGGTCACCCAGGAGGGGATGGACAAATTCAAGGACGAAGCGCCGAGTCTGGCGATTTTCGAAGACTAGCCGTCCCGCGATTCGCAGGGCGGCGTCGGTTGGCGCCTTGCCGCCTGTTCTCGTTTGGAACTTCCTCCGCCCCCGGATGCCCTCTGATGACCAACCCTCCCGAGCAGCAGCCTGACCGCGATTCCCCTCATGCGCATCTTGGACTCTGGGATGCCGTCAGCATCATCATCGGTATCGTCGTGGGAACGGCGATTTTCAAGACGCCTCAGTACGTCTTCGCCAATGTACACGGACCGTGGCTGGGGATGGGCTGTTGGCTGTTGGGCGGCGTGCTGGCGCTGCTCGGTTCCATGTGCTATGCCGAGTTGGCGACGACCTATCCGCGGATGGGCGGCGACTATGTGTACCTGACGCGGGCCTTCGGGCGTTGGGTTGGTTTTCTGTTCGGCTGGGCTCAACTGACCGTGATTCTGACCGGCAGCATCGGCGCCATGGCCTACGCCTTTGGCGACTATGCGGTCACGCTGTTCGGTTGGGATGTCAAGCATTCGGTTTGGCTGGCGGTCGGTTCGGTCGTCATTCTGACCGTGCTGAACTTGTTCGGCGTCGTCTTCGGCAAGACCGTGCAGAATCTGCTGACGGCGGTCAAAGTGCTGGGCTTGGGCGCGATCGTTGTCGCCGGCTTCGCGTGGGGCGGCGACGCCTCCTGGGCCAGCCAGAAGGCCATGGAGGGTCCCGGATTTGGACTGGCGATGGTGTTCGTGTTGTACGCCTACGGCGGCTGGAACGATGCCGCATTCGTGGCCGCCGAAGTCCGCCATCGCCATCGCAATATGCCCTTGGCCTTGCTGCTGGGGACCGGCGGCATTACGGTGATCTACTTGCTTGTCAACGCCGCTTTCCTTTGGGGCCTGGGCTTTGAAGGGGTGCGGGCTTCCCTGGCGCCCGCCGCCGATGTGGCGCGTTTGGCCTTCGGATCGTGGGGCGCGAAGGGCATCAGTCTGCTGGTGATGGCTTCCGCGTTGGGCGCGATCAACGGGCTGATTTTCACCGGTTCGCGGATCTACGTGAGCCTGGGCGCCGACCATCGCGTGTTTGCCTGGCTGGGACGCTGGAACGTCCAACGCGGCACGCCGATCCGCTCGTTGTTGACCCAAAGCGCGATCGCCGTGTTGCTGATCCTCGTCGTCGGGACCCAGATGGGGCGCGACGGAGTGGACCGGGCCATGACGGCGATCATGCTCAGCCCGTTGCCCTGGGACAAGTACTTCGGCGGTTTCGATACGCTGGTCGCCGCCACGGCGCCGGTCTTCTGGGGCTTTTTCCTGCTGACCGGTTACTCGATGATGATCTTGCGGGCCATCGATCATGACGTTCGTCGGCCGTTTTCGGCCCCGCTGTACCCGTTGGAGCCGATCCTGTTTTGCGGAATGTGCCACTTCATGTTATTCTCTGCCATCGAATACGCCCAAGGACTTTCCCTGTTGGGCCTGGTTCCGTTGGCGGTCGGTCTGCCGTTGTACTTGTTCAGTCAATGGTCGGGAAAGGGCAAGGACAGCCAAGGGCCGGCAGCCTGACACGAAACGGAGAACTGCCGCGACATGTCCCCGCTGGAGGCAATCCAGCGAAGTCTTTCACAGGAGCATTTGCATGAGTCGTTTGATCTGTTTGAGTTGGTTGATTCCGTTCGCCTTGCCCGTGGCCCTGCTGGGGACCGTCGCGGCTCAGGATACTACCGAGGCCCGCACCCCCGACGTGGTTTACGTCGGCAGTCCTCACGACATCGTGGCCAAGATGCTGGAAGTGGCTCAAGTCAAGAAGGACGACATCCTGTACGATCCAGGCTGCGGCGACGGGCGCATCTGCGTTATGGCCGCCAAGAAGTACGGCTGTAAAACGGTCGGCTTTGACCTGAACCCGGTGCGGATCCGCGAATCGCTGGAGAACATCAAACGCAACGGCGTGGAGAAACTGGTCCGCATCGAACGCAAGGACATCTTCACGGTGGACTTCCGCGAGGCCACGGTCGTAACGATGTACCTGCTGCCCTGGATGAACAAGAAGCTGGTGCCGCAACTGCAGAAGATGAAGCCGGGGACGCGAATCGTCGCCCACGATTACGCCATCGAGGGCTACCCGCCGGAGAAGACAATCACCATGACCTCCAAGCAGGACGCTGTGGAGCACTACATCTACTTCTGGACGCTGCCCCTGAAGCCCGGCCCCGACGCCGACGAATCGGAAGACGATACCGAGTTGGACGAGGAACCGTAACGCGGGCGTCGTAGCATGGCTCTCCGAGCCGTGCAGATGCGGGCACGGAAGCAACTCGCCGGCGAGTCTTGTCGTAGCATGGCTTTCTGAGCCGTGCCGATGCGGTCGGGATTTTGGGAGCGACTGCACGGCTCAGAGAGCCATGCTACGAATGAGCCCTATCGCACTGCTTCCGGCGAGGCCTCGAAGACCAGCACCTGGAACGGTTGCAGCGTAATATGCACCGGCTGGCCGGCGGTGGCCGAGACCGCCGGTTTCTGAGCGTCCTCGGCCCAGGGACTTTTCAATTGGTAGCGCGTTGCGGCGCCGGTCGGCAGTTCCAAAGCCGCGCCAACATCCAACGCGAATTCGTGCGGCTGCTCGTCCGGATTTCTCAGCATGACGATGCTCTTCCGGGGACTCCAAGAAGCGTAGCCGTACACTTCCAACTTTCCCGGATCGCCGCCGATCCAGTGCGTATCGACCAGCACGTCGGCGTGGGCCCGCGACCATTTCGCGGCCTCGGCCAGCACTTGCCAGTCGTCGTCCGTGAGCTTGCCGGGCTGGATGTACAGTTCCTGCAAACTGGTGCCGGCGCCGAAAAACGCGCGGACGTCGTCCTTGAAGCCAGCCGAGTTGAACGTCGGATCTCCGGCCGAGCCGTGCCGCGAATACGCGACGCCTTGCGTCATCAGGGCGTTCAGCGGATACAGCGGCCCTTTGCCGACGATGTTGCGGTAGGTCTCCCGATCGCGATAGGTGAGCCACTGCTGCTGTCGCGTGCCCTTGCCCGCCAGTCCCATGTCGCCGCCTTGCCGCCAGACGGAATCGGCGTAGCGGAGCCAGAACGGCGAGGGCCACGAGCCCGTGGTTAGATTGATGTAAACTTGGGGGTTCTCCTGCCGCAGTTCCAGCATCAGCCGCCGCATGGCTTCGGTGTCCAGGACGTAAGTTGCGCCTCCGGAGGCATACGTGCCCGCCGCGATGCCGTCGAATTTGAAGTGGTTCACGCCATACTTCTGCATCATCCCGACGCAAGCGTCCTTGAACGCGGCGTAATACTTCGGTCCCGCAAGCGAGAAGCCGGTCGGGTTGATCTCGAAGCCCTGTTCGCGGCCGTACTTCAGACGCTCCTCGCGGGCCTTGCCGTAGCCGCCGAAGGGCGAGAGCCAGACGCCCACGTGCGTGCCGTACTGGCGGCACAACTCGGCGTGCGGGCCGAATCCGTTGGGAAAGCCGGAATGGAACTGCCATAGCGTTTTCGGATCGTCCCAGCCGTCGTCAAAGACCATGCCATCCAGGACGACCCCGTGCGGCTGTACCAGCTTCTCGCCCATCGTGCGGATCGCGTCCAGGCAGTTCGACTCGTCCATGGAATACAGGCCCGTGGCAATGTCGTACCACGAATTGTAGTGCAGGAACGGGCGATAGGGATGAGCCCGCTCGCATTCCAGATAGTACAGAAACGCCCGCCGCAGTTGGCCTGGGGGCGCGACGCCGATCACGAAACTCTGCGTGAATGACGTGCCCTTGGCCAACGGCGCGTTCCGCAACAGCCGGCAGTGGACGCGAGTGTCGGGCGGCGAATGCTGGCTTCCCGGCTTGATATCCAGGACCACGGTTCGGTTCAAAGCGTGCGGATCTTCGCAGCCGAGAAACAAGCCCTCGGCGACGACCGGCGAACCGTCCACCGTACCCGCACTTCGCGCTCCCGGCACGGATTCCTTCATCCACACGATGTCCTGCACCACGCAGTTGTCGCGGGCGGCCGTCAGTTCGATTTCCTGACGCACGTAGTTGGCGCCGTCCCGCAGCACCGCCCGCCAGACCACCCGCAGCATCCCGTCGGCCGACCGCATCGGCCACACGATTTGCCGGCCCGGCAGACGCGCTGCCAGCCGGGCCGCCTGAGGATCAGGCGTCAGGGCTGTGATCTGCGGCTCGCCCTCCGGCACCAGTTGCGACGCAGCATACCGCTGACCATCGGCCAAGGCGATCTCGAAGACTTCCCCGGCCAGCGGCAAGTCGCGGCCGAGTTGCTGGTGGCGAAAGACGCGTGGTTTGAAGGATTGCGGTTTCACCGTCCAGGACATCGACAACGCCGCGTTGCCGGCCGCCAGCACATCGCCCTGCCGCTCGACGCGGGCAGCGCCTGGGGCAGGGCCTGGATAATCCGACGCCAACGCGGTGGACACGGGCTGGATAGCGTTGATGAGGAGGGCCAGACAGGCGGCCGTCCCGAGCCGTCGGCCAAAGCGCGAAACGTCGTGGGGGGAGAAGGTCATGATGTGGCTCCCGTGTTGTTCAGGGGTGATGGTCGGAATGCCGTCGGGATGACGCCAAGGTTCCCGTCACGATAAGCCGCGGGACAAGTCGCGTCAACGGAAGGCGGAGAGCAGAAGTCGAGGCATGGTGCGGTAGCTTGACGAAGGTCGCACTGCCTGTTGTATCGCCGGGGGGCAGGGCGGTTAAATTCCGTCCATTGGCAGTCGTCAAACCTCCTGCAGATCGAGGACGGCCATGAACACCCTCTCACGCATGGCGACGTTTCTGGGTTCGGTACTGGGGCTGACGGCCGGCGGGGCGCCCGCCACCGAAGAGTCGCTGGCGGGCCGGGTCGAGCCGCTGTACGTGCGGTCGGAGCCACAGGCGATTTCGCCGGGCGAGCCGCTCAGTGTTCGGGCGCTGGTCACGCACCCTCCGCTGGTTCGCGGGCTGTCGAGTTGGACGGTCGAAAGCCGCCGCCATCGCGGGGTGCTGTACAGCGTCTCGCCCAGCCCGGCCTACTTGTTGGCCGTGAGAGGCAGCGAGCGACGCGGAAAGCAGAGGCTGATCCCGCACTGGCCCGCAGCCAAACGCAGGGCCAATTCCCTCATGGCAGGCTTCGGCCGCACTTCAGGCACTGCCAACAAGTAGGCAGTGCCACACAGCAGGGCCACGCCCGTCACGTACTCGTACACGCAAATCTCTTTCGCACTTGCCCTTTCTTTAACGAAGCGTAACGATGGGGTGTTCTTCATTCCCCACCGACGGCTCGGCGACCACGTAGGTCTTGCGCTCCCGTTTGCCTCCTTGGTACAGGCGATGAATGTGGTAACCCAAGCCCAAAACGTTGTCGTCGATGCCGCCCCGCGAGAGGACGATCGAGTAACCGGGAAGGCCGAACAGGAATTCGTAATCATAGGAATCCAGCGTGGCCGAGTCGATGAGCGTCACGTCCACGGGCACCCAGCCGACCTTTGGAAACCAGACTTCCGTCCAGCGGTGAAAGGCCTCCGTCTGACGCTGCGCCGCATAGTCGCCGCGAAGCAGGACACCGCCCACCAGCCTGGTCGGAATCCCATTCAGACGTGCCAGCGCCGAGAACACCAGGGAGTACTCGGAGCAAGACCCGGTGCCGCGCGGGAGGACCTTGGCAGGCGTGTCCCAAGTGTCGTCCATGACGTACTCCAGGCGTCCCGTGACGTGGGCCACAATGTTCTCGATCAACGAACGAACGCCGCTGGGCGCGTTGCCCTGGCTGTCCTTTCTCGCCTGCTCGGCCGCCTGCTGCACCGCGGGCTCGTCCATGTCGAAATGCGGGTCGTGGCCCAGGTACACGCTGCGAACCGCCTCGGGAATCTGATCCAGTTCCGAAAGCGGGACATCATCCAGCCGGTACTGAACGGCCAAGGCGTTCACGCGGGCTCGGTACTCCAAAACATGGTGCCCGGACGGCGGGATGGTAATGCCGGTGAACGAAGCGACTGGTTGCTGGAATCTGTCGGAAACCAGCTCGGTAGGCTCAGTGTTCCACTCGAGCGATTCGACTTTCTGATACGGTGTGTCAGGAGGCACCGGTACGCGGAACCGCACCTGGCAGGGACTGTCCTCACTCTTGTTCCAGCTTTCCTGGACGAACCGGAAGCGGAATTGCTGCGGGCACGAGTACACGGCAGGCCCGTCCTCGGTCCAGGGCAAATGCCTGAGTCTCGCAGAATCCGCTTCGTGAACGTACAACTGGTCGCCGAGGAAGACGATCCCTGCGGACGACGTTTGGAAGCCGGCCTGGAAACAAGCCGCGACCTGGCCCGTTCGCGGATCGACTTTTCGCACGCATCGCTCCGCGTCGTCCAGCACCCACAAGAAGCCGCCGTGGTACGCCAGATCGCGAGGCCGCCGGCCCGGACAGGCGAATTGGCCCACCACGGAATAGCCCGCGTTAATCTGCAGGATCTGGCGACTGGCGGCGTCCAGCAGGAAGAGCCCGGCGTCCGATGCGGCGATCGAGATCAGGTCCGTGGCGCCGGCGACCGGGATCTCTCGGACTTTGCCCTGCACTTTCGTCAGCATCCGGCCGCGCGAGCAGTAATGAGGAACTCGCCCCGCCATGGTCACGTCGCTGACGTGCCAGCCTTGCATGCTGTCCATCGGAGCGAAACGATCGCCCTGAACTCCCAACAGCGAACGATTCGGAAAATCAAACACGAACAGCGTGTTGCCGGCCGCGCAGAAACCGCCGCAGTCCGTGTTTTTGAAAGGCAGGGCATAGGCGTAGAACGCTGGCTTGCCGGACTTTCGAGCCGGACCAACGGCAGCATCCGAAGGCGCGGCCTTGGCCGTCTTCGCTGCCTTCGGTCCGGGCATGCTGGGATTTGCTCCGCGGCCGGCCTGCAGGCGGACGGCGAGGTCCTTGGACGGCGGGCTGAGCGACTCAAACGGCACAGGGATGATCGTCCCATCCGGCTTCTTCAAGTACACGAGTGAGGCTTTCTTCTCCTGGTCGTACTCCGCGCGAACGAACTCGGCTTGGACGCTAAACCGTCCGCTGGCATCGGTCCACAGGTGGATTTCGTTCTTCACGTCCTCCGCGGCCGTTGCTGCACAAGCCAACGGGAACCAGACAGCCAATACTCGTGCCAGTTTGCTTGCCATTCGTGTCCTTGGTCATGGTGCGTGCAACGCTCTCGAAAGTCGCTGCAAGGATAACAGGCAGAACGTCAATTTCGCAAGGGTTAGAAGAACCCCGCGACATACTCCAGCGTCGCGGCTTGGCCGCCGGCGTCTTGCAGGCCAGCGATTTGCACGGCGTAGAGGGCGTTCGGCGCGATGATGATGTCGGCCGGACGAAAGATGATGCAATTCGGGATGCCGAACCCGGATGTCTCGACGTTGAAGTAGTTGATCGCCAGGGCCTGCGGGCCCTTTTGCAACACCCCGCTGCGGGTATCGAGCTGCACGGGCGTGACGCTCACCTTCACCTGCTCCTTGGCCGGCGCGGTGTACTTCTTCGGGTTCAGCGAGACGCACCAGGCCCAGTCCTTGACGAACATGGACTTGGGCATCAGCCCCTGGGGTGGAAAAGCCACGAAGTCGTAGTCGGGAACTTCGGCGCGGCTGCTGTCGAACGACCACATCGCCGTGTAACCGCCGTAAGAGCCGAACCCGGTCCTCTGCATGGCAGGGTTCAGGCACCAGCGACGATGCCCCAGCCGGTCGATGTTGCCCGGATCGGAATCCCCCATGAACAACTTGACCGAATCGGGCGGCGAGGTACTGCTGGAGATGTTTGACGAGCCACAGCCCTTGGCGGCGAACTGGTAGGCGTCCTCCGGCCAGCCGGGGTTCTTCGGGTTGTGCGTCAACTCGCCCAGAGCGTCCATGATCCGGGCGGCGGCCACCGCGTAGGCGATGTAGCCGCGGTCGAGCTGCAGGTCGGCATAGGGCACACCGCACAGGAACCGATAACCCATCAGCAGCCGCAAGGCCTGTTCGCGACGCTCCTGCGAGGCCGGGTTCAGGGCTTCGTTCCGTACCTCCTGGGTGGTTCGGGGCGTCTCGCCCACGGTGACAACGGCCGCCTGCTGCAGCGCGGCAAGCCGTCGCGTGATCAATTGCGCCGACTGGGGCAAGATCAGTTTGCCGTTGAGCCAAAGTTGCTCCTGGACGAGTTGATTCCCTTCGAATCGCTGCAACGTGCCGTGCAACACGCCCTGGTTGTAATGGCACGAGTACTTCAGAGAACCGTCCTCGGCGTGCTCCGTGTAGCGGCCGTGGCGTTTGCCTTCTCGATAGATGCCGCGGCGCTGTGCCTTGCCGTTGGGATACAACAGGACGAATTCGCCCTGCAGCGTGCCGTGGGCGAAGTTGGCGGTGCCGCTCGGCTTGCCATCGGGATAGAACTCGCGGTAGACCCCGTGCCGCCGGCCCTGGGCGTCCACCCCGTAGACGGATTTGCGCGTACCGTCGGGGCGAGTCTCGACCCGCTGGTCTTCGGCTGCCGAGAGATTCGCCGGCATCGCAACGAACGTCACGGCACAGAGGGCAGCCATGCACAGAGGGGTGCAACGTCTCATGGGCTTCCTCGTCTCCCCACGACTCGACTTCGACGGACATGCTCCTATTTCGCCGGTTCCCCGGCGACGGGGCGGCCCAGGCAGATACGGAATCCGTCGCGCGAGTCGGAGTAGCTGGTACTGTGGATCCCGAGGCGGACGGCACAGCGGGCGTTGCCGGGCACATCGAAGTAGTTGCCGCCGCGGCAGACGGGGTGCGGGTCTGTTTCGACGAAATGCGCTTCTTCGTGCCCGCCTTGCGTGTCGAAGTGGTCCAAGACAAACTCCCACACTCCGCCGCACATGTCGGCCAGGCCAAAACCGTTGCGCCCCTTATCGCCGTAATGGTCCACCGGCGAGACGAACCCATACCCGTCGCTCCACGGCGCCTTGGCCAGCGGCCAGGTCTTCGTCCGGCCGGGCAGAAGATCGATGGCCGAGATGTTCAGCCTGCCTTCGCCCGCCTCGAGTTCGTCTCCCCACCAGAAGAACGCGCGCGGGCGCCCGCCCCGGCAGGCGTACTCCCATTCCGCTTCCGTGGGCAGTCGGTACTCCAGCCCCTCGGGCAACCGGCCGGCCTCGCGCTCGCGTTTCGTCAACCACTGGCAGAAGGCGCGGTCGTCGTTCCAACTGACACACACCACGGGATAGACATCCTCGTTGGGGAACGCCCAGTTCGGGTCGCGCCAGCTCTTGCCCGGCATTCTTTTCCAGGGGTGCATCACCTGCGTCGTGAAGTGATACCCGTCCCACTCCGGGTCAAAACACTGCGTCCATCCGCCGGGCTTCTCGGCGTCGGTGACATAACCGCTCTCCTCGACGAAACGGCGGAACTGGCCCACGCTGACTTCGGTGCGGCCCATCCAGAAGCCGTGCTTGACCCGTGTGGGCCGCGGATCGCCCTCGGGTTTTTCACGCGACGTCCCCGGCGTGGCGCCGCCTTCGATTCCCGTGGCCCAGGCGCGTTCTTCCGGCGTGCTTCCCATGAGGAATTCGCCGGGCGGAATGTAAACGACTTCCAAGCTCACCCCGCCGCCGAGATCGACTTGCTTCGCCGTGCCTTGGGCCGGCTCGATCTCCTCGGCCGCGCGGGTCGGTAACCCTGCCCCGATGACGGCCGCCAGGACCGCCAAAACCGGCAAGACGCCGGCACGCGAGGGGCAACTCGCGACAACCATCTTTCGAGACCATCTTGCGGACCGCGTTTCAGTTCTTTGTGTGTAGGCACTCATGGCATTTCCTCCTGTTGCGATCACGGTAGCATGTAGGGGATCTCAAATCAAGCATACCGAGTACTGGACGTACTTCTTTGGCTGACTACGATTACCTTGAATTCACTCCGCTGCCCGACCCGAACCGCAAGCCCAGGGTGCAGGGGTTCGCCGAAACCCGCGTCGTCGAACCGCTCGGGCGCTCCCGATGACGGGCACGGCGATGACGGGCACGGCTCGGAGAGCCATGCTACGAAGATTCACAGCCTCTGAAGGGAACACGATGATGAACTCGATGAGAAGGTTCTTGATTCCTTGCAGCGTTTTCGCTGCGGCATCCTTTGTTGCGGCCTTCCTCGTCGCGGCCGCACCGGTCGAGTTATACGTGGCCCCGGACGGCTCGGACGCCAATCCCGGCACGGCGGAAAAACCATTTCGCACGTTACATCGCGCCCAGGAAGCCGCGCGGCGGGCCATCCTGTCGCTGGACGGCGAATTGAACGTGAATCTCTCGCCCGGCGAATATCGGCTGGACAAAACGCTGGAATTCACCCAGGCGGATTCGGGACGGAACGGGTTCCGCGTGACGTATCGCAGCGCCGGAGGTTTGGGCCAAGCTCGAATTCTCGGCAGCCTGCCCCTGGTCGGCTGGCAGCCGCATCGCGACGGGATCTGGAAGATTGCGGTGCCGGAAGGCATGCGTTTCCACACGCTGTACGAAAACGGCCGGCGTGCCTGGAAGGCGCGATTCCCCAACTACGAGCATCACCCGGACATGCCGACGGCGCGCGGCCGGTACCTGGTCAGCGTCGACGGCAGTCCGCAGCCCGCAACCGACAAACGCGAACCGACGGGCTGGCTCGTCTATCGGCCCGAAGACGCTCCGCCCGTGACGGCGCCGGCCACGATGGACATCCTGCTGTTTGCCGAAGGCAAGTGCGATTGGATGCGCACGCTGCGCAAGGTCGTAGCGATCGACCCTGAACAACGCCGCATCACCATCGCCGGTGGCTTCTGGATGGGCGTCAAAGCGCAGGCCCGCTTCTTTCTCGAAAACGAGTTGGACTTCCTCGACGCGCCCGGCGAGTTTCACCTGGACGCGGTTGAGCACACGCTGTATTACAAACCGTTGGGCGAGGGACACCCGGACTCGCTGGGTATCACCGCGCCTGTCCTGGGGCGGCTGATCCAATTTCAGGGCGACTCCCGCGAGCAGTGCGTCGAAAACGTCTCGCTGGTGGGCCTGATGCTGGCCGAGACGGACGATTCGCCGCAGGCCGGCTGGTGGGCGACCCAGTACGGGCGACTGGACGGCGCGCTGGTCTGGATGGGCAACACGCGAAACGTCGAAATCCGCGACTGCCACCTGAAGAACAGCGGCCGCAGCGGCATCATGATGATCGGCCAGAACGCCGGCAATCTCGTCACGGGATGCTGGATCGAGCACCTGGGCGTCAACGGCGTTACGCTCTGTAACCGCTTCTCCGGCCCGGACAAGACGAAGGCGACCGAAGACCGCTGCGAGCGCAACCGGGTCCTGAACTGCCGCATCCACCACGTAGGCGAAATCCACTGCTACGCCGCCTGTGTGAATGCGTTCAACGTGAGCGACAACGAAGTGGGCTACTGCGAACTGTCCGATTCCGTCCGCTACGCCGTCACGGTCCGCGGGAACAGCGGAGAGCAATACGGTCCGTTGGTTTTCGAAGCGAATCTCCCGTTCTGCCGGGGCAACCGGTTTCACCATCTGTGCATCTACCGTTGCGGCCAGGACAGCGGCGACATGGGCGCGCTGCACGCCGCGAACTTGAACATCCCCGGCGGCGACGCGGTGAACGCCTTCGAGCAGATCACCGTGGCCGACTGCCGGGCGATCCCCTCGATGCAAGACATCGCCCCCGATGGCATCTTCCTGGACTGGCCCCAGATGGCCATGCACCAGGTCTTCCGCAACGTGCAAATCGTCCGCATGCAAGGCCGGCAGCTGCGCAGCCACAGGCCGGAGAACGGCGCATCGGCCGTGACGAAAAACGTCAGTTGGGAGCCGGACTTTGACGCGAGCCGGATGGAGTACGACGCGATCGGTCTGCGTCCCGACTTTCCCCAGGAATACGGCGGTGCGGCCCCCGCAACACTTCCGCCTCCTGCGGGCCTTCAGGCAAAGCCTCTGGGGCCGGAAAGCGTTCAAGTGAGCTGGCAATCCGCGGTGGGGGAGGGCCAGCCGTCGGTGCTGTATGTGGTCTATCGCGACGGTGTTCCGGTGGCGACCACGATGTCCACTTCGCTGGAGGATCGCGGCCTGACCGAACGCACGGTCTATCGCTATGGCGTGGCGGCGCGAATCCGGGAGTTCGCCCCAGTCGGGCCGCGCAGCTCGGAATGTGAAGTGGCTACACCGGCCGACACGACACCGCTGCTGCTGCGCGGCGTGCTGGCGGGCGACGATGCGGAACATGTCTGGGTACGGTTCAGCAAGCCCGTTGATCCTGCTGCCGCCGGCCTGGCCGCCAACTACCAGATCGATCAAGGCGTGCAGATCCTGGAGGCCCAACCGCAGGCTGTTCCCGCGATCGTGCGGCTTCGCACGACACCCTTGACGCCGGGCACGACGTACCGCTTGACGGTCCGCGGCGTCACGGACACGGCGGTGGCCCGCAATCCTGTGGCACCGACCACGCAAGTGACGTTCCTCGCGGACCGGATGGTGTTGCAGTACACCATGGACATGAGCGATGGAGACGCAGTGATGGACGCCAGCGGCAACCATCGGCACGCCCGGCTGAAGGGCCACGCGGCCTGGGCGCCGGACGGCGGCCGGATCGGCGGCGCGTTGCTGCTGGACGGCAAAGACGCCTATGCCGAAGGTCCCGCCGATTTTGAACTCGGCCGAGCCGATTTCACCTTGGCGGCGTGGATCTGGAAGGAACATGACGGGAACATGATCATCCTCGCCAAGGCCGACGGATTCAAGCAGCGAGAATGGTCCTGGGGCTGGACTCCCTGCTGCTTCCGCGCGGAGAACCATCTGACGTTCCATCCCGACCCGGCGGATCTGGTCGCTCAGCGGTGGATGCACATAGCGTTCGTCCGCCGCGGCAACCAGGGCCAAGCGTACGTCGACGGCCGGCCGAGCGGCGGCCAACACGACCTGTCCGTCCTGGGCGAACTGGCCAGCGGCCAGCCCCTGCTGATCGGCCGCCGCCGCCACGAGGAAACGCCCATCTGGTTCCAGGGCCGGATCGACGACGTGCGCATCTACGACCGAGCGCTGACGGCGGACGAAATGGCAATTCTCGCGACGCTCCGATAGCGGAAACGCTTCAAGGCTGCGGTTGCGGACCCGGCTGCATTTTTTCGGCAGATCATCTGCAAGGAGGATTTATGTTCGACAAACGCATGTTCGCCGAAATGCGGCGAGCGGGGATGGGGGTGGGAGTATCCAAATCAAAGCTCACTCAGGCGATGCTGGAGATTCTGGTTCAGCTGCCACCGGGAACGGCGGATCTCAAGGAAACCATCGTCGCCCATCTTGGTTTGCTCGGTCAGATGTCGGCCACACGCGACATCAACGCGGCGTGGAACGATGCCAAGAAGAAGGCCGCCCGGGAGTATCCGGACAGGTTCCTCTTGGACAGCCGCAAGGTGCTCCATTGGAACGATGGTTCCGTCAAGGTTCTGGACAAGGATCTGTCGGCCGCGAATCTCAAGAAACTCAACGAACTGGCCGCCGCCGAGCAGTGCTCCGTGAACCAGATCGTGTCGAAATTGATTCAGCACTATAAGCGGCAGCGGGTGCAGTGAGTGCCGCACCAAGTAGCATGGCTCTCCGAGCCGTGCAGAAGATCCAACCCGGCTTCGGCGAGCCATTTGCCTGGCAAGGGTGATTTCGTGACACACGGTAGGAATCGCAGAAGGCGGGCGGCCAAAGGGCAGCCCGGCCCCTCGACGGAGCGGCAGGCCGCTGCCTCCGGCCGCCAAGAGGAGCCAATCCTCGGCAGTGCCAGCCAAGAATCCCGGTTTGGCTTTGCCTGTTCGCTCTGGCAGCAGGACCGGCGGGAAGAGGCAGCCGCCCACTTCCGTGATCTGCTGAAATTGGACCCCGACGATCCCCAGTTCGTTCGCTACTGGTTGGCGGCCTGTCTGCTTGACCTGCAGCAGCACGACGAATTGCAGCGGTTGCTGGAACAACATGAAGAGCCGACTGCCGCCTGGAGGTATGCCCAGTCGCTGCTCGCATTCCGCCTGGGCGGCGACTCGGACGAGGCTCGCCACTGGTTGCGGGAGGCCCAGACGCTGGATAAACACTTTCCGGATTACCTGCTCGGCGACGCCCTGGTTCACGCGGATCGGCCGGTCCATTTCGGTCGCGAGCCGCGCGAAACGACCCACAGTCTGGCCAGGCTATTTCTTCCTGCCTGGCGATCTACGCCTGGGGCCGCAGCGTGGGTCCGCAAGGTGCTGCGGATTCCGCTCGGCGAGGAGCCGACCGGCATGGCGTTTCCCCGCAGCGAACTGCTCGCTTTGCCCCGCCGCAACGTGACGTGGCAAGTGGGGTTGCGCTTGCTGGACGAGCCGGACCCCGCCTCCAACGAGCCGCCCGTCTGGATCATGGCAATTGCCAACGCCGATGACCAAGAACTGCTGTACATGACGGTGATCGAAGAAGATCCGGTGCCGGCGGTCGTTTGGCGCGAGGTCCTGTCGGCGTTCCGCCAGCCGCTGACCGGAGCGCCCCACCGGCCGGCGAATCTGACCGTGCCGCGGGCCCGTTTCGTCCAGGCGTGGCAGCCCATGCTGGCGGAAATCGGAGTGGCGTGTAACTTGGAGAACGATCCGGGGCCGATGGGCGAACTGCTGGAGGGAATGGCCAAACTGGTCGAACTCCAGCGGTTGCCGCCCCTGCCGTCCGGAGTCGATCCGGGCGAGTTTCCCCAGACGGATGGTGTGTGGCAGGCGGACTTCTTTCACTCGCCGACGTTCATTTCCAACGACCAGATCGGAGTCGAACGGCCGTGGGCTGCGATCGTGTTGGACAAGCGCTCGTGTTTCGTGCTCTCGAACGAAATGCTTCGCGGCGAACCCACGCCGGACGCCCTGTGGGATCACGTGCTGCGCAGCATGGCTCATCCCGGACCCCACGCCCCGATGCGCCCGTCCGTGGTCGAGGTCTCCGATTCCGACTGCTACGATTTCCTCAAGCCGCAACTGGGCCGGCTCGGCGTGGAATGCGTGCTGCTGGACGAACTCCCTGAATTGCACGATTTCTGCCGCATGCTCGCGGCCGGCTACGGCGGCCCCGAGAAGTGCGCCTTGGCGGACGGCCCCGGCGTCACCATGACGCAGATGGAGTCGTTCTACTATGCCGCAGCGCGGTACTTTCAGCAGGCCCCATGGAAACACGTGCGCGGCGAAATTCCGATCGCGATTCGCTGCCGCGGTCTCGGCGTGGACACCCGATACGCCGTTGTCCTCGGACGCACCGGAGTCACGTTGGGCCTGGTCGTTACCAACACCTGGGATGACGTGCGGGATCTGATCCTTGGTTTGAGAAGCTCGGACGAGTTGTCCGGCTTTTCCGTGATCTTCGATGAAATCACGGTGATGGCGCCCGCGGACCTTTACCTGGTCGAGCGCAACGGTTGGCCGGTTGCCACGCCCGAAGCCTATCCGGTAGCCCTACGTCACGAGCCGGGCCGGCAGCCGCAATCGCCGTCGGGGGAGGACTTGGAGTATCTCGAGAGCTGCCTGCAAGTCATACCTGATTTCGTCCGCGGGGGCATGGATGCCAAGACCTACGAAGTGGAAACCAACGGAAAACGCGTCAAGATGCGGTTGTCGTGGGCCGCGCCACGGCGGTGAGACGCAGTTCTGCTTTTTGACCGACACTCCTGGTCGCGCTCGGCGCCGATCTGCCGACCCAGCCCGCACGGCTCGGAGAGCCCATGCTACGGGGGGAATTCGCGACGACTCGCAGCCATGCCGTTTGGTGACTCAGGGGCCTTCGCCAAACTGCAGCGAATACAGGTCTGCGTCTTTCAGTTCGAACCGCAGACGGACCGTCTGGCCGGCCAGTTTGCCGAGGTCCGCGCCGGACTTCCAACTCACCGTGTGCTCGATGCGGTCGCCGATGATCTCCGGGCAGTCGGCCAAGGCAAAGCCGTCGATCGGTTTGCCGTCGGCCGTCTGCAATTCGACACGCAAACCGCCGGCCGCCGAAGTCGAGTAATTGATGGTCAGCCGGCTGCCGGAAAAGGCGATCGGCTTGGTGATCATCTGGCCGCCGGCGTACGGGCCGGACACGGAGACGAATCCGTCCGGCCGCAACGTGTATCGCCGCACGTGATTGCTGGGGTATCCGGAGTGATGTTTCACGTACAGCGACAGTTCCCGCTCGCCCGTCTGGACGATGCCGCGAGCTGCGTAGTTGGCCCGCGACGTCCAGTTCTCCAGGTCGAACCCGGGCCGGATGTAGGCTTCCAGGAACGTGCGTTTGAAATCAGCCCCGCCGCGGGCCGAAGCCAGCAGGATATCGGTACAGTCGTTGACGTAATCCCATTCCTTCGGCGTGCCGATGCGGCGGGCTTCCTCGTCGGTCACAACCCGCCGCCCAGGCAAGAACCGCGTGGGCAGCCCGATGTACAGATGGGGCGCGCGAACGTACGGGTCGATCTGGTTCGTGTACAGATGCTGCCGCGGCTTGCCGTCCAATTCCAGGTCGACCGGCTCCGTCCACTCAATGAAGTCCTGCGAGGTCGTGCGGGCGATCCATCGCGTCCCCTCCCGGAACACGCGGAAGTAACACACGTACTGCTTCTCGCTCTCCGACCAGAACGCGTTGTTCTGCGAATCGAACGCCCCCTTGGTGATCACCGGCTCCGCCTGCAGTTCCCGCCAGTGGATCCCGTCGGGCGACGCGAACGCGATCAGACCGGGCTCCCCGGTTCCGCCGAGCGCCTTGTACCGCTGGTCGGCCGGCGCGGCAGGATTCGCATCAACAAACGGCGCAAAATTGTGACAACCGCGATGCCGCGCCAGCACGACGTTGTTGTCCTTCGTGCCCTGCACCTCGAACAAGCCCAGCTTGGGCCGCGTCCAGTTAATGCCGTCGCGGCTCTCGGCGACGCAGGTGACTTCCACGTCCAGCGTATGCCGCGCGACCGGCATGCCGCGGTAGTAGAAGCGAAACAGGTCGCCGTCCTTCAACACCGTCTCGTAGCCGCAATACAGCCCTTCCCACGGCTGATCGAACTTCAGCACAATCTCCCGCGGTTGCGGCGCATGCAAAACGAGCCGGGCCCCCTCCAACCGGTCGATCAGCAGCCGATCGACAAACAACTCGCGCCGGGCCCCGATGTTGATTTCTCCCTCGGCGGCAGCCGTAGAAACCAGCAGCGTGACGCACCATCCGGTCAAAACGCCCCACGTCCACCTCGTAGCTCGCGACATGAAAGGACCTCCTTTGCGTTCGGTGTTCTGCAAAGTCATCGTTTGGGCCTCTGGGACAGGCACAGTTCCCGGCTCAACCTTTCCCTACGAGCATTTTGGAGTGCGGCGCCTTGTCGCCGCTCTGGCTCGATGCCGACGCGACGACCGGCCCTGTGTGTTCAGATACCCAGCCCCGTCTCCTGAACCCCGTCGTCTGCATCGCTACAGGCCAACATCCAAAGCGGTGACAAGGCACCGCACTCCAAAACTACGGCTGCGTCCCCAGGCCGCGTTCGCCGTTGCATGACGCAAGGCATGCCGTCTCTCCGCGTGCTTCCCGGCCACGCGGCAACGCATCGCTTAGTCCGTCGTCCCGCCGCTTTCCGGCGGCTCCTCCAACGATTGCTGGATGGCGCGGTCGATTCGCTCAGCCTCCCGGTCGAGTTCCGCCTGGAAGCTGTCGTCCCAAGGCGCTTCGGCGTCGTCCTGATGGTACATCAGC
>CAYPGE010000108.1:0-17866 GCA_964409865.1 uncultured Pirellulaceae bacterium
TCCGACTCCAGCGTTCTGGCCGTCGACAAGCGTACCGGGGCCTATCGAGCGGTGGCGCCCGGCAGCGTGACTGTCCGGGCCTGCCGCCGTGACGACCCGGCGTCCACCGAAACCCAATTGCTCGCGGAGGCCGTCATCCCGGTGTTGCCGGACGACCAGGGAACGCTGGCCCTGCGTCCCTCCGACGTCACGCTGATTCCGGGTGGCCGGCGACAGTTGAGGCTGTTCCGGGTGGCCGGCCAGCAAGAGGAAGAAATCGCGGCCCTGGCGGACGCCGGTCAAGTCCAACTGGAGTTCGCTCAGCCGCACGCGGTCCAGTGGCAAGCGCCCTGGCTGGTCGGCACGTCGCTGGCCGAACCGTTCCCCGTCACGGCTCATTACCGCGGCAAAACGGCGCAGGCCACGGTCCGCGTGGTCGAGGCCCCCGCCGCGGACAAATCGGCGCTCCGCATCGTGCCCCCCACGGCCAGCCTGGCGCCGGGGCAAACGCTCTCTCCGCGCGTCGAGCAACAGTTGCCCGGCGATGGCGAGAACTGGGTCGAAGTGGAGCCGGCGGCGGTAACCTGGACCGTGCCCGAGACCGTCTACTGGACACCGCCCAGCTCCGGGTTGCCCCCGCAGTTGACGCTCCGCGAGTCCGCGCAGGGTTCCGTGGAGATTCCGGCGGAATATGAAGAACTGAAGGCCAAACTGGCGATCAACGTCGTAGCCCCCGATCCCACTCCGCCCCCGCTGGAAACCGTAAGAATTGTCCGCGACCCTCCTGGCGAACAGGTCGAGGTGGGACGCCGGCAACGGTACACGGTGATGGTCGGGGAGGGCCCCGACCGCCGACCGGCGGAGGGAGTCACTTGGCTGCCGCCTTTCGAGAACGATTGGGTGCGCTGGGACCCGCCCACGCTGACCGCTTTGAAGCCGGGGCATGAACAGCGGCTCGAAGCCAGGCTGGGCGACCAGACGCTGCCGTTTGCGACTCGGACCGTGCTGCCGCCTCGGGATCCTCAAGTAAACATCCAGCAGGAGATCGTCCTCAGCCCCGAGGTGCTGCGACTCGGCGTCGGTGAAACCAAGCGGTTGGGCACGGACGTCACGGTCCGAACCACAGGTGGAACGGACTTGAGCGACCAGTTGCGAGTCGCTCGCCCCGTGCCGGCCATCGTCCGCAGCGACGACCGCCAGCGGAGCGTGGAAGGTGTGGTGCCGGGGCGAGACCGGTTGATCCTGACCACCCGCGAGAGCCGCATTCCGCTGAATGTGATCGTCGAAGCCGGACCTCTGCGGCCCCCCACAGGGAAGGTGGAGATCGAACCGGCGGGCGGCACTTTGGCCCAGGGCGAGACGACCGATCTGCGGGTGATCCTGGTCGTGGACGGTACGGGGCAGCGGATCGATCGGACGGGCTCGGCGCGGATCCAAAGCGATCATCCGGAGATCGCCGCCGTGGCCGGACCTCGTCTGACCGGCGTCGCACAGGGCACGGCCACCATCACCGCCACTCTGCCCGGCGCGGCACAGCCCGCTACGGCTTCATTTACGGTGACCCCGTGGCAGCCGACCGGACTGATCGTGTCGCCGGACCGCTTGCAATTGGCGGTCGGCGAAGAAGGTTCCGTCCGCGTTTTTGGAACCGAATCGGGCGAGCGCCGCGACGTCACGAACCATCCCGATCTCAAGTGGGACTTGGGCGGCGAGAACCAGGCGGCGGTGGAAGATCGCGGCGGCGGAGTTTTCCGAGGCGTTTCTCCGGGCAATGCCATTCTGAACCTACGGTTGGATACGCTGTCCGCGGCGCCCGTGCCTATCCAGGTCTCTCCGCAGCCGCCCCTGACGGGGCTGGTGATCGAACCGTCCGAGGTGACCATCGAGGTGGGGGGCCGGACCACGTTTCTGGTCTCCGGCCGGCACGGAGACCGTACGACGCCCTTGTCGGCTGACGACGGCGTCCAATTGCGCGTGACGGATGCCGCGGTGGCTGCCGCGGAGTCCGACTTGACGGTCCGCGGCACCAGTCCGGGCTCGACCGAGGTGACGGCCTTCCTGGGGCCCCATCGCGCCGCGGCGAGACTGAACGTGGTGCGGCCGGACGGCCCCCCGCCCCCTCCGCTGCCTTGGGACGGACTGCGGTTTCTGCCGGACGTGTTGGCGCTGCAACAGGGAATCCCCGGTGCCCCTGTCCGGGTCGTCAAGGTGAATGCGGAGGGACAAATTGAAGACGTAGACCATCAAGTAAAGATCAAGGTCGCTGACGACACGATCGTGTCCGTCAAGTCGACCGCGTCTGGGCCGGTGTTCGAGGCACAGAAGGTGGGGCATACGGAGGCCACCGCCACGCAAGGCGACGGGCCGAACAAGCTAGAAACGCTGCAGCCGCTGCAAATCATGGTCATCGATCCTGCCAAACTGGCACGGCTGGAGGTCCGTCCCGATCCCGTGCGTCTATCAGTCGGCGAAACGAGCGAATTCCGCCGCGTGCAGTTGATCGCGGAAAACGGGGCAACTCCGGTCGATGTGGACTACCAGGTTGTCACCCGGAATCCGTCGATCGTGGCCGTGGACGGCGGAAAGACGCTGCGCGGCGTCGCGGGCGGGCAGGCCGTCGTCAGCGTGATTCCCGTGCTGCCCAACGACACGTATCCCAACTTGGACACGGATGTGTCGGTCGAAGTGGCGGCTCCGCCGCCGTCGGGCGAGGCCACCCTGGAATTGACAGGCCCCTCCCGCACCACGGCTCCGGCCGAAGTAAACTACCGCGCCGAACTGGTCGACGGCAGCGGACGGCGGGATGTCACTCACACCGGCGCCGAATTGGTCATCGATCGCGATCAGGCGGCCTTGGCCGAAGAGCGGCCCGGCTGCGCGCTGCAGGCGAAAGCGCCCGGCACGGTCAACGTCCGCGCTCGGTATCAAGGCCTGGTTTCCAACCTGGTGCCCCTGCAGATCGACCCTCCGGACACGGTGTTCGAGAGACTGGAATTGGAGATTGACCGGAAACCGTTCACGGTCTCCGAGAGCCGCCCGTACAAGGTTTGGGGGCATCCGCCGAACGGCGGCCCGCGTCAGGACTTGACCCAGCGCGTCAGCAGCGATCCGACGGCCGTGGCTGCCGGCAAAGCCCCCGTGGTTGTCCATCGGGTGGTCGAGCCTGCCGCTGACGCGGACATCGTGGCGCACACGCCGCCCACTTTGATCGCCAGATCGCCCGGGCGGTTCCAACTTCGGGCCGCCTACGGCCCGCAGTTGCAGAGCGAGTTGATCGACTTGGAGATCATTCAGGACGACGGCGAATTCGATCTGAGGGTCGTGCCGCCGGAACTGAAGATCAGCGTCGGTGAGCACACGCCGCCGCTGGCCGCGATCGCCCGTCCCCGGCTAGGCCAGGGTGGCCGGCGGGTGGAAGCTCAGTGGCGCAGTCTGGATGATGCGGTCCTGAAACAAGACCCGGAGAATCCTGCTCGGTTCATGGGCCTGAAGGTGGGACAGACCGAACTCGAGGCCGAATCCGGCGGCCAGAAGGCCAAGATTCGCGTGACGGTAGGTGACGATCCGTTTCACGCGGTGACCGTAGAAGAAGAACCGGACTGGAAGGGAGAGCGTTTTGCGCCCTTCGTCAACATTGAAAGCAGCGGTCAGCAGGACACGGGCCGCGAGTACCGCATTTATCCGGTGGGAGATCCCAACGCGGGCCAGTGGAAAGCGGTGGCCGCCGGCAGCGGGGGCAAGATCCGACTGCAGGGCCCCTTCCTAAGCCAAGGGCCGGCGGGCACGGTCTACCATTTGGAAATCGAAGCCCGCGACCGGGCGCAGAAAATCGAGGGGAAGTACCCGCTGACGTTCCAGGTGAAGCCCCCTACTATTGAGCGGTAAGCCGGGCGTGGAGCGAACTGAGTAGTTGCGAAATCCTGTTCATGGAATCACGATCATGACGCTTGACAAACAAGGCTTTCCGGACGATCGGGATCGGGAATTGCAGCGGATGGCAGATCGCACCTGGCAGGTCGCCGACGATCTGGTGGAATGGGCGGGCAAGAACGTCGAGGCGCGGCGCGAGTCGGACTATGCGGTCAGCCCGGACGAGGAGTTTGCCGTGTACCGCTTGCGGCGGCTGGCCTCGAACCTGTGGCGTTCGGCCAACGTGCCCGTGGCGGCCGCGGTCTACGGCCCCTCGCAGGCCGGCAAGAGCCTGTTCATGGGGCAGGTGCTGCAGCCGGCGGCCGAAGAGGACACGCCGCTGGGCAAGTGCGATCAACTGGGCCCGCCGGCCTACATGCGAAACCTGTCCTTCGACCATGACATCAACCCCAAGAGCGGCAGCAAGGAGGCGACGGCGCTGGTCACGCGGTTCACGACCAAGGAGCGGTTCGACCAGGAGGCCCTGCCCGAGTACCCCGTCAAGGTCCGCGCCTTGACCCGCGCGGAATGGTTGCGCGTGCTGGCCCGCGGCTTTCGTTCCGAGTGCAAGCAGGCCAAGGACGTCACTTGGCGCGAGGGCCAGGTGCGGGCCCTGTTCGAGGAGATCAGCGCGAGCCACGCCGCCGACGCCGTGGACCGCGACTGGCGGATGGACTTGCTGGACGTGTACGCCTATCTCCGCAGCCTGGATCCGCGGTTGTACGAAATCAGCGAGTCGATGTTCAATTCCTTTCTGAGCCAGTTTCCGTTGACCGGCGCCGGCTGCATCGAAATCGCGGGCCGGATGTTCTGGGACCGGCAGAACTACCCGGAATTGACGGCCTTGTTCCGCGACGTGGACCAGTTTCTGCAGAAGATCACGCGGGCCGGACGGGACGGCATCCTCGTGCACTGGGCCGCGCTGCGGTTTCTGTTGGACAGTCAGCGCAAGTCGGCTCACAACAGCGAGGAATCGCGTTGGCAGCAGCGGGTCAGTTGGCAGGATCTACGGGACGATGTCAAGGACGGCTGGTACGTCATCGATTATGTCCCGGGATGCGGCGGACCGAGGGAGGACTTGGCCATCATCCAGGCGGCGATGCTGGAGATGATTATTCCGGTGATTCCGCATCGTCTGAGCGACGATTGGCGGGACGTGATCCTGAAGATGGATGTGCTCGACTTGCCCGGTATGCGCGCCGGCGGCAGCAGTGAGACTTCGGGCGGCGCGACAGCCGTCGACAGCGTGGATCGCAAGATGAACGTGGTCAAACGCGGCAAGGTCTTCTACCTGATCGACCGCTACATCGAAGAGCGGCAGGTGCAGACCCTGTTGCTGCTGATCCGCGGCTTCAATCTCGAGGTCCGTTCGCTGCTGAAAGATTACGTCGACAAGTGGGGCCTCGCCCGCTACGGCGACGATATCTGGCCGGCCAAAGTCAACGACGCGCTGCCGGCGCTGTTCATCGGCATGACGGGCATCGACGAGGAGTTCAAGGACAAGGAGTTCGAGCCGGCCCTGTACGACAATCGGCTGAAAGAGTTGGTGGATGCCACCTTCTACGAAGTGATGACCGATTTTGGCGGACCCGGGCAGCCGTTCAGCAACGTGTACCCCATTCGCTACCCCGGCACGTGGGATTGGGACGAGGAGACGCGCCGCCGGCAAGCGGGCAGGTGGTTGGGGAACTGGGACAAGGCGGGACAAGCGTTCGTCAAGTCTTCGCTGGTCCGCACACACGTCCGCGATGCAGAGCTGAAATGGGAAGTCGCCATGCGGGACGGCGACGGCGGTTTGTCGTTGATCAGCAAAGGCTTCATCCAGTGCACGAATTCCCTGCAAAAACAGGACACGCTGGACGAACAGATCAAGCGCGTCCGGCAGGACTTGAGGAATCTGGCCGAACGCTGGTACTGCAACCCCGACGTCAACCAGGACCGGGAACAGCGGGTGGCGGTCGCCCGGCAGGTGCTCGTCTGGCTGGAGAACGAGGAGCAGATCTACGAGCGCGTGCTGGCCCTGCGGCATTCGCTGTGCTTCGAAGAGGGCGACGCCATGGAGGTGGCGGAGTTCTCGGAACTGCGGTCGGGCAAGGCGCGGATGCGGCCGGAATCCTTGGAGCAACGGTTCACCGGCTTCCTCAAAGGCTTCCTGAACAACTGGGCGCGGGAATTGGCCCCGAAACGCTGGTGCGACTACACGGCCGCCGGCAACGGAGACGCCTCCTGGCTGCCCCTGGAAGACTTCAGCGTCTTCGCACGCTACTTGTGCGACTACCTGTGCTGCGAACACGTCTTTAACGATCTTCGCGAGCGGCTGCTGGCCGTGATTACGCTGCCGATCCAGGACGCCGGCGATCGGCGCCACGCGCAACGCGAGTACGTGCGCGTCGTGCTGAACGATTTCGTGATGAATCCGGGGCAGGACGCCACGCCGCTGGACAACGCCGCATCGGCCGACAATCGCGATTACGGGCTGATGGGTTCCTTCGTGCGGCGCTGGCGAAGCCGGCTGCCGGAAGCGCTGGCCTCGGCGGCCGGGGCTCACGTAAACATCCCCGCCGGGAACGACCAACTGCACGAACTTCTCTCTCGCTTTTGATGGTGGCACGTATGGCAACAGTCCTTTTTGCAAACACGGGTGTGCAGATTCTCTGCATTCCGCTCCGGCCGGAACTCCGGATCACGGTCGACCAGGCCGCCTCTGGGTGGCAGCACTGCCAGTGCAAGCCGCAAGACAAGGTGATCGACTTCGGGTACATCCAGTGGCAGATCGCCGGCAACCGCCTGCTGCTGGCGGTGGACACGACCATCGGACCGGACGACGCCGATGTGGGCTATTTCGCCAAAGCCAATGCCCTGGGGGGCGACGTCGTCGTGACGTTGGCCGGTTTGTTGGGCCGGAACGGGTCGCCGTTGACGGGGCTCCCGCCCGTCGAGTTCGTGATCCGCCCCGCCACCGCCGAGAGCGGCGAGCCGCGGGAAGTCCACATGGTCGTCGACTTTGGCAACAGCCGCACGGGGGCGCTGCTGGTCGAGTTTCGCGGCGACACGGCCCAAGAGCCGCTGATGACGCCGCTGCACCTGATCAATCGCTACCATTTCGATGCCTGGGAGGCCGGCAGCCCCTTCATGTCGGACAACGTCCCCTGGTGGTTTTCCTCCAAGAGCTACTGGTGTACGCCCCCCTACCTGCCGCCGCCCCGGCTGGAGAAGACCATCTACAAAGAGCGCAAGGTCAAGGGAGGGCTCCTCGGCCGCGAGCGGATCGAACAGGTTCCGATGACCATCTTCGAGTCGCCGCGGGTCTTCGAGGACTTCTCGATGGTGCGGATGGGCGCCGAAGCCGACGATCTGGCCGGTGTGATCCGCACGGAGGGCGAGACCAGGATTGGCGTCAGTTCGCCCAAGCGTTACCTCTGGGCCAAGGACGCCAGCTGGCTGGAAGGCGCGAACTGGTACATGGTCGATCCCTTCGACCGTTACGATCCGGAGCACCACGCGACCCATCTCAAAGGCCCCTTGCTGCGGTTCTTTCCGGAGGATGACACGCTCGACGAACCGGCCCCCAACTTCGAAGAGGCGCCGGCCAAACCCCGCCATGCGCCGCGGGTCCTGATGGTCGGTGCCTTGTACGAGTTGCTGTGCCAGGCGTACACCTATGTGAACTCCCCCACCTACCGGCACCTGACGGGCGTCGAACGCATGCGCCTGCTCCGCTCGCTGACCTTGACTTACCCCTCGGGCATGATCGCCGTCGAACGCGAGCAGTTGCTCAAGCAAGCCAACAAGGCCGTCCGTATTTTCGTGCAGACGCTGGGCAAGAACCAGCCCTATGAACCCAAGGTGGAACTGAGCCTGGACGAGGCGAGCGCGGTGCACCTGACCTACATTTGGAGCGAAGTCCAGAAGCTGGGCCGGAAGCCGAGCTTGTGGTTTTCCGTGATGGGGCATCAACCGCCGCCGGAGCCGGCTGCAGCGTCCGAACCGGAGCCCGAACCGGCCGCGCCGCCGGCTCGGCTGGGGCGCCACCGCCTGGGGCGGCCGTCGCCCAAGGGGCGGGGGGGCCGCGCCGCCAGGCCGGAAACCGCTTCGGCCGCCGGGCCGGAAATGCGGATCGCTTGCATCGACGTCGGCGGCGGGACCAGCGATTTGATGATCGCCAAGTACCAGTGCAGCACCGACCTCGGCGGCAGCCTGATCCTGGGCGAAACATTGCACCGCGACGGCATTTCCCTGGCCGGCGACCATTTGGTGAAACGACTCCTGGAACGGATCATCGTGCCGCTGTTTGTCGACGTCGTGGGGTTCGACATGAGCGACGCCCACCTGCTGTTCGGCAAAGAAGTTCCCAAGAACGTCGGCCTCCGCTCGCAACGCATCCATTGGATCAACCGGCTGCTGGTGCCGCTGGCCCAAGCCTACCTGGAAAACGCCGTCGCCGAAGTCGAAGACCCCATTTCCCACACCGATCCGGCGATCGTCGCTCCGGAGGTCGTGCAATCGCTGCAAGACGGCATCAATCGCATCTGGGGGCCGGGCACGTACAGCGTCAAGCAGGATTTGGGCCTGTGCTACAACCGCGACGAGTTCGAAGAAATCGCCGATGAAGTGTTCGGCGACCTGCTGTTCGACTTCTGCGAGAGCATCGTCGAGCATGGGGCGGATGTCGTGCTGCTGGCCGGACAGCCGACGAAACTCCGTTATCTCCAGCAGCTGGTCCAAACCTATCTGCCCTTGCCCGAATCCCGGATCATCCCCATGTACGGAAAATACGCGGGCACGTGGTACCCCTACCAGAGTCCCGATACGAGCAATCCGGGAGTCATCGTAGATCCCAAGAGCACCGTCGTCGTCGGCGCGGCCATCGAATTCTCCGCCCGCCACGGCATGCTGTCGCAGTTCCGTTTCAAAATGCAGGATACCGCCGCCAAGCAGAGCTACTACTGGGGTGTGTTGACCGAGTCCAGCATCCACAACGAGCGGGTCGTCTTCGATCGCCAGACGGAAGGGATCGGCGCCAACAGCATCCAACGCGTGGAAATGGAGGTCACGGCCCAGAACCTGTTCATCGGCCGCAAGCGACGGGGCCGCGATAACGCGCAAGCTTCGCCCATCTACCTGCTGAAAGTCCTGCGTGGCAGCCAGCTGGGAGAAATCGACATGCGGGTCACGTTCCAGCGGCGACTCGGTGCCAACGGCGAAGAGGAGTTGTCCCTGGAGTCGGTCGAGGGCCAGGTGGACGGCGAGCCGGCGATCGCCAATCACAATGTGTTGTTTGAATGGCGCACGCTGGCCGACGAACGGTACTACCTGGACACCGGCGGCCTCGACAAACTGGAACTCTGACCCCAAGCGTCAGCGAGAGGAGTCCCGAACCATGCCTGAAACATCTCGGCCGCCGCTGCCCGACAGCGATCGGCAGCATCCCCCGCCAACAGAAAACTTCCTGGACAAAGCCGTGCGGTCGCTGTTGGCGCCGATCTGGGACAAGTTGGCGAAAATCGAAACGCGTTTAGACGCGAGTCACCCCCGGACGACGCCTGAATCCGGCGACTTGGCTCCGCTCGACTCGGCGACCGCCCACGAACCCCGGTCCGCGCCCGCGCCGGAATTGGCCCAGTTGATCGCCAAGATGGAAAACCTGGAGCGTTTGGTCGGCGACCTCTGTCAGCACCTGCCGCCGTCGGGCGCGGTTGCCTCGCCACCGCCGACTCCCGGCGACGTGCCCTTGTTTTCCGATTTTCCGAAGAGCTTCGAGTTGTGGGAGAACATCGTGCTGGGAGAAGAACTCTCCCAAGATCCTTCTTGGGAAGCCATCCGTCGGGAATTCCTGGACGCGGTGGCAGAGGGGGATCGCGCCGCGCGTTTCCTGGCAGGCCACTTGATGCTGGTGCAAAACGCTACCGCCGAGAAAATGTCCGAGCTGCTCAAGAACGTCGGCGAGGCTTACTACCGTTGGCGGCCTCGGCGCGGCGAGGGTGATGACCCGATGGAGCAGGCGCTGGTGCGCTGGCTCAATCGGCTTGTCGAGCAGGCCCGGCTGCCCAACTCGATTCAACTCGTGCGGCCCGGCGATCGTTTCGACAACAGCCGCCACATCGCCGGTGGTCGAGGCGTTGAGGTTGTGGAGGTCCAGGGCTGGGTCGTGCTGCGAGACGGCAATCGGGTGTACACAAAAGCGAACGTCACAGTCAAGTAACCGATCCTCGCCGCTTGTCGGCGAGAGCCTCAGGCTGGCGTCCCAAGCCGCTGACCCGCCGATGAAAAAACGATCCTCGCCGCTTGCCGGCGAGAGGTTCAGGTTGGCGGCCCAAGCCGCTTGCCGGCGAGAGGTTCAGGTTGGCGGCCTAAGCCGCTTGCCGGCGAGAGGTTCAGGTTGGCGGCCTACGCCGCTTGCCGGCGAGAGGTTCAGGTTGGCGGCCTAAGCCGCTTGTCGGCGAGAGGTTCAGGTTGGCGGCCCAAGCCGCTTGCCGGCGAGAGGTTCAGGTTGGCGGCCTACGCAGGCCGCCCGCCGTGTAGACAACGATCCTCGCCGCTTGCCGGCGAGAGTTTCAGGTTGGCGTCCCAAGCCGCTTGCCGGCGAGAGCCTCAGGTTGGTGTCCTACGAATTTCCAAAGGTGTGAGCTATGGCCAAATATCGCTGCAACGTCGAGACCTGCCAGGGTGAGGTCGAAGGGATGCTCTTCCGCTGCCCGCACTGCGGAGCCGTCGGAAAGGGATTCACTCAGGTCGGCGACTCTGCTCCGCCTGTCCCTCCATCGCCACCGCCGCAGCCCGTGACGTCAGATGCAGCGCCGCCCGTCGCCGCTTTCGCACCGCCGCAGCCTGCACCGGCCCCGGTCGCACCAGTCCCGCCACGGCCGGTCACTTCACTTCCCGCGTCGCCCGTCGCTGCCCCCGCTCCGTCGCCAGCATCGCCCGCGACTCCGTCCCCGCGAGTCTCCACACCATTTGCGCCCCCTCTCGACCACGTAGCCCGATCTCTCCGAGACCGGGACGCTGCCCCCGCCGTCACCACTCCGCCGCCCCCCCCCTGCACGCCCGCGCGACGAGCCCCCGAACATCTGGCCTGGCGTTACCCTCCTACCAGCGCCACGGAACTCGCCCTGCCGTTGCGCGGCGGGCCTGCCGTCGATGCCCAGGGCCGCGTGTTCATCTGCCGCGACCACGAACTGCTCATGTTTCCGCGCGGCGGCTGCACCCCCGCATGGCGATACGAGACGGGAGGCGCTGTTCTTCGTTCGCCGGCGATTGGGCTGGACGGCAACGTGCGAGTCCATTCCGGCGACGGCCGACTGCACGTCGTGACGCCGGACGGCCGTTGCGCCTTCGAGCCGGTGGCGGTTGGCGAGCCCCTGGGCTGGGCTTCGCCGCTGGTCGATTCTCAGAACAACACCTGGATCTGCCGGCACGCAGGCGGTTTGGCCAAGGTCGACGCCTTCGGCCAAACCGGCAGGCGGCCGTTCTACCGCATGCGTCACCGCTTCGACTGTACAGGGCTCATTCACGGCGGCACGCTGTACATCGGCTGCGAGGAGCACTACGTATACGCCATCCCGCTGGACGGCGACAGCGGCCGCAACCTGTGGTCGCATTCCATCGAGTTGGGCCGTACGGGCTGCGCCATCCACTGCCCGTTGGCGCTGGGGACGGGCGGCGAGCTGTTGGCGATCAGCCAGGACGACCGGCTGTACGCCTTTGGGTTGGACGGCCAGAGCCGCTGGTCGGTCCCGTTGCCCGGACACGGACTCAGTTCGCCGGTCGTCGACGAGGACGGCACGATCTATGTGGGCCTCAGCCAGAACCCGCGGGACGAACCCGCTCGAGGCGTGCTGCTGGCGTTGCGCGGCGCCACGCGGCAGATGAAATGGCAGTACGCCGTGGATGCGGCGATCGAATCCACGCCCGTGATTGGCGACGACGGCATCGTCTATTTCGGCGACAACGACGGCGTGATTCACGCGGTGGATCCGCAAGGCAAACTCGTCTGGAAAACGACCTTCGAGTCCCCGATCCGCTCGGCCGGCGCGATCATCGACCGCGGTCTGGTCGCCTTCGGCGCCGACGACGGCAGCCTGCTGGTCCTGAAGTGCTCGTCCCAGGCGATTCGTTCCCGCGGCTGGCCCAAGCTGTTAGGCGCGGCCAGTCAAAATGGTCTGGTCGGCGGGAACGAAGCGTCTTAGCACCGTTCGAGAAATAAGTGGCGTAAGCTTCCAGCTTGCGATCCAGCTATCTGCCGCAAGCTGGAAGCTTACGCCACGCAGAAATCGGACAGTTATTTCTCGAACCGTGCTTAGCAGCTCAGAGTGGTTTGATCGTTACGGAGGCGTGAGGAGATCTGCTTCGCGGTTTGTCTCTTCTGCGAAGGAGGCATGAACCCATGTTGTGGCCTCAGGCAAGCGACTATCGCGAGGCGGTCCAGAACATGTCGCTCAGTTTCCGCGACCAGGAGTTGATCGCCGGGCAGCCCGCGAGCAACGCCCTGGGCTTGCCCACGATATGGACCGGCAACTTCGCCTCCGTCTTCCATGTGCAGGGCACAACGCCGCAGCAGAATTGGGCGCTGAAGTGCTTCACCAAGGACAAGCCGGGACTGCAGGAGCGGTATCGGGAAATCCACGCTCACCTGGAGCAACAGCGGCAGCGGCTGCCGTTCATGGTCGGGTTTTCCTACTTGCCCGAGGAAGTGCTGGTCCGCGGCCAGCGCTACCCGCTGCTGAAAATGGATTGGGTCGAGGGGCTGCGATTGGACGAGTTCCTGGCGGACCTGTTGACCAAGGCGGACTGGAAATCGCGTCTGCGGCGGTTGTGCGAGATGTGGCTGCGATTGGCCCAGATGCTGCGCGATGCTGAAGTGGCCCACGGCGACTTGCAGCACGGCAACGTGCTGTTGGTACCCGTGGCCGGCAAGGAAGAGACGTTCAATCTGCGGCTGATCGACTACGACGGCATGTGCGTTCCGGCGCTGCGGGACCAACCGCCGGGCGAGGTGGGGCATCCGGCCTATCAGCATCCGGAGCGACTGGCGCGTGGCACGCATGGGTTGGAGATCGATCGCTTCTCGCATCTGGTGATCTACACAACGCTCCGCTGCCTGATCGCCGGCGGACGCGAACTGTGGGAGCGGCACTACGACGGCGACCGGCTGCTGCTGGGCCATCAGGATCTGGCCGCACCGGAGCAGTCGGCGGTCTTTCGCGAACTGTGGCAACTGGAAGAGCCTGCGGTACCGAACCTAGTCGGGCACTTGGCGCTGGCGGCTAAGGGACCGTTGGAAGAGGCTCCGCTGCTGAGCCAACTGGTACTCGACTCGAAGGTAGTGGCGTTGAACGCGGCCCAGCAGGACCAGGTCAACAAATGGCTGTCCGTCCCTGAGGCGGTGCGGATGCCGGGGGAGCCACCCGAATCCGGGGCAGCGCCGGAGACGAGCCAGCCTGCTCAGACGCGCGTCGAGGCGGAGGCGGTCACTGATTCGGACGCTGCGCCGGGGCAGGAGACCCAGTGGCAAGAAGCCGAGCCCGCCTTCGCCCAACCTCCCCTGGGCCGCCTTCGCACCCGGCTGGCGACCGTCGCTACGGCGGCGGTTGCCTGGGCACAAACTCAGCGGCAAGGGACGTTGGCTGGGATCGCGGCTACGGTCGCGGTCATCTTGGTGTTGGTGGCCGCAGGAATCGTGTGGATCTCCACACGCCCTCCCGTGCCGCCGATGGCTGGCATCGGCAATCCAGCACCGCCTGAGCCGCCTCCAGAGAAGCCGCCGGATGAGCCGTCCAGCGAGCCTGTCGAGGAGAAGGACGCCCCCATCTACGAGAAGGTCTGCACGTTGCAGGGCCACACGAGGGCGATTCGGGCCGTGGCGCTCAGCCCCGATGCTCAGCGGGCTCTGACGGGCTCGGACGACGCGACAGCCATTTTATGGGATACCGCCACAGGTCGGCCGATCCATACGCTCCGCGGCCACACCGCGGCGGTCACGTCGGTGACGTTCAGCGCCGATGGTACGCGACTGCTCACCGGCTCGGAGGATAGGTCGGCGATTCTGTGGGATGCCATCAGCGGCCAGAAACTGCGCGATTTTCAAGGCCATCTGGGCGGCGTAACCGCGGTGGCCTTGAGTGCCGATGGTTCCCACGCCCTCACCGGCTCGACGGACGCGCGCGCGATCGTCTGGGATTCCGAAAGGGGTGAACAGCTTCGTGTCTTGGACAGCCATCTCAAGGCGATTACATCCCTGGTTTTGAGTCCCGATGGCGCGCGGGTCCTGACGGGATCGTGGGACCAGACTGCCATCTTGTGGGAACTGGGCACCGGGAAGAGTCTGCGCAGTTTCAAAGGAGACACTGCGGCCGTGTTGTCGGTGGCGTTTGGTCCCGACGGCAAACAGGTGTTGACGGGTTCCGCCGACAAGACGGCCAGGTTGTGGGATGCGGCCACGTGGGAAGTCATCCGCACCATCTCGGGGCACCAGGAGCCGATCACCAGCGTGGCGTTCTGCTCCGACGGCGAACACGTGCTGACGGCCTCCGACGACACGACCGCGATGCTGTGGGATGCCGCGACGGGCGGGGAGTTGTTCACCTTTCAGGGTCACGATGCCCCCGTGACGGGCGTCGCCGTAAGCGCCGACGCCCATTGGGTGCTGACCGGTTCCTTCGACAAAACAGCGGTGTTGTGGAAGTGGAAGGTGCCGTCACCGCCATTGGCTGTGGCGCCGTTCGTTGACGCACAGGCGAAAAAACACCAAGCGAACTGGGCGTCCCATCTACAGCTGCAATCCGAAATCACGAACACGATCGGGATGAAGCTGGTCCTCATCCCGCCGGGCGAATTCCAGATGGGGTCGCCGGATGCGGACGCGGACGCCAAATCCGGCGAAAAGCCGCAGCACCGAGTGCGGATCACGAAGGCGTTTTATCTGGGCCTGTACGAGGTGACGCAGACGGAGTATCAGCAGGTGATGGGGGCGAATCCGAGTCACTTCAAAGAGTCAGGCGAAACGGCCCCCGTGGAGAAGGTATCGTGGGACGAGGCGGTCGAGTTTTGCCGCAAGCTGTCGGCGTTAGCGGCGGAGCGTGCGGCTGGGCGTGTGTATCGCTTGCCTACCGAGGCGGAATGGGAATATGCGTGCCGAGCGGGCACGGCGACGCGGTATTGTTTCGGTGAGGGTGAAGGCGACTTAGGGGAACACGCCTGGTACTCCGGAAATTCGGGAGGGAAGACGCATCAGGTGGGGGAGAAGAAACCGAATGCGTGGGGCGTGTACGACATGCACGGGAATCTTAGCGAGTGGTGCGACGACTGGTACGGAGATTACATTACGTTAGTAGAGGACGATCCAACCGGGCCCACGGCAGGCTCGTACCGCGTGATTCGCGGCGGCAGCTGGATCGACGGCGCGAGGCTCTGCTGGTCGGCGTATCGGAGCTTCACCACGCCGGAGTACCGGTACACCTCCCTCGGGTTCCGCGTGGCTGCTGTTCCGTACGAGTCCTCCGCCGAGAAGCCCAAGCCGCCTCCGGGTCCCACGCTTTCGAGCCCCAAGACTCCGACCGAAGAGCCGAAACGTGAGTTCCCTCCAGCGCCTCCGGCGCAGTCCCCGCCGCGCGCTCTCGCACCGTTTGGTGCGGCAGAAGCAAAACAGCACCAAGAACGCTGGGCAGCCCATCTCAACTTACAGGCTGAAATCACCAACTCCGTGAAAATGAAGCTGGTCCTCATCCCGCCCGGCGAATTCCAGATGGGGTCGCCGGATTCGGACACGGACGCCGGATCTGACGAAAAGCCGCAGCATCGAGTACGGATCACGAAGCCCTTCTATCTGGGCGTGTACGAGGTGACGCAGGCGGAGTACCAGCAGGTGATGGGTGCGAATCCGAGTCACTTCAAAGAGTCAGGCGAAACGGCCCCCGTGGAGAAGGTATCGTGGGACGAGGCGGTCGAGTTTTGCCGCAAGCTGTCGGCGTTAGCTGCGGAGCAGGCGGCTGGGCGTGTGTACCGGTTGCCTACCGAGGCGGAGTGGGAGTACGCATGCCGGGCGGGAACGGAGACGCGCTATTGTATCGGTGATGGTGAGGGCGAGTTAGGGGAACACGCTTGGTACAGTGGCAATTCGGGAAGCAAGTCGCATCGGGTGGGCGAGAAGAAACCCAATGCGTGGGGCGTGTACGACATGCACGGAAACGTATGGGAGTGGTGTGCCGACTACTGGGACGGCACGTACGATGCATCGGCGGTGGACGACCCATGTGGACCGACGGCTGGCTCGCTCCGCGTGTTTCGCGGCGGGAGCTGGTTCGACGATCCGGGGCGCTGCCGGTCGGCGTTTCGGGACAGGGACTCGCCGGAGGACCGGTACGGCACCATCGGGTTCCGCGAGGCCTTTAGTTCGGTGGATGCGTCAAGCAAGTAGAGCCAGTTACAGTCAAGAGCGGAAGACGGAGCGGTCAAGTTGGTAGTGCCGGCTTCAGCCGGTGCTGAGCGCCTGAAGGCGGCACTACGAGCGGTAGGCGGCGCAACCGCCGTGGGTTCGGGGGCGAAGCCCCAGATCCTCGCCGCTCGCCGGCGAGAGTTTCAGGTTGGCGTCCCACGTCCGGATGTCCCAGTTTCCTCTTCCGATCCTCGCCGCTCGCCGGCGAGAGTCTCAGGTTGGCGTCCCAAGCCGCTCGCCGGCGAGAGTCTCAGGTTGGCGTCCCAAGCCGCTTGCCGGCGAGAGTTTCGGGTTGGCGTCCCAAGCCGCTTGTCGGCGAGAGTCTCAGGTTGGCGTCCCAAGCCGCTCGCCGGCGAGAGTTTCAGGTTGGCGTCCCAAGCCGCTCGCCGACGAGAGTGTCAGGTTGGCGTCCCAAGCCGCTCGCCGGCGAGAGCTTCAGTCGCGCGTCCCACCCCGGTTGGTCTGCCACGCGCGCAGATACGCCTGGATCTGGGTATTCGCCAGATCGCCGTAGGTCCCGACGTACCCACCCGGCTTCCAGAGGCGGGGGTTTCCCGTCTCGATCAGCAGCGTATCAAATTGCTCGCGCATCACGTCCTGGGCCGCGTTCAGCAGAACGGCGACCACGTTGGCTGGGACCACCAAAGGATGCGAGGCCAGCGCCAGATGCACGTGGTCGGCGACCCAGGAGACTTTGATCAAGCGGATTCGCTCTCCCGGAGCCAGACTCTGCCAGCGCTCTGTCACGGCCTGGGCCGCAGGGCGCGTGAAGGTCCCTTTCCGATCCCAGGTGGAGAACACCAGGTGCCAGCGAATGTGCGTGACCGAGTGATTCGCCTGCAACGCCTGCTCGTCCGCTTCGCTCAGCGGCCACGTCTGGACGTAGACGGGCGGATTGACTTGCCCGCTATAGCCGTGATGCGCGGCCTGGTCGTCCAAGTAGCGGTCCAGTTCCTCCGACGTGCTGGGGCCGGCGGTACAGGCGAAATATCCGCCGCCGAGCAGCTTCTGCGGGCGATCGAGGTTCATCAGTTGGCGCAGGGACTTGCTCGCGGCACCCTTCAATTTGCTGGCGGCGCTGGCCACGGACTCGGAGGGGCGAAGGCTGGCCAACAGCGCGACTTCCAGATCGGACAGTTCGAGATTCAGGACATGGATTTCCGGGTGGCCCGCCGTCAGGTGTTCCTGAGTCAGCTCTCGGACCTTGGGAAGCGGGTGACAGCAATAGGTGTGCCAGCGATAATAGACGTGGCAGACATACGCAAAGTCCAACTCGCCGGATAGGTACGGGGGGAGGTGCATCAGTTCGGCCTCGTAAGATGATGGATGAGTGGACGCTACAAGCGTAACGGAAGCAGACGGCGGTGGGCAAGTGGGCCGCCAGCCTGAGGCTCTCGCCGGCAAGCGGCTTGGGCCGCCAGCCTGAAACTCTCGCCGGCAAGCGGCTTGGGACGCCAGCCTGAAACTCTCGCCGGCAAGCGGCTTGGGACGCCAGCCTGAGACTCTCGCCGGCAAGCGGCTTGGGACGCCAGCCTGAGACTCTCGCCG
>CAYPGE010000108.1:17966-22511 GCA_964409865.1 uncultured Pirellulaceae bacterium
CTCTCGCCGACAAGCGGCTTGGGACGCCAGCCTGAGACTCTCGCCGACAAGCGGCTTGGGACGCCAGCCTGAGACTCTCGCCGACAAGCGGCGAGGATCGCGCTGACCGTAGTTGACGGCGACCGGCCGGGATGGTATGAGTACTTCTGAGGGTGGCGCGATTACCGCTTCGCGGTCGCTCTTCTTTGTGGGGGATATGCTGACCCATGTTTTGGCCCCAGGCAAGCGACTATCGGGAGGCGATTCAAAACCTCCGGCTCAGTTTCCGGGACGCGGAACTGGGCGGCGGGCAAGCCACGACGGACGCGAGGGGGTTCCCCACGACGTGGGTTGGCAACTTTGCGGCCGTGTTTCACGTCCGCGGCCCAACGCCTCAGCAAGACTGGGCGGTGAAATGCTTCACTAAAGACAAGCCCGGACTCCAGGAACGATACCGTCAGATCGATGCCCATCTGCAACGACAGCGGCTGCCGTTCATGGTCCGCTTCCGCTACCTCCCCGACGAGGTCCAGGTACGAGGCACGCGATACCCGGCGTTGAAAATGGACTGGATTGAGGGACTGCGGCTGGACCAGTTTCTCTCGAATTGCCTGAACCAACCGAACTTCGAATCCACGCTGCAGATGTTGAGCGACATGTGGGTCAGGCTGGCCCAGCAATTGCGGCAAGCACAGGTGGCTCATGGCGACCTGCAGCACGGCAACGTGCTGCTGGTGCCGGTCCCTGGCAAGGAGGCGTTCAACCTGCGGCTGGTCGACTACGACGGCATCTGCGTGCCGGGACTGGAGAACGTACCGACGCACGAGATCGGACATCCAGCGTACCAGCATCCGGAGCGGGTAGCGGAGGGCGGCCACGGCCTGGAGATCGACCGTTTTTCGCACCTGTTGATCTACACCACGCTGCAGTGCTTGATCGTGGGCGGCCGCACGCTGTGGGAGCGGTTCTACGACGGTGACCGGTTGCTGCTCGGTCCCTTGGATTTGATGGAGCCGGAAACGTCGTCCGTTTTCGAACACTTGTGGAAGCTGGACGGCGCGGCGGCGCGGTCGCTGGTCGGGCATCTGCTGATGGCCGCCAAGAAGCCTCTGGCGGACGCGCCGCTGCTGGACGCCGTGGTGGCGGATTCGCGGGTCGTCCCGCTGAGCGCCGACCAGGAACGGTGGATCGAACAATGGCTGCCGAAACGCATCGCTCCGGCGCCGCCCCGATTCGAAACCGAAACTCGAAAGGACGCGCCTTCGAATCTGGCATCCGGGCAAGTGGAGACGGCAGTCGTCTCGGAAACGGTGGTCATATTGGAGCCGGCCGTCCCGTTGGAGCCGGTCGTGCCCTTGGAGCCGGTGGCTCTTCCCAGGGCGCAGGCTGAGGTTCCAGGGGCTGCACCGAGCCAACCGCAGCCGTTCCGATGCCCGCGTTGCCACCGTCTGACGGCGAGGACGGATCATTGGGCGCCTGTCCCTGTGAGCTTTGACCCGTTCGGGAATCTGACGTCCGCAGTCTGCCGCATTCGGCAACGCCAGACGCTGCTGTTCCTGCACTTGACCATCGACGCCAAGCCGTTAGGTCGGCAGCACTCGGATTTCCGTCCGATTCTGACGAAGTCTGGCGCCGCGTTGGTAGCCAGCGTCCCGCTCGTTGTTTTCGCCATCTGGCTGGTCGTTGGGTTGATCGTTGGCGAGAACTCGCTGGCGGCCACGTTGCTGCTCGGTTTTCTTGGCCCCCTCGCAGTCACGCTTGTCTGGTGGTTCTACTCGCCAGCGGTCAACTCGGCAGAAGATGCTGCCTGGCTGTCCGTGATTGGGGACGTGCTTCTGAAGAACCCAACGGTGCAGCATTTCGACTTTGTGGCCGGCTTGGCTCGGGCCTGTGCGGCTCGGTGGGAAGAACTGGGGGCCGCGAATCACGGCTTGGGGGTCGGCACGGCGGAATGGCGGAAGCAACGGGAAGTCGCCAAGAACCGCGAAGCGATCGTCAAACGATGTCTTGGCCTGGCGCGCAGCCTGGCCGGCGAAGGACGCATTCCGCACGCCACTGTGGCTTGGCTCTATCGTCTGCAAATCGCCGATCAACTGGGGCTAGGCAATCGCATCCGGCAGTCGGCATCCCTTCTGGAGCAGCTCTTGACCGACTGCCTCGGCAAGAGGCTCCCTTGGGCTTGCCTGGACCTGGCGATCGACCGTCCCGTTCTTTTGAGCTTGTTGCGTCCGGAACTGACCAGGTGGTTTGTGGTTCGCTTCTGCCAAAAAGGCCTGGAACGCGGCCATCATCCGAACGAGATTGCGGCGCTGGCCGGCGAATCGGCGGTGCTCTCTCGGTTGTTGGGCCGAATGTCTCGCTCGATCCCCGAAGCAATCGCTTTTCTGCTGGCCGTGCAGAAAGCCTGTCCGGGCGGTTTCTCCGAACTTGGCCTGAAAGGGGCCACCGTTGCCGAATTCACGTTGCCCGAACAATTCCTGCGGCTGCACCAGTGGCCGGACTTGCTGGCGCTGGCAGACGACGACACGCTGGTGCTGCGAACGAGCGGTTTCTATTTCATGGACGTCCGTTACATCACGATGCCCAAGATCACCGTGTCGCACGAGCGCGAGGGATACCTGCTGCATGTCGGAAACCACTCGTTTCTCTACCGCAGCCATCCCGGTGACTTGGGCGGCCGAGTCGTGGCCTGGTCCTACTTGTACTTTCAGAAGATACTGCCGATGGTGACGCAGGAGCTGACTGCGGAGCCGTCGCCCAGCCGGTTGCAGGACACCCGTAGCGTGGCGATGCAGTGCCCGCACTGCCGAGGCTTGTTTGGCGGTGTGTTCACTCTGCCGGAATTGCTGCTGGCGGCCGAGACGCGCGAGACGCACGCCGGCCAGCGGCTTGGGACGCCAGCCTGAGACGCTCGCCGGCCAGCGGACCTGGCATCTATGCTTGGCGGACCCTGCCCCGCAGCCCGGAGTGGCTCCAGACGCACGGCGCTTCCGCCCGGTCGGAACAGGCCGTCGCGGACGGTTTGGCTTGGCTGGCCCGCCATCAATCACCCGGGGGCGTGTGGTGCGACAAGTGTCTCGCGGTGAGGGGCAGCAACCCTCACGCGTGCTGCGAAGCCAGCGGTCCCTGCAGCGGCCCCGGAGCCTCCGTGGACATGGCCCTCACCGGACTGGCCGTGCTGGCTTTTCAGGCCGGTGGGCATTGGAGTCACGAAGACGACGTCTACGGCACGGTCGGCGGAAGAATCTACTCGACGGCCCTCGCCGTCTTGACGTTGCAGTCCTATTACCGCTTCGTGACGAAGCAAGTACGGATCGCCCGACCCATCGTAAGGTGGATCATCAAGTTTGCGTCCCAAGCCGCTTGTCGGTGCGGATGGGGGAGCGGTCGGGGACGCGATGCGCCCTGACCGTGGTTGACGGCGGCCCGTTAGAAGTACTAGACTATTCAACGGTGGCGGGAGTCCTGCTTCGTGTTCGGCCTTCTTTGCGGGGGATACCGACCCATGTTCTGGCCCCAGGCAAGCGACTATCGGGAGGCGATCCAGAACTTGGGGATCAGTTTCCGGGATTCGGACCTGCGCAACGGGCAGGCGGCGTGCAACGTCATGGGACTGCCGCTGACCTGGACCGGCAACTTCGCGGCCGTGTTTCACGTCCGCGGTGCGATGGCTCACCAGGATTGGGCGGTGAAATGTTTTACCAAACACAAGCCCGGGCTGCAGGAGCGGTATCGCCGCATCGACGCGCATCTGCAGCAACAAGGCTTGCCGTTCATGGTCCGTTTCCAGTACCTCCCTGACGAGGTGTTGGTGCGTGGAGGGCGTTTTGCGGCGTTGAAGATGGATTGGGTCGAGGGATTGCGGTTGGATCAGTTCCTGGCCGATTGCCTAACTCAGCCGAACTACCAATCGACGCTACGGATGCTGTGCGACATGTGGTTCAAACTGGCGCAACGGTTGCGCCTAGCTCAGGTGGCCCACGGCGATCTTCAACACGGCAACGTGCTGCTGGTGCCGGTTCCGGGTAAAGAAGCGTACAACCTGCGACTGGTCGACTACGACGGCATGTGCGTGCCGGCGCTGACGGCCAAGGCCTCGCACGAAGTCGGCCATCCGGCGTACCAGCATCCGCAGCGGATTGCGGAGGGCGGCTACGGGCCGGAAATCGACCGCTTCTCCCACCTGCTGATCTATACCTCGCTGCGCTGCCTGATCGCCGGCGGACACGACCTCTGGAATCAGTTCCACGACGACGACCGGTTGCTGTTGGGCTCACCGGATTTGTTGGAGCCGGAGACATCGGACGTATTCCAGAGCTTGTGGCGGTTGGAGGACCCCGCGGCGCACGCCCTGGTGGGGCATCTCGTGCTGGCAACCAAAGAACAACTGGGGCAAGTTCCGTTATTGGAGCACGTGGTTGCGGGCTCGCAGGTAGTGGGTTTAAGCGGCGACCAACAGCGGCGAGTCGAAGGGTGGATGGCCCGCCGCGGGATCACGACATCAGAGCGTCCTCCGGCCGCAACGACTCATCGTGTGTCCCCAGCGGCCGTGGTAAACGACGGGAG
>CAYPGE010000109.1:0-22453 GCA_964409865.1 uncultured Pirellulaceae bacterium
CACGCTGCTGATGATGGTCGTGGCCGGCGTGCTGGGCCTCTGGTTGAGCAACGCGTTGCAGGCATTTCACCTGATCCTGCAAATCGGAGCCGGGACGGGGCTGCTGTTCCTGCTCCGCTGGTTCTGGTGGCGGATCAATGCCTTCAGCGAGATCGCCGCCATGGTTGTCTCCTTTGCGGTGGCGGTCTATTTCGAGGTTTTTGGGCCGGCAGGACTGGCCGCCTGGGAAAAGATCGTGCTGGGCGTCGGTATCACGACCGTGGCTTGGCTGGCTGTGACGCTGTTGACCCGGCCGACGGACGAGGCGACCTTGCGGCGGTTCTGCCGGCGGGTCCGCCCGGGCGGTCCCGGCTGGGCGGCGGTCGCCTGCCGCGCGTCGGCGGACGGCGATCCGCTGGCGGCCGGGACGACGGCGTGGAATGTGCCTTTCGAGATCCTCTGTGCGACGATTGGCTGTGTGGCGGTGTACGCGGCGGTGCTGGCCACCGGCTACTGGATCTACTCCGAGTATCTTCCGGCGGTGATTCTGACGGCGCTGGCAGTGGCCGCGGGCGTGGGATTGCTGAAGACGTGGACGCGGGTCAATGCCAGTGGCGTTGAGCCGCGCTGAAGACGGAAAGATCCGCCCCCTGCCGGCTCGTCCGGCAGGAGCGTGAGTTCGGCAGCTGCAAGGGGCGCAGGCCAGGGGCCGCGCTGCCGCCCCCTGCCGGCTCGTCCGGCAGGAGCGCGAGTTCGGCAGCTACAGGGGCCGCAGGCCAGGGGCCGCGCTGCCGCCCCCTGCCGGCTCGTCCGGCAGGAGCGTGAGTTCGGCAGCTACGGCCAGCCGGTCCCGTCTTCTTGCTTCTCCTCGGCGTCGTCGCCGCCTGCCGTACGAACCGCGCCCATGGTGTACTCGCTGAACGTGCCAACGTAATACCCGTTCTGCCAAATCGGCTTCTGGCCGAAACCATAGGCGAGGTTGTTCAGGAAGCCCAATGCGATCTCCTGAGGCGAGTCGTTGATGTTACGTCGCAATGCCGCGTGAAGGTGGTCGGGCATGACCGACAAGGCCGAAATGGCGTGTCCTTTTTTCTTTGCGACCGCCAGACTCCAGTCCCGAAGCGTTGCGAGGCTTGTTTCGTCCGTCAAGCGGTACCGCTGCGTGACGACCAAGACAAGGTGCAAGTTATACCAATATCTTCCAGAATTGGAGGCAGTGGGCTGATCGAGATTGACATCTGGATTCAGCACGGTGAACTGCCGTAAGAAGTCGCGGAAGCGGGGATCGGCCAGCGGCTCCTTGTCGACTTGCTTCCGTATGTACGTTTCGACCTCGGTCGCGGTGTTGTCACCAATCGTCCGGACGCCTAATTTACGGCTAAAAGCCGTGGGCACGCCGGCGGCTCGCAATGCGTGCTGCAGACGGCCTTTGACTCGCGCCGCAAAGACCGTCGGCGACACATGCGGCTTGACGCTGAACGTGAACTGGATCATTTCCGGCCCCCAGTTCTGCTCTAGCCGTCGCAGGCCATCTTGCTCCCATGCCCCGTCCAGCCCGTGAAACACGGTGTCCGCAGGCGGTGGCGGGAATTTCCCGGCCGAGGGCCAGCCCGACCACGTGTATCGAAGCTGATATGCGGGACCGGTCAGCGCTTCGGCCGTGTAAATCGGCTGCGGGGGCATGGGCCACCTCTTGATGCAGACAGTCGAGGGCTGAAGTGTCGAGGATGTGAGTATAGCCCGTCGCAGGGCGATGGGGCGAGCCGCCGAACTGACGCTCCTGCCGGGCGAGCCGGCAGGGGGCGGGGACGCTGCGCGGACGCGCCTGTCCAGCCGCCGAACTGACGCTCCTGCCGGGCGAGCAGGCAGGGGGCGGGTTGCGGCATTATGGTCAATTGCGCAGCCGGAGCGGGCCGAGGAACGTCACGCTGCCGTAGCTGCTGACGGGCCGCCGGTCGATGATGCGAAAGCGGATCGCCAGCTTGGGCCCGGACTTGGCAGCTTCGGTCACGTCGATCGACAGCCATTCCTTGCCGGCACGCGTCAAGGTGATGTCCTCTTCCCACGCCAGGTGATCGTTGATCCACAGTTCCAAGTAGCGGTACTGCGGGTACTGCGGGTCGATCTTCGTGTCGTTGACGAACAGATCCAAGTGCAACCGGCCCTGGAAAGCGGGCGTCGGCAACTCGCAGCGGACCTCGGCATACTGGCCCATCTGGGACGCGATCCGACGGGGGAAGGCGATCACCGTCAGCTTGCGTCCCTGCCAGTCGAGTGGTCCCAGGCACCACGCGCCGCGCCAACGAGGGGGCTGGTTGAGCCATTGGTCGGCCGGCAACTCGGCCAACGCGTCGCCGGGCGGCGGTGAGGCGAGTTTGCCCAGCCAGGCCGCATATCCGTCGTCGTCGAGCCGCTCGTCCACCAGGCAGCGGCTGAAGCCGTCTCGCGCCATGCCCTGGAACGTGGCCTTCATCTGCGTCTGCCGCTGCGCCACGCGCTGCGGCCAGTCCTTCTTTTCGACGATCTGCTTGTTCCAGTAGGCCAGGTATTCGTCGACGCCCTTCAGCCCCTGCAGTGCTTCGGCCACAGCGGCCAGCTGAGTCTCGACCTGCCCGCGAACCGTGGCGGCCTCCTTCTCGACTTCGGCCAGCCCGCGGTCTTCGTACAGTTCGATCATCTTCTCTTCGATCGCCGGCCCCAGCGTGTACTCCGGGTAATCAAGCTGCGTCATCTTGCGGGCGCAAGTCAGCGTCGCCTGCATGGGCTCCAGGTAAACCGTCTTCAGGCGTTCCGGGTCCAGCAGCGTCTCGGCCGGGGATCGCTCCTGCAGCGCCGCGCACAACGGCTCCAGCCGGTCGAGCAATTCCAGCGCCCGCGGCCGGTTGCGGAGTTGCTTCAGACGCGGCGGCCAGCCTTTGTTCGGCGTGTAATGGCGCAGCGGCATCTCGAACAGACTCTTCAGTTCGCTCAGAGTGTCGTCGAACGCCGCTGCCGTGTCCGCCTGGGCGGGACCGTACACGTCGGCATAGACCGCGCGCCGGGTGCGGGCCCAGTCATGCCCGGCCGGGTTCCAGGCCCAGATGCCCATCGCCCCGACTTCGTATTCCTCGGGCCAGCCGTCGTACAACGCCCACAGCATGGCGGTATCGGTGTACTGCGCCGCATCGCGGAGTTGCTCGTAAGTCGGATGGCCCCAACCTTCGCTCAGCGGCTGCATGTCCAGATAGGCCGGTTGGCCGTCGGCACGCACCGATTGGATCGCGAAGGCGTTGTGCAGGAACCCGCCGCGGATCGTAAACAGATTGTGCCACCAGGCGGGCGGCAGCTTCAGCCCCAGCTTGCGCGTCGCCTCGAAGTCCTCCTGGCAAGGCGGCCGCGTGATGAACCACTGAGCGGCCGCGTATTCGGGAATCGCGGCCGCGAGGCGGTTGAACTCCGTGTCGATGACGTTGTACGAGCCGACCGGCTGCGTGATGGCGGTGCGGCGGCCGGTCATCCCGTGCTGCGCGCCCAACTCCAACGCGCGGCGGACGATGTTCGGAGCGTCTTCCCCGGCGCCACTGTCGTCCAGGGAAATCCAAATTCCGTCCACGCCCAGTTCGATCAGGTCGGCAAAGGTTTTCAGCGCCGCGTCGTACCGATCCGACTTGACGCCGCACGACACCGTGCCGTACACGAACATGCCGCGGCGATGTGCCTCGTCGAGCACCCGCCGGGTGGCAGGCACGTCGATCTGGAAACCCGGCGGGAAGCCCATGGCGGCATAGCCGTCCGGCGCGTCCGCATCGCGCACGTCGGTGAAGTTCAGCCGGTAGCGCGAGTAGCTGTCGAACACGCCCGGTGCCAGGTGCACTCGCATCCGCCAGTGCGGCCGGCCCCGCCAGCGCAAACTGGGCCAATCGCAAATCGAAACCACGGGCCAGACCACCTGGTCCGCCTCGGCTCGCATCAGGTCGAACAATGCGTTTTGGCCGTAGATCACGCCCGGCGCGTTGCCGCCGGCGACGAGGACCACCTGCCGCCCCTGGTCCTCCACGCACTCGATCACAAACCCGTCTTCCATCGTAGGCGGCACACTCCGGGTGCCGGAATCCGCACGCGGAGCGTGCGGCCTACAATCGACCTCGATCTTCTGCTCCCGGCACAGTCGGTCGAGCCACGAGTTCGTGCTGCGCTGGCCAAGCAGAAAGACCTGCCGCACGGCCTCGGACAGGCCCGCTTCCGTAACGACGGGAATCCGCCGTTTGAATCGCCGCTCGACGTGCGTCTGCAATCGCTCGGCGGCATAGCGTTCCGTCTCGCCGGCCTGGGCGCCGAGCACGATCGCGGCCTGATCCGGCCCGAGCAGCCGCCACGAGCGGCCGTGCTCGCGGTACGACTTCGGGACGGGGATCAGCGGACAAGTGGCCTCCGGTAGTGCCTGGGCCCATGACGTGCCGGCCACGACGAGCAGTAGTAGGACGGCCGAAGAAACAGAGTGAGTCAGGTTGCATATCATGAGGTACCTCCTACGTCACCATCACTGCGTCTGTTGGTTTGATCGATCGACCTTCTGGCCAAGCGGTCGAGCCTTACTCCAAGTCCGGCGGGTGTTCGCTCATGGCTACCCACATTCGGCGCATGCGGATCAATTGCGGACGATTCATCCGCAGCGCGGCCACGGTGGCCCGGCCCGTTGGGGTCAAGGCGACGATTCGAGTCCCATCCTCGCTCCACGCAAAGTGGTCCGTCCATTCATCCTGCTGAGGATGAAACAATGGCACCTCTCGGCCGGTGGCGGGATCGACGGCTGCTGTACGGTCCGCCTTGCATCGGTTGCACGTGGGGCAAGCCAAGCAGAGGTTGTCGAAAACCGTCTCGCCGCCCGAAGCTCGTGGGCTGATGTGCTCGAATTCAAAGACGACGATCGTCAAGTCTTCGGCCGTGTGGCAGTAAGCACAGCAATTTCCAAACCGAGTTCGCACTGCTCGTTGCAGTTCGACGGGCACGTAGACGCTCACCGGCTCGTCACTCCCGCCTGTCGGCGCTGCAACGTATACCGGGCCCGCGTCTTCAGCAGCGTAAGTTGGTCAACCCGTGTCAGAAGCGAATCCAATTCGGCTTCGTCCGCGCCGGAAAGTCGAGACTCCTTGGCCCGCGCGATCAGGTCGTCCAGGCGAAGTTGGAGAGAAGGGGCCAACAGCCCGTCTGCCAACGCTTCCAACTCACCTTCGCTAAGCCCGTACAGCACATCGGGATCATCAGTCATGACTTGCTCCTCTCCGCACCACCCATGATTCTACCATGTTCCGCAGACCAGGAAACTCCGGGATGTTCAGGAGAGGGATGATTTCCTCCACAACGCTTCACAAGCACTTGACCCGCGGCCAGTACTTGGCTACGTACTGGGCATTGAACTCGTCGCCGCCGGGCGCGTTGGCGCTGCGCCACACGGGCGGTTCGATGCCGCGGGCCACGCATCGCTTGACCGTCTCGATTTCCAGACGATGGGCGATGAAGAAGTCGATCAGGTTCGAGTTCGGCGCGATCGGCGTGTCGAAGCCGGGCACGCGGACCACACAATCGCCGACCGCGTTGTAGTCGTCGATGCAGACGTCGGCCAGATCGAACAGGTTCTGCTTGCTCGGATGCCGGATGAAATGGTCGGGCGGCATCTCGTTTTGCCAGTGCGAGGAGCTGACGGCGATGATCTTCACGCCTTGTTCTTTGGCCTCCATCGCCGCGTCGATCGTGGCCGGGTTGATGCCGATGTTGTGGAAGATGATCAGCACGTCGTCAGGTTCCAGCCGAAAGTACTTGACGATGCTGCGCCCGTAGTTCACGCAACGCTCCAATTCCAGGTACTTGAGCGCCTGGTTGAAGACGGACAGGCCGGTTTCCATGATGGGGTTGATGTTGGCCAGGCCGCCGGCGCGGAAGAACATCTCGCCCATGACCAGCGTCGTGTGGCCGCCGCCGCCGTAGACGTGGATCAGCCGGTCGGCGGCGATCGCGCCGACCATCAAGTCGGCCGCTTTCTCGATGTTCTCCCGTTGCTCGGCCTCGATCTTGCGCATCAGTGCGACCGTGGCGTCGAGGTATCCCAGATCCGGTTGATTGGTGTCCATGCGGTGTTCCTTTCTTCTTGTAGCATGGCTCTCCGAGCCGTGCCACGTGGGTTTCGTCGTTTCGCTGCACGGCTCGGAGAGCCATGCTACTTCTGCAGCACTTCTCCGTACGCTTTACCGATCGTATCCCAGACCTCCAGCGCCCGCGGCGCCGCCAGCACCGTGCCGTGGCCGCCTCGGTAGGTCCAGGCGAAAATGCTCTGAACGCCCATCTCGGCGTACAGCCGGATCACGTCCCCGATCTCGGCCAGATTCTCCGGCTCCTGGTAGTAGCCCATGACCCAGCGCTGGTTGCCCTTGCTGTGCTTCTGTGCCGCGTCCAGCGTCCGCTGGGTCACCGAGCGGAAGAACCTGCGCGGCAACTGGTAGGACAGGATCGTCGTGCTGAACACGTCGCAGGCCGCCGAGCCGGCCACACGGTCCCAGTTGTCGTAGCCGCGGTTCTCCGTGACATAGTAGGTGCCCAGCGTGGCGTGGACACAACAGATGGTCTTGCTCGACGGCCGGATCTGCTTGATCCGCTGCGAGGCCGTCTCCAGGATGTCCAACGCGCGGTCATGGCGAAACCGTTTCACCTCCGGCGTCAGTTGCCGCGGCATGGCATAGCCGTACTGCTCCTCGAACATCCGCTGGCAGAACGCGCAACGGCAACTCCAATCGTCGCCGGCTCCGCCCGTAATCGACGCGTACCCCTTGGGCAGCGCAAAATGCGGCTCGTCCCAGAAAAATCCGTCGGCCTCGACCTCGCGCGCCAGCCGGTCGCAGATGTCGAAGAAGTAGTCGCGAAAGGCCTTGGTGTTGAAGCAGCAGGCCGCAAGCGGCTCGCCGGTCATGGCCGATACCTGCCGGTTGCCCGGATTGTTGGTCAGGAACAGGCTGGGCGGCTCGCCGCCGAACCACTTGCCGATCCCCCAGGTGTCGAGATACACCTTCAGGCCCATCTCCTTGCCGAGCTGGGCGATGGCCATGATATTCGGAAACCAGAAGTCGATGTCGAACTCCGACAACGCCAGCACGACGGCCGTGCAGTTGTGATCGAGCATCTCCTGGAAATCCTGCCGAGCATGCTCGACGTAGCTCAGCCCGTAGTAGCTGACACCGGTTTCTTTGACGGTCATGGTAGTACCTTCGAATCGCAACAGAAAACTATGGGGGTGCCTGCCTCTGCTGGCAACGCGGTCCGAAATAACTTCCCGATTGGCCGGCAGACACATCGGAAGATCTGACAGAAATACGAAATGACAGAAAAATGAAGTCCCGTTTGTAGAGAGGAGCGGGACGCTGCTCCTTGCCCTTCCGGCATGTTATTTTTCTGTCACTCCATCTTTCTGTCAGCTTCTCCTCGCTTTTTCTGGGCTTGTGCGGTCATCCATCGAGAATCGGGAAGTAATTTCGGCCACCGCTGCTACCGGCCGGCTCACGCCAGGCCGCTCGCCTAGTCGGCACCGTCTAACAACTCTTTCACTAAGCTGCCTAACCGTCCCAGCGCCAGGGTCAGCGCGCCGGGTTCCCGCGGCGCGGGCGCCATCTCGGCCATCGAAGTCTCATAGAACTTGTCCGCGATCTGCTGGGCCCGCGCGGAGAACTCGGCCGGCCGCTTCCAAGGCGCCGTCTTGTCGCCGGACTCGATCCGCCCCAGGACCCATTCCCAGAAGGCGTCCAACTCCGGCCGGTAGACATGGCGCACCAGTTCGTAGTGGTGGCTGCGGCAGTAGCTGTTCTCGGCGTTTGATTTGAGTGTCAGTTCGCTGTGCGGGTTGATGGTCGGGGCGACGTTGTTCAGTGGCTGGGCTTTCTCCAGGTGCTTCAGCGACGCGTGCATCGAAAAATCCTCGGACAAGGCCAGCACGTCGGCCAACGCGTCCATCAGACGCCGTGTGAGTTCGGCCCGCTGCCGGACGGCAGCCGCGACCGCCTTTCCCTCACGCCAGTTCTCCATTTCGAGCGACGCCCGTACAAACGCGGCCACCAGCGCGCGGTTGGCAATCGTCCGCCCCATATCCAACGCATCGCGTTCCCAGAGCGGCCCCCAACTGGCCGGCGGGGGCCCCTCGGCCGGCGTCCGAAGGCGGGACGGAGACTGCGCCGCCATCTCCGCCAATCCTGCCAAAACCTCCGGCGCTGCGGCAAGGCCCAAGCGAAATCGCTCCCACTCGGCCTGCAACTGCGTCCGCCGCTCGGGCGCCAGATTCAGGAATGCCGAGGTCGCCAACAGCCGATATTGGGGCTCGCCGAACCAGGCCGATCCTTCGCCCCGCGTGTCGTTCCAGTGCAGCAGTTGGGAAGCCGGCAGGAATCCGTTCCACAACTTCTCCATCCGGCCGGCCAACTCCGGCGAATACCGCGTACGGCAATAGCGGGCCAGCGCCGTCGGCAACTCGATTTCGCTCGGCTGCCAGCTGTTGGCCCCCAAGTATTCCAGCATGAACGTGTCGTTGTGGGAAATCTCCGACCACATGACCAGACCTTGCGACATGTTGTCGGCCGCCGCTTCCTTCAGCCGCGGGGTCAGCAGCGCGTAGTCCTCATGCACGTCACTGTTGCGGGCAAAACCGTGGAAGATGCCGAAGATCCAGGGAAATCGTTCCGCCGCGCCCCAATCGCGATAACTGACTTTGCGGGGGTTGTCCGCCGTGTAGTCCAGCAGGATTGTCTTGCTCGGATCGAACTCGGCCAGCAGGCTGCCGACGGCCTCATCGGTCCAATTCCAGCCGATGAAGTCCCAACTGGCGATCAACAGCGGCGCGTCCGGATAATGCTCGCGCAGCTTCTGCTGCGTCTGGCGATACACGTACAGCTTGCGCTGCAGGCTGTCGCGGGCGTCCTTGCCGAACGTCCGCTCGGCCATCCCGATGGTGTGGAACATCCGCGGCTGGCCGAATTCGCGGATATGCGTCTCGGTCAACTTCCAGTAAGCGTCCCATGTCAACGGCGATTCGATGTCCCAGATCGCTTGCGTCGAGAGGGAGTAGCCCGTCTTCTGATCGCGAATCACCGGGAAATCGGGCCGGCTGCGATAAAAGGAGCTGGGCGTGTGCGAGTACCAGTGCGTGATGGTGCCCGTATCCTCCGGGTGGATCAAGCCCCGGTCGCGGGCGTACTGCAGGACCTGCTTGCGGAGTTCCCCCCGATACCGCAGTGCCCAGAACGAGGTGCGGTCGTCGTAGGACCGGTCGACGCCGTCGGGGTCCTTGGCGTCCGCGGGCGGGTACGGCACCTCGCCCGGAAAGGCCCGCTGGAACAGGTCGTCGATGCCGGTGCGGAGCATGAACAAGTTGAATCGCTTCTTCACGCACCAGTCGATCTCCCGCTTCCAGTCCTCCAGGTCCCAGTGCTCGGCCTGGAAACGGTGCAGGCCGCGGTGCGCGAAGTAGCGCAGGCCGCGATAGGCGAAATGCGGCTTCTCGATTACGTCCAGCTTGTCGAAGTCGATCGCGTCGCGTTTGGGGATCACGTCGCCGTCCCAGAAATACTCCACGCCGGCCTGGCGGCGGAAGAAGTCGTACACGGCGTACAGCGTCGAGCGCCCCGAGCCGCCGGCCAGGATCAGCCACCGCCGCCCCTGGTGCGGGACACACACCAGGCGATAGTCGTCGGTCCCGTACCGAATGCCCAGCGAGTCGACCGCCCCCTCGCGGATCAACTGGTGGACTAGCGGATGGACCGCGTCAGAACCGATCAGCACCAGATCGCCTTCCGGCAGTTTCTCCTGGGCGTCCTGGCTCGCGGCGTCTTCGCTCGCGCCACCCGCCCAGGCCTTCACGGCCGGCCGTTGACCGGTCACCTGTTCCCACAGTTCGGCCAGCGTCTGACCCGCGATCGGATACGCCTTTTCGCCTGCCGGTGGATTCAACACGGTGACGGTTCCGGCTGGGGCAGGACCGGCCGCGCCGATCAGCACACCGCCTGCCACGAAGAGACCGTGCAGGAAAATCCGCTGGAGTGACATGAAAGTGCTCCGTTACGATTCTGATTTGGACGTTCTGCTGCTGGACGTGTCGGTGCCGCGTTCTGGTGCCTCCGTAACCGATTCCCCGCCAACTCGCACATTCTCGCCAGCTTGCCCTCGGAACGCAACAGGCCAGAAGGCTCGAATGAAAAGGACAGGCAATGAAAACGAAAAACGAAAAGGACAGGCATCATCCATTCCGTCGAAGTGGTGATCGTTGACCTGTGCCGCCGTCCAATTCCGCGTGGAGAGTATCCCGTCCAATGGCCGAAAGACTGGATGTAGGACGGTTGCTTTTCGCTCGCACGGGAGCGGGTGTCATGACACCCGCCACGGGATTTAAAGGGAACGAGGGGACGCAAAGGGAACGAAACGCGGAAACGCGTTTCAGGCGGTAGAACACCGGGTATCCTTGACGTTCCCGCGATTGTCGGATTCGGATGTAGGATGTCTTGGCAATCCGTCCTACGAGAATTGAACACCCTGTTTCTGCGCGGTCGCAAAGACCCGCCGCCTGAAAACTGAAGGAATTCCTGCCGGAACTGCGCGGACGGGTGCCGGCCTACCAGGCGCCCTCGCGGATCGCGCAGGTCGCGAACGGGAAGCGGTGCTGGTCTACTCGGACGCTGCAGGCTACACTGCATGCGCTCTTACGAGGAGGATCGGGAGAAGTGGACCAATCCAAAGACCGGGTTCAAAAGACGGACGAGAGTCACCTCCCAGGGCCGAGTCGCGAACGGGCGGTGACGGCTGAGGAGCAGGGGGACGGCCCGCGCGTGATCGAAATCGGCGGGTGCTTGCTGCCGGCAGCGCCTACCAGCTTGGCCGATACCGGCGTCGCTCCGGATGTGCTGCTGAATCTGGCTCTCAAATTCGCCTACGTCACTCCGTATTTCGACACCGAATTGGCGGCGTCCCGACTGCGGCTGCCGCTGGGACTTGTTGGGGACTTGTTGGAGCAGCTGCGGTCGGAAAAGCTGATCGAAGTGCTGGGGGGAGCCGGACCATTCACCTACCGCTTTCGAATTACCGATTTGGGTCGGGAACGCGGCCAGTGGCTTATGGCCATCTCCGGTTACATTGGCCCGGCCCCCGTCTCGGTCCATGCCTACGACGCGATGACTGAGCGGCAGGGGGCTCTACTGCCGGACGTGACTCCTCAGGACGTGGCCGCGGCCGTGTCGGGCCTGGTGCTGCCCGAACAAACCGTCGAACTGGCCGGACTAGCGGCCTGTTCGGGACGCAGCCTGTTCCTGTTCGGTCCACCGGGCAACGGCAAGACAACCCTGGGCCGACTGCTCCATCGGGCCTTGCGAGGCAGCCTCTGGATCCCGTACTGCCTGGGCGTGGAGAACCAGATCATCCGGGTTTTCGACCGGCACTGCCACACGGAGTCGATCGAAGACCTGCCCAGGGACGTTCAGCCGAAGCACGACCAGCGCTGGGTGCGCGTGCGGCGGCCGTTGATCGTGGTCGGCGGCGAACTGGCCTTGGATGACTTGGATCTGATCTACGATTCCGCACGACGTTATTATGAAGCGCCGCTCCACATGAAGGCCAACGGAGGCGTTTTTCTGCTGGATGATTTTGGCTGCCAGCGCACGGCCCCCACCGCGCTTCTCAATCGCTGGATCATTCCGCTGGAACAACGGATCGACTATCTCACGCTCGCCTCAGGGCAGCAAATCCGGGTGCCGTTCCGGAACATGCTGATCGTGTCCACCAATCTGGACGTCAATCAGGTCATGGCTCCCGGACTCTTGCGGCGGATGGGCTACCGGCTGTGCCTGGACAATCCCTCGCCGCAACGGTATGCAGCCATCTTCCAGCGATATGCGGCCCAGTGCGGACTGGAAGTACCAGCCGGACTGCTGGAGTGGCTGCTGGCACGCTACCGGGCCGAGAACCGGCCGTTGCGAGGCTGTGAACCCCGCGATCTCGTGGAACGTGCCCGCGACATCTGCCAGTACCACGGGTGGCCGGCGGTTCTGACAGAGGAGATCCTGTCGCTCGCCTGGCGCGGCTATTTCGGCGCCGACGCGCCCGCCGAGGCGTAGCGTCCATGCTCGCCAGGCGGCGCCGGTTTCCAGACGGGCGACAATCCGCGCCGGCGATGCCGGACGGAGGATCAAGCGGCCCCCCATTCCGCAAAGTTCTTCAGCATCCGCAAACCGTGAGCTTGGCTCTTTTCCGGGTGAAATTGGGTCGCGAAGATGTTGTCGCGCCAGATCATCGCGCAGAACGGACGATGGTAATCGGCTTCAATGGCGATCACGCCCGGATCGTCCGGCACGACGTAGTACGAGTGGACGAAGTAGAAGTGCGTGCCGTCCTGGATGCCGTCCAGGATGGGTGCCGGTCTGCGAATCCGTGCCTGGTTCCAGCCCATGTGCGGGACCTTGTATTCCGCCGGCAACTCGAAGCGGACCACCTTGCCGGGCACGATTCCCAGACCTTCGTGTACGCCGCCCTCCAAGCTCACGTCGAACAACAGCTGCAATCCCAGGCAGATTCCCAGGAACGGCTTGCCGGACGCAATCGCATCCGTGATGGGACCGACCAGGTCCCGGTGCCGCAACTCGGCGATGGCGTCCCCGAACGCTCCGACTCCCGGCAGCACGATCTTGCTGGCTTCGGAAATCTGCCCCGGATCGCACGTGATCAGGGCCTCGTGTCCAACCTTCTCGAAGCCCTTCTGGACGCTTCGCAAGTTGCCCATTTGATAGTCGATAATGGCGATCATGAGTCGATTTTCAGTGCTCCTGGATGAGGATACCAATGGCGATCGGCGAAATTTCGGACCAAACGGTTTCTTGCCAGTTCGCCACGTTCCGGTGTTGGTTCTTGAAGTCGATTCGGCGCTGACGTACCGGGGACACCGGGCGCAGCGTGGAAGTTCACACGTCGGCATTTTATCGACGATTGTTCTCGGTTCGTAGGGTACGACGCCGCGGTGCAACATTGACGGCGTTCGGCTTTTGCCGGATACTCTCTCGGAGCGAAGAGCGGAGAGCGGAGAGCCGGGCCGCCGAGTTGACTGTTCGTTGCGGCCGAATCCTCTCGGTGGCGAACGGTAGGCGTCAACCTACCGGCGCTTCCCAGGGTTCCCCCGTTGGCATGGAAGAAGCGGTGGGCTAACGCCCACCGTTCGCCGAAGTCAGACAGCCGAACTGAGAGGTGCAAAGCCCAATGTCTACGATTCAGCAGACCGACCTGAAGGCTTATTGTTTGGATGTCGCGCGGGCGGCCAAGGCGGCGGCCGGCGAGTTAGCGCTGGTCAGCGGGGCCCAAAAAGATCAGTGGCTCAAGTTGTCCGCCCGGTTGTTGCGTGAGCGCGGCGACCCGATCCTGGCGGCCAACGCGCAAGATCTTGCGGCCGCGCCCGGATTTGGCCTGAGCGAGGCCCAAATCGACCGCTTGCGATTGACCACGACGCGCATCGAGGGCATCGCCGCGGCCCTGGAAGAAATCGCCATGCTCCGCGACCCCGTGGGGGAAATCATCGAATCGTGCCTGCGGCCGAACGGCTTGGAGGTCAGCAAAGTCCGCGTGCCGTTGGGCGTGGTCTTCTTCATTTACGAATCGCGTCCCAATGTGACGGCCGACGCAGCGGCGATCTGCGTCAAGAGCGGCAACGCGGTGATCCTGCGCGGCGGCAAGGAAGCGGCCCACTCCAGCCGAGCGATTGTCGACCTGTTGACCGAGGCCGCCGCGGTCCACGGTTTGCCGACGCATGCCGTTCAATTGGTGGCTACGGCCGATCGCGATGCCGTGGGGCATTTCCTGTCGCTGCCGGAGTACATCGACGTGGCGATCCCCCGCGGCGGGGAGAGCTTGATCCGGCGCGTCGCGGCCGAGGCCAAGATGCCGGTGATCAAGCACTTCACCGGGAACTGCCACGTGTACGTCGATGCCTCGGCCGACCTGGACATGGCGGAAACGCTGACGATCAACGCCAAGTGCCAGCGGATGGGCGTCTGCAACGCCTGCGAGTCGTTACTGGTACACCGCGACGTGTCGGACGCATTCTTGCCGCGCATCGCGGCGGCGCTGCAACCGCGGGGCGTCGAACTGCGCGGCGACGACGCGACCTGCAGCCTGGTCGCGGGCGCCAAGGCGGCGTCGGAGGAAGATTACTACGCGGAGTACCTGGGGCCGGTGATTTCGGTCAAGGTGGTCGAGTCGCTGGACGAAGCGATGGCGCACATCAACAAGTACGGTTCGCACCACACCGATGCCATCGTCACCAAGGACCTGGCGGCGGCCCGCAAGTTCACCCGGTGCGTGGACAGTTCGGCGGTGATGGTCAACGCCAGCACGCGGTTCAACGACGGCGGCGAGTTCGGCTTGGGCGCGGAGATCGGCATCAGCACCGACCGCTTCCACGCCCGCGGCCCGTGCGGTCTGAAGGAACTGACGACCTACAAATACGTCGTCTACGGGGACGGGCAGGTGCGGACGTGACGCGACGCAGCGCGGGGCCGCAACCGAATCAGTCGAAATCACTGCACAGGAGGAAACAGAGGAAACGCAGTGGCGACGCGCTCTGTTGTCTCCGTTTCCTCCTGTTCAAAACGCTCGCAGGAAAACAAGAAATCGGGCAGTAGCAGATACGACTGTCTTGGCTCGGCGCGTCGGCCAACCTCCGGCAGAGGACAACATGGGAAGATCGGGTGTGGTGATTCTAATTCCGGCCTACCGGCCGGAGCGGAGGTTGGTGGATCTCGTCCAGGAGCTGACCGACGCCGGCGCTCGCGTTGTCGTGGTTGATGACGGGAGCGGTCCCGAGTTTGCGGAACTGTTTGCGGCGTTGCGTCGGGTGGGCGACACCGTGATCCTGCGGCATGTGGTGAATCTGGGCAAAGGGGCGGCGCTGAAGACGGGCTTGAACCACATTGCCTGTGACGCTGGTGACTGTGTTGGCGTCGTGACTGCGGACGCCGACGGGCAGCACAGCGTGGCGGACGTGCTGGCGGTGGCTGAGGCGCTGGCGGCCAATCCGCACAGCCTCATCCTGGGCGTGAGGCGATTTGAAGGGGAACTGCCTCTCCGCAGCCGGCTCGGAAACGCGGCGACTCGACAGCTGCTGCGGTGGATCATGGGGCAGAAGGTGTCCGACACTCAGACGGGTCTGCGAGGCATCCCGCTGGCGATGATCCCCCGCCTGCTCGTGATTCGGCACCAAGGCTACGAGTACGAGCTGGAAATGTTGCTGGTTTGCAAGTACGAGGGGATCCGCATCCGGGAAGTTGCCATTCAGACCATCTACCTGGACGGCAACCGCTCGTCGCATTTCAATCCGCTGCTGGACTCGTTTCGAATTTACTTCGTGCTGCTGCGATTCAGCTTCGTGTCGTTGATTTCGGCCGTCTTGGACAACCTCGTCTTTGCTGCCTTTTTCATGTGTTGGCCGAACTTGGGCGCGGCTCAGATTGCGGGCCGGGTTCTGGCCACGCTGTTCAATTTCTGGGGCAATCGAAACACGGTTTTTCGCTCCAAAGAGCAAATCACCCGGACGTTGCCCAAGTACCTGCTGCTGGTGGTCGTGTCCGGGGCCATGAGTTATGGTCTGATCCGTCTGTTGACTCGGTCGGGAGCGATGGACGTTTACTGGGCCAAGATCCTGGCGGAGACGATCCTGTTCTTTGCGAATTTTGTCGTGCAGCGCGACTTTGTCTTCCCTCGGGTGCCGCGATCCGTCGGGGTGCAGAGGGAGACCGTGCGAGGAACGGAGCCGGGGGACATTCGTTCGACCGGCCCGTGAAATCGAGGGGAACTTTGCAGCCAGTGAGGCGGATTGGCCATGCCGCGCGGACGTGCAAGCAGAAAGCGAACGGCACCACGGGACTCGCGGCCGACCGAGCCGGCGAAGTCTGTGCGGCGCGAATGGCCGTCGGCGAGTCCGTGGGCCGCGGCGGCGGTGATCGTCCTGGCCGGCGCGGCCGCCTACAGCAACAGCCTGCACGGCGCGTTTGTCTTCGACGATCCGCCCTCGATTGCCCACAACGAGAGCATCCGCAGTCTTTGGCGTGTGGACAAAGTCCTGCTGCCGGTGGAGAAACTGGACTATTATCGGCCCGTGCTGAACCTGTCGCTGGCTCTCTGTTACGGCGTCGGCGGATTGCACGTCCTTCCCTATCACGTGCTGAACCTGGGGCTCCATCTGGCCGCCTCCTTGACACTGTTCGGCCTGGTCCGGCGGAGCATGCTGTTGAGCCCGCCGGCCGGCGGTTTTCGCGAGGCCTCCACACCCGTGGCGTTGGCTGCGGCGCTGTTGTGGATGCTGCACCCGCTGCAGACCGAGTCCGTGACCTACGTGGTCCAGCGTTGCGAGGCGATGTTCGGGTTGTTCTGCCTGCTAACACTGTACTGCGTCCTGCGAGGCGCCACGTCGCCGCGGGCGTGGCGTTGGTACGGCGGTGCGGCGGCGGCGTGCGCGCTAGGCATGGGCAGCAAGGAGGCGATGGCGGTGACGCCTCTGTTGGTCTTGCTTTACGACCGCATCTTCTTGGCCAGTTCGTTGCGCGAGGCGTTCCGGCAACGCTGGGGGTTGTACGCGGCCCTCGCCTTGACGTGGGGCATCTTGCTGCCGATGGTCTTGGTGTCCGATCTGGGGCAATCGGAGCGAGCGGCCGACCCGGTCACGATTTGGGAGTACGCTCGGACGCAATTCGGAGTGGTGGTTCATTATCTGCGGCTGAGCGTTTGGCCCGACGCGTTGTGCCTGGACTACCAATGGCCGGTGGCCCAAACCGCCTGGGGCATCGTTTTCCCGGCCGTGCTGATCGGCGTGCTCTTGGCGGCCGTGCTGTGGGCTCTTTGGCGATGGCCGAAAGGGGGCTTCTTGGGGGCTGGTTTTTTCGCCACACTGGCTCCCAGCTCGAGTGTCATCCCGATTCCCGATTTGGCATTCGAGCATCGAATGTACCTCCCCCTGGCGCCGCTGGTGGTCGCGCTTGTGCTGGGCGTGTACGTGGCAAACCGGAAGCTCGTCAGCAGGAGACCGTCTCTGCGGCCCGCGGCGAGGCTGTCGAGCGTGTGCCTGGTGGCCGGGATTGCGGCCGTGTTGGGGATCCTGACCCACCTGCGGAACGACGACTACCGCAGCGAACTGAGAATCTGGCAGGACACGGTCGCCCAAGCTCCGAACAATTACCGCGCCCACAACAACCTCGGCCGGGCCTTGGCCCAGGATGGCCGGACGGCGGAGGCGATCGGCCACTACCAGAAGGCGTTGGAGATCAACCCCGAGTATGCCGAAACCAACTTTAACTTTGGTATGCTTCTGGTCCAACTGGGACAAGGCGAGGCGGCCGTCCCCCTTCTGAAACAAGTCCTGGCAGTCCGTCCCAGCGACCTCGAAGCTCACCTGAACTTGGGTGTGGCCCTGGCCCAGCAGAATCGCGTCGACGAGGCGATCGGGCATTACCAGAAAGTGCTGGAGATCGACCCGCGATTCGCTCCCGCGCACAACAACCTTGGAAACATGCTGCTGCGACTGGGCCGCGTCGACCGGGCGGTGCTGCATTACCAGGCGGCGGTCGCCATCGACCCGCAGGACGCCGAGTACCAGCACAATTTGAGCGTCGGCCTGCTGGAGTTGGCGAAGACCCGGAAGGCCACCCCATCGAGGCCGGCAGAGAAGTGATAGGCCGAGTCACGCGGTACGATCCGAGCGATCTGCTGGCCACGGCCTGATATGGTGGGACCAGTCAAGGGCTAAGAAAGAAGAACTCGTGAACCACAACATCTGAACATTCCCTCGGAAAAGAGGAATGTGGCCCTGGGTTTGTGGGAGACTCTACCGCTTCCTACAACCATAACCCACGCTACTTGTTGGCCGTGTCCGCCGCCGACACGGCCAACAAGTAGGCCGTTTGGTGTGAGCCGTCTTGGGAATCCCGGCTGAATTCTGGACCCGCGCATCCTGAATTTGCGAAATCTACCTTCTGTTCGTGGGGATTGCCGGACAAGACGGCGTGACTATAATCCCGCCGATCATTAGGCATTTCAGTGCGGATGACCCCTGCCCGATCGAAAGGGCAAGGAATGTCGGCTCCGGCGGTTCGAGACGAGTGCTTCGCGTTCACAGCTTTTTGGGGGGAGAGAGACATGGGCACGAGAATCTGGGCCAGGCGACTGGCCGCCGTGGTGATGGGCTTGCTGCTGGCCATGCCAGCCGTGGCTCAAGAGGGCGCTGTGCTGGTGTCCGACAAGGACGACTATGCGCCGGGGGAAGTGGCGATTCTGGCGGGCAGCGGCTTCCTGCCGGGCGAGGCGATCGACCTGAGCATCGCCATCAACGATCCAGTCAGCGGAGTGCTGATCGGCGACTATGACTGGGCGGAATTCAGCGCCGATGGCGAGGGCTCGTTCGTCGCCACCTACACCGTTCCGCCGGAAGCGGCAGACATGGTCCTGGTCGCCACCGCCATGGGACTGGAATCGGGACTGGTGGCGACGGCGCGGTTTACGGATTCGGTGAGTTCGGTGACGATTACGTCCCCGACGACCGCCAGCCCCGTGACGATTACGTCCTTGCCGGCGACGTTGACGGTGTACTTCAACTACACGACGAGTCTAACGGGGACGACGACCGCAGTTGCTGACGTGCTGGGGACCACTGCCACGGCTGCGAAGACGCTCACGCCGGGTGTCAACTTATCCGACACCATTCAAGTCACGATTCCCGCGGGAACTGTCAATGGTAGCTACAACCTGAAGGTGACCGTAAGCAACAGCGAGGGAACGGGCGCTAAAAATAAGAATGACAACCAGAACAACGCGGTCAAAATAGAGGTCCCGCCACCGCCGACAAATGAACCCCCGGTGATCACATGTCTGGATCCGACGATTGATTTGGGCGAGATTGTCGGTTGCTTGGGACCGGACGGCTTTGCCCGGACCGTGACGGTGGAATACGATTGGGTCGCCCCCTACGTGACCGCAACGGTCGTGGTGGACGGAGTCACATACAGCGCCAATGTCGCCCTGGTGACCGACCCCGACGGCGACCCTCTCACCGTCAATCTCGGCCCGGACCAGGACGTAACACTGGTTGGACCGGGGGTTGATTTGCAGCCGTTTTGGGTCGACATCTCTGCGGACGACGGTCAGGAGACCACCGAAAAAACTTGCGGCGGCGACGTCACGGCCAGGATCATCTATGCGTGGGTCGGTTTCGGCCCGCCGTTGAGCGAGACGGTGACGCGCATCGTGAAGAAGGGCAGCACGGTGCCCGTCAAGTTCCGCCTGTACGACTGCTGCGGCAACGAGATCTGCGATCTGCTGGGCGGCGATCCGCACACCATCGATGTCGTTTATCACTCGGGCGCCACGCCGGCCGGCGACCCCACGGTGTCGGACAGCGGTAGCAGCAACGACAACGGAGATGCGTTCCGGTACAGCGGGGTCTGCGGCGTGGACGGGAATTGGATCTTCAACCTGTCGACGAAGACCGGGTACGTGTCCGGGGCTACGTACAAGATCCTCGTCTATTTGAACGACGGATCGGCCCCTAAAGAGGCGTTGATCAGCATCAAGTAGACCCGCATCCTCTCATATTAGGCCGCCTTCCTCGGGAAGGCGGCCTTTTTTGTTGCTCCCGTAGCATGGCTCTCCGAGCCGTGCAGATCGTCGCAGGATTTCGAACAGAACAGCACGGCTCGGAGAGCCATGCTACGAATTGAGCATGACGGCACGGCTCGGAGAGCCATGCTACGAATCGCGACCGCCTCGGGGCGTGATGCGCCTTGTTGGCGGTCATCACGCGGAGCGTGATGGCTACTTTGGAACGGGCAACACGGGGCCTAGGATCTGGTCGCGGGGCACGCCCGGTTGCGGCCAGTGGCGGCTGTCGCGGGAGATCGGTACGTTGTCGCCCAGGACCAGCACTTCGCCGTTGCCCAGGGAGGCAGCTGCGGTCCAGTCGCGGCCCAGGCCCTGCGGGTCCAAGTAGTGCAGGTCGCGGAACACCTGCAGACGGCGGACGGCGGCGCTCAGTCCGTACACGGCAATCCCCAGGGGCTGGCTCTGCGCTCCAGGCCGATCCTGTTCTCCTCGTAATCCGGCCTCCGGCGAGGAGTCGCGCTGCAACGCCGCACGAGCAAAATCTCCGGCTTCGCCAGCCGGCTCGTACGGCCAGCAGATCACGACTCGTTCGTCCACCGCCAAGATGGCCTGCCGATCGCACAGAGCGAATTCCAGCTTGACGTCCTGAGCATAAGCGGCCGCCGGCAGGGACGCCGCAGAGACGAGATGATCGTCGCGATACAGCCTCGCTTGCTTGGCGGGGAATTCCAGCGCCGCGCGGAACCAAGCCTCGCCGTTGTAACCTCGGAGCACAACGCTGCCCTGAGTGCCTTCCAGCCGCAGACGGACGACCAGCAGCAGGTCGCTCACTCGGTGCAATTGCCGCGACTCCTCCTGGTTGTAGCCGTAGTTGTCCAGCACCGGGTACTCGTCCGTGCGTGGCAGCGGCGAAGCGAAGCAGCGCCAGTGATGATAGACCAGCCAGTCCCCGCCGGCAGCAGCGGGCCGGTTGGGTTGGTACCAATACCCGCGCCGGCCGCGATTCCAGCCGCTGATCTTGGCTGTTTGCCAGCGGTCCGGCAGATGGCCGGCGCGGGCAGGTTCAAAACCGCTGTCATGCACCAGGATGGCAACCCGTCGGAGTTGCTCGAGCGTCTTGCGGACGATCCGGCCGCCGGCATACACGTCGCCGCGGCGGATAGAAATCCGTTCTCCGGGCAGTCCCACGACGCGTTTGACCTCCAAGTAGTCGGGATCGCTTGGCGAGCGAAAGGCGACCGCGTCCCAGCGTTGCGGTCGGCGCCAGCGGCAGGCCAGACGATCGATCAGCACCCGCTGGCCGGGACATAGGACGGCACCGTGCAGATCGCGCTGGACGAACCCACAGTTCGGGCACACGACCCGTTCATCCGCCGGCGGTCGCTCCGCGTCGTACCGGCAGGGAAACCCGCAATCGCCGCAGTGCAACAGGAAGTGGGCGCCGCGCAAATAGTCCGCCATCGACCCGCCGGCGATCCGCACGGGACGGACCATGCCCTGCAGACAGCCCAGCCGGACGCCGATCAGGGCGATCAGCACGGCGCCGGCCACGGCGGTTCGCTTTCCAAACGGCATCGAAATCCGGCACCCGTGGGTTTGTCAAGCTCGAAGCGGGCCAGGCACCATCTGTCCGCCGACGCCGGCGGAGCCGTGCGCCGGAGCGAGCGGAGCGGGCCCCCGTCGGGAGCCCTATTCTACCGCCAAGCTTGCGCGAAATGAACCATGCCAAGGCGCATGCTGGGGATTGGTGGAGTACAATGCACCGTTAAGGAACCCGAAACCCGCAGCCCGAAACCCGAGACTCGGGGCTAGGAATTTGAAACAATGGCTGCTCTGGGATAGCTGGGGCCAAGAGCACCTTAATCTTTCACCTAATCTTTCACTTAATCTCCCCCGGCTCCAAGACGGTAGGCATTAAGAGATTAGAAGAGAGGTGAAAGATGAGGTGAAAGATGAGGGTTTCCGGTTCCGGCGCAGCTGGTTAAGTTCGAACCCGAAACAGATCCAAGATTCCCAATGCCGATGAAGCGACTTCTGGAAGCCATCAGTCACTGGTTGAAACGGGTCGTGACACAGCCTCGCGAGGAATTGGACCGCTGGCAGACGGCGGCCCGTTTCGGCTACGACCTGGGGCGGTTCGGGGCCCGCCAGCTACAAAACGACCGGGCCACGCAGATGGCGGCGGCGCTCGCCTTTCGCACCTTGTTCGGCTTGCTGCCGGTGATCGTCGTCGCCACCGTGCTGGTCAAGGCCCTGGGCATGCAGGACTCATACTTGGGTCCCCTGGACACGTTGTTTGAATTCTGGGGCTTGGACCAGGTCCGGATTGTCCCGCCGACGGGGATCGGCCAGGAGGCCAGCGTCGCGCTGAACGTCTGGCTGCGGGACCGCGTGCGGGAGGCGGAGCGGGTGAATTTCGCCGCCATCGGCTGGGTCGGCATTGCGGTCACGATCTACGCCGCCATCAGCCTGATGGTGACGATCGAGGAGTGCTTCAACATCATCTACCGCGCGGCGCAGGGCCGGCCGTGGACCCGCCGCGTGCCGGTGTACTGGTTCCTGCTGACGTTGAGTCCCTTGCTGATCGTCGCGGGCAATTATGCCGACACGCGGTTTCAGGAGTTGCTGACGGGCCTGAACGCCCAGCGCTGGGTGGTTACCAGTCTGACCTGGCTGTGGAGCGGATTTGTAATCTGGCTTCTGATGGGGGCGATCTACACCTTGTTCCCGAACGCCCACGTGCGACTGCGGCCCGCCCTGATCGGGGCCGCGGTGGCCGCCGTGCTGCTGGAAATCGGCAAGCGGACGATGGGCCTGTACCTGCAGAACGCGCTGTCGCTGAGCCAAC
>CAYPGE010000110.1:0-22258 GCA_964409865.1 uncultured Pirellulaceae bacterium
GGCCGCAAAACTGCTAGACGCTTCCCTCCGCCCAGTCGTTCCCTGTCCCAAAGAGAGTTTACCCCGGAGATGCGCACCGGCAAAACGCCAAACCCCAGGCGGAGAAACAAAAAGTTGCCCATCTGGGTGGATGTCATGCCTCATGACCGTCTCAACGGTCACGATTTCTGGGGCCAGCGACATCCACACCGACGACAAAGGCAGAGCAAGAGCCAAAATGGCGCGCGAGCCTCGACGCAAAGTTGGCGAACGCATCCTCCCACCCGATATGCCCTGAGATCTGCAACCTCAGGGCGAAAATCCGCAGGGGATCGCCGCGCCAGATTGCCTAAGCTACGCATTCTCTTGCGGTCTTGCACTTTGTACGGCACCAAGTGCCCGTATCGCGCCTGCAAGCAATGGGCAAAAGCTAGATTCTCAGTCGCGATTGCCCTTGGGGGAAATCAAATCCCTTGGGCATCGGCGATGCAGTGACCCGGCAGGAATTATATGGTTTCAGACGCGCGTGAGACAAGTCAGCCGCAAGAAGCTTGGCTTGCGAAGACGAGGGGGGGCGAGGCATTTTTGTCGCTGTGTCCGTGCCGGACCTGGCGCTCAGGCTGGCTTGACGGCTAGAATGCCCACATGGCCCTTGTCACCATCCACGATTTGAGCATCCGGTTTCGCGGTCCGCCGCTGTTGGACGGCATCAGCTGTCAGATTGAGCGCGGCGAGCGCATCGGCCTGTTGGGACGCAACGGAGCTGGCAAGTCGACCCTGCTGCGAATCCTGTGCGGCGAGTTCGAGCCGGATCACGGCGAGGTCGCTTTCGCCCCGGGCGCGTGCGTGTCCCTGCTGCCGCAGGAGGTGCCGCAAACGGTTCGAGGCCGAGTCGTCGAGGTGATCGCTGGAGGTCTGCCGCCCGGCGAGGACGAGCACGAAACGGGTTGGCGAAACGAGCGACGTGTGGAGCACGTCCTGTCGCGGATGGAATTGGACGGCTCGGCGTTGTTCGAGACCCTGTCGTCCGGAATGAAGCGGCGGGTGCTGCTGGCCCGGGCCCTGGTCGCGGAGCCCGATTTGCTGCTGCTGGACGAACCGACGAACCACTTGGATATCGATGCCATTGAGTGGTTGGAACAGACGCTGGACCGTTGGAACACGGCGTTCATGTTCGTCACCCACGACCGCATGTTCCTGCGGAAACTCTCCCGGCGGATTCTGGAAATCGACCGCGGCCGGCTCTTCGACTGGTCCTGCGACTACGACACGTTCCTCAAACGCAAAGAGGCGGCGCTGGCCGCGGAGGACCAGCAAAACGCCCGGTTCGACAAGAAGCTGGCCGAGGAGGAAGTGTGGATTCGCACGGGTATCCAGGCGCGGCGGACGCGCAACGAGGGCCGCGTGCGGGCCTTGGAAAGGATGCGGCGCGAGCGGCAGTCGCGGCAAACCGCGCCGGGCTCGGTGCGCATGGAACTGCAGCAGGAACTGCGGAGCGGCAATCTCGTCGTGCGTGCCGAGGGCGTGGCGTTTGCCTACGGCGAGCGCCGCGTCTTTCGCGGCCTGTCGACGCACATCCTGCGCGGCGACAAGATCGGGATCATCGGGCCGAACGGAGCCGGCAAGACCACGTTGCTCCGCGTGCTGTTGGGGCAACTCGCGCCCACCCAAGGCCACATCCGGCTGGGCACGAACCTGCAGATCGCCTACTTCGACCAGTTGCGTGCTCAATTGCGCGACGACCAGACGGTGCAGGAGAACGTCGCCGATGGTTACGACACGGTGCGGGTCGGCGGACGGACTCAGCACGTGATCGGCTACCTCCAGGACTTCTTGTTCACGCCCGAGCGGGCCCGCACGCCGGTCCGCTTCCTGTCCGGCGGCGAACGCAATCGCCTGCTGCTGGCGCGGCTGTTGGCCAAGCCGGCGAACGTAGTGGTGCTGGACGAACCGACCAACGATCTGGACACGGAGACGCTCGAGCTGCTGGAGGACATGCTGGTCGAATACGACGGCACCGTGCTGCTGGTCAGTCACGATCGGGCCTTCTTGAACAACGTGGTCACCAGCACGCTGGTCTTCGAGGGCGACCAGGTCCGGGAGTACGCCGGCGGCTACGACGACTGGTTGCGCCAGCGTCCGCCCGCGACGCCGGGCGGCGCGGTCGCGGTGGCGGGTGCGGGACGCGGAATGCCGGGCGACACGACTTCCGGAAAGACCCGCACATCTGCCGACGATGCCGCCGCCGCACCACGCGATCGGCGGCTGACGTACAAGGAGCAGCAGGAATTGTCCGCCCTGCCGGAGACGATCGCGCGGCTGGAGGCCGAAATCGCGGATCTTCACCAGACGCTGGCCGCTCCCGAGTTCTACAAACGCCCCGGCGATGAGATCGCCCGCGAAACGGTCCGGCTGCGGCAGTTGGACGAGCAACTCGTGGAGGCCTATCATCGCTGGGAAGCGTTGGAAACGCGGCGTTCCTAAGTTCACTGCCGTATCTTTCCGGTTTCTTCGGCAGGACAGGATTTTTTTGGTGCCGGAGGTGCGTTCATGGGTGTTTTTCGCTCAAGACGGCGTCTGCAATCCCTCGCCGAACTCGTCAACATGCGGAAGGTCCCCGGCGCATCGCACGAATAACGCAAAGTCTCCGGGCGGCGAAAGGTTTAGGTCCTGTGTGGTCTGTCAGAGCCAGTTGCAGATAGGTGATGAAGCTCGGATGAATCGACGATGCAATTTGCGAGGACTAATCGCGGCGGAGAAGGGCCTACGGACGGAGCGTCTTCTTCTGCCGGACGAACAGCGAATTCGATGCACGGAGGCTTCCAGCTGATGAAAGGTCATTTTTTCCTCACCGTTCTGGCCGCGTTCGCCATGGTGACCGCGGGTGGACTGCAGGCCCTTGCGGGTGATGGCGACGGGTGCGCCGACGGCAATTCGGACGTGAAGTCGGTCTACGACGTGCTCGAAAACGCCAAATGTGACGAGGACTGCAGTGGGTGTTATGCGGTAGAGGAAGAGGCGTTCTGCCACTATCTGCCGCAGGTGGGCAGGCTGCAGTTCTACGGCTGGCTGGACGCGGGCTTCGTCGGCAACACGTCCAGCCCCAACAGCCGGTTTAACGGCCCGTACAACGCGGTTGACCGCAGCAACGAGCTGATGTTCAACCAGGGCTACCTGGTGTCCGAAATCGGCTTGCCCCGCGACGGCTCGGTCGGGGTGGGCGGCCGTTTGGACTTGCTGTACGGCGAGGATTTCCTGCTGGCGCAGAGCGTCGGCTGGGAGTTGAATGACGATGGCACGCCCGGCTGGAACGGGCACGAGTACTACGGTTTGGCGATGCCTCAGGCCTACATCGAGGCGGGCACGTGCAACCTGTCGGTCAAGATCGGCCATTTCTACTCGATCGTCGGCTACGAGGGCGTGATGGCCCCGTACAACTTCTTCTACAGCAAGTCGTACAGCTATCAATTTGCCGGCCCCTTCCAGCACTGGGGCGGCCAAGTCGATTGGCAACTGAACGAGGCGTGGCAAGTCCAAGCGGGCCTGATCAACGGCTGGAACGCGCTGGACCGGGAGCAGGACACGGTCAACTTCATTGGCAGGGTCAAGTACACCAATCCTGACCGCGGCTGGTGGACGTCGTTCGCGCTGATTACGGGCGACGAGTACAACAACGTGGCGAATCTGACTCGCACGGTGCCGGCGGACCAGACCAACCGCACCCGCTACAGCTGGATCGTCGATCTGCCGATCACCTGCCGCTGGGAGTACGTGTTCCACCACTGGCTGGGCTACCAGGAAGCGGGCGCGGCCGACGGCAGCGACGCCGACTGGTACGGCCTCGACCAGTATCTGTACTACACCATCAACGAGTGCTGGAAAGTCGGCGGCCGCCTCGAATGGTTCCGCGACGAGGAAGGGACGCGAGTCGGTCTGAATCGTCCCAGCAACCCCAACAATCCGCCCTTCGTTGGCGACTTCTGGTCGCTGTCCGTCGGCGCGAACTGGACGCCGACCACGAACTTGATCGTCCGTCCCGAGTTGCGTTGGGACTGGTTCGACGGGGTCGGCCTGCCCTACGCGGACGGCGCCAAGGACGACCAACTGCTGCTGGCGGCCGACGTGATCTGGCGGTTCTAGTCGTTGGCTGGAGCGTGATCAACAACCGGTGCCGACGCCGCCCAGGTCATTTCTTACGGCCTGGGCGGCGTTCTTTCTTGACTCGTCCGCCTGGCTGGGCGGCAAAGGCGACGGAGCTGCTGGGTTGCCCCGCATCCGATCCCACGTTATAAGAACGTTAATGACCCTTGTCTCGGATCGCTTCTAAACTACAAAGGGGGACAACCGGCCTCGACGCTGGCACTTACGATGTTGGTGGTTACGGTCAACAACATGGGGCAGTCGGTCCGTGTGGAGCACAGCGACGGGCCGCTTGAATTGGGGCGCCGCGAACGGCCGGGAAAGCGCCGCCTCGTGATTCACGACCCCTTCGTCTCGCGGGATCACCTGCGGATCCTGCAACGGGCGCAGGGCCGCGTGTTGGTGGAATGTCTTTCCGAGACCAAGCCGGCCGCGCTGGGCAACGGCGAGAGCCTGCAACCCGGAGAAAGCCGCGAGTTGCCGTTGCCGACCTGGGTGCAGATCGGCTACACCAGGATCGATCTGGCCGCAGGCAGGCCCGACCGCGAGCCCCAGGAGGATTCGTCGCTGACGGTGCTGGGGGCTTCGGGGCACGCCTCGTCCACCACCCGCCTGAAACAGTTGGGCGATGCGCCCGAGCCCGTCACGCTGGCGCGTTGGTTTGAAACCCTGTTGCAGGTGCAGCAGTCCGCCGCTGGTTCCAACGAGTTCTTTGCCAAGACGGCCAGTGCGGTCGTGGAATTGATCGGCTTGGACCGCGGCCTGGTCCTGCTGCGCGAGAATGGCGACTGGCGGATCGAGGCGGAGTGCGGCGAGCGGCGAAGCACGATCGACTTCAGCCGGACCGTCGTCCAAAGCGTCCTAAACAAGAAGCAGGGCGTCTTGCTGACGCCGCAGGTGGAAGCGGAGGCATCCAGCTTGTACGACATTCAGGCGGTCGTCGCAGCGCCGATTTTCGACGGGGGTGAGGTGGTCGGCGTCGTCTACGGCTCGCGGGGCGGCCCTTCGCCGTCGGGACTGGCCGAAGTCACTCCCTTGGAGGCCCAGATCGTCCAATTGCTGGCAGCGATTGTCAGCACCGGTCTGGGGCGGTTGCGGAAGGAGGTGGAGGCTGCCGAAGCGCGGGCGCGATTCGAGCAGTTTGCCTCGCCCGAACTAGCCAGGGAGTTGCAGCGGAATCCACGTCTGTTGGAAGGTGCGGACCGCGAGATCACCGTCTTGTTCTGCGATCTGCGCGGTTTCTCTTCCCTGTCGGAACGACTGGGGGCAGCCAATACGTATCGACTGCTGGCCGACTTGATGGATCGCCTGACCGACTGCGTGTTCGCGCACCAGGGGGTCATCGTCGATTACTTCGGCGACGGGTTGTGCGCCATGTGGAACGCTCCGCTGGAACAGCCCGACCATGCCGACCGGGCTTGCCAGGCAGCCTTGGACATGCTCCGCGATCTGCCGATGCTGGATCGGCACTGGCAGCCCGTGACGGGCGGTTATTTCCGATTGGGGATCGGCATTCACACCGGAACGACGCTGGTGGGCAACGCCGGCAGTCGGCGGCGGATGAAGTACGGGCCTCGGGGGCACGCGGTGAATTTGGCCAGCCGCGTGGAAGGGATCACGAAACAGGTCGGGACTGCGGCCGTGCTGACGGGGGCCACGCGAAGCCGGCTCGGGCGGGACTTCGCCCTGCGGCGACTGTGCCGCGCGCGTCTGGCGGGGGTCGAGCAGGCGGTCGAATTGTACGAACTGGCGGCCTCCGGCGAGTCGGCAAACTGGCGGCAACGGTGCAGCGTTTACGAGGCGGCGCTGGGCCATTTTGAGCAGGGCCGTTGGGCCGAGGCGCTGGCCGTGCTGGACCGGGCCGACCACGGGGAGCCGCTGCCCATCGACGGGCCGTCGAACGCCTTGCGGGAGCACCTCCAATCGCTCGTGCAGTCGCCCGGCGGCGAGTTCGACGGGGTCTGGGCTTTTGAACACAAGTAGTCATCCCGTCCGCAATCTTCGGTTGACGAGGAGGCCGGCTTTTCGGAAAAAGCCCGGCTTCTGCGAGCGAAGCGGCGGACGCAGGCCGCGTTCCGGAAAGAGGAGATCGCAATGTTTGAAGGGCTGTCGCTGCTCAAGGAATTGGACGAGGACGATGTCGCCTGGATCATCGAAACGGGCCAGGAACGGCGCGTGCCCGCCCAGACGGCGATCACGGAGGAAGGGGTCCGGCCGGAAAGCTTGTACCTGGTGCTGCGGGGCTTGCTCCAGGTGGCCGTCGCTTCGGGAGGCGCCCGCCCGCTGGCGGTCCTGGGGCCGGGGGAACTGATCGGCGAGGTCTCGCTGCTGGAAGATCGGCCCGCCTCGGCGACGGTCAAGGCGGTGGAGTCCAGCGTGCTGCTGGCGATCCCGCGCGAGGCGCTGGGGGCCAAGCTGGTCACCGAACCGCGTTTCGCGGCCCGCTGGTACCGGGCCTTTGCGCTGATTCTCGCGCAGCGTCTGCGCCAACGCGTCTTGGACCTGACCCAACAACTGAACCGCGCCGAGCCGCCCGAGGACCGGTACGCAGCCGTCTGGCAACCGCTGCAGGAAGCCCTGAGCGAGTTGGAGTCGAGCCTGGCGGAGGCGGAAGCGGAAGCCCTGAAGAAGGGTCACGTGGCCCCCGCCGCGGCGGACCAGATCGAGCAGCAGTTCGACCGCTTTGCCGTCCTGATGAACGACCGTTTGGGCCAGCGGTCGGGCCTGGATGAACATGTGCGCGAGGAATTGGGCGGCCGGATTCGCCAGCAGTTTTTACCGTACCTGCTGCTCACGTCGTCCGCCGAATGGATGTACCGCAAGCCGCGAGGGTATGCCGGCGACTTCCGGTGCATCGAGAAAATCTATCGGAATCATGGCCAGGGCAAAGGCCGTCTGGGGCCGGTCATCGACCGCTGCTTTCTGAACTTGCCGGGAGCCAAAGCGGTGCGGAATCGGCGGGGGCTGCTGGCCGACGAGATCCGCCGCACGTGCCAGGCGGCGGGCAACGCCCTCGTGCGATTCACCAGTCTGGCCTCGGGTCCGGCCGAGGAGGTGTTCGACATTCTGGCAGAACCCGTCCTGGCTGCGCGCTTGCAGGCGACGCTGATCGACATCGACAAAAAAGCCCTGGCCTACGTCCGCAACCGGGCCCGCCGGTGCGGCGTTCTGGATCGCCTGAGGCTCGAACAGGCGAACCTGATCTACCTGGCCGTAGGCCGCCATCGCCTGGAATTGCCCCCGCAGGATCTGGTGTACAGCGTAGGTCTGATCGACTATTTCAACGACCCGTTCGTGCTCAAGTTGATCGACTACGTCTACGCCCTGTTGCGCCCCGGCGGCCGGCTGATCCTGGGGAACTTCCATCCGGTCCACACGTCGCGCGCGATCATGGAACACGTGCTGGAATGGAAGTTGATCCACCGCACCGAAGATGACATGCACCGCCTGTTTGCCGCATCCAAGTTCGGCCGACCCTGCACGAAAATAGGGTTCGAGGCCGAAAAGGTCAACTTGTTCGCCGAATGCGTCAAGGGGTGAGAAGGCGGATTTGGCCCCGAAAGCTGCGATCGCGAAACCCTCGCTCGGCCGGGCCGCTTGAAGGATCTCGCGCCTGCATCGTAGAATGCTCAGGTCGTCGCTTCGGCAACCTTGCCGCGTTTCGCGAAAAGGGTCCTGTCCCTTTTTCGCGAGACTCCGTTTAGAACAGAGACCCATGGCGCAAGACTACTATCAGATTCTGGGGGTTCCCCGTACCGCTGCGCAGGCCGAAATCCAGAAGGCCTACCGCAAGCTGGCGAGAAAGTTCCATCCGGACATGAATCCGGAGGACAAAACGGCCAAGGACAAGTTCAAGCGGGTCCAGGAAGCCTACGACGTCCTGAGCGATCCGCAGAAGCGGGAAATGTACGACCGCTACGGCAGTGCCTTCGAATCCGCCGGCGGGGGCGCTGGGCCACGCTGGCAATCGTATGGCGGAGGTCCGGAAGGGTTCCAGGACATCGACTTCAGCCAAATGTTCGGGCAGGGCGGTGCGGCCGGCGGTTTCGGAGGCTTCGAAGAGATCCTGCAGCAATTCGCCGGGGGGGGCAGGCGGGGACGACGGCCCAGCGCGCGAACTCGCGGTGCCGACCTGGAGCACGAACTGCACATCCCCTTCAACACGGCGATTAACGGCGGCCAGGCTCAACTTTCCATCCAGCGGGCCAGTGGCAAAGTCGAGGCCATCACGGTCAAGATTCCCGCCGGCATCGAGGATGGTGGCAAGTTGCGCGTGCGCGGTCAGGGGGAGCCCGCGCCCTCCGGAGGCACGCCCGGCGATCTGATCGTCGTGATTCGCGTCGCTGCGCATCCCTACTTTCGGCGGCATGGGAGGGATTTGGAGTTGTCGGTGCCCGTGACGCTGGCGGAGGCCGCTCTGGGCGCCAAGATCGATGTGCCGACTCCGCAAGGCGAGATCTCGCTGAAGATCCCGCCAGGCACGTCCAGTGGCAAACGCCTGAGATTGAAAGGCCTGGGCGTGCCGGACGCGGACGGGAGTCGGGGGGACCTGTATGCCGAGGTCAAAATCGTGATCCCCGAATCGCTGGACGAGGAGAGCCTGGAACTTGTCCGCCGATTCGACAAGCGGCGCGTGCTGCGGCCGCGGGCCGATCTGAAATGGTAAAGCTGCTGGCGTTGCTCGGTGGGTACGGTCTGGCGCTGATCGCGGCGTTCTGGCAGACTCCGTTGCCCGCGGCACCGGCCGTGTCACGGATCGTCAGCTTGACGTGCGCGACGGGGCAGACCGCTTCTGCCAATCGCTGTGAACCGCGGGCCGGATCCGTGCCGCCAGCCGTCGCCGGAATCCTGCTGCAGGCCCGGCAGCCCTTGTTGAAACGCTTGCCGCCGAAGGATCGGGTGCGCGTGTTGGCTGCCTTGGGCGGGTTGATTATTCTTGGTTTTGCCCTGGTCTTGCTCGCGTGGTGGGGGGCCCGCTTCACCCGCCGGTACCTGCGGCGCCCGTGGCCGGGAAGCGGGCGCCGCGATGCGGGCAAGGTCTCGGAATTCGATTGGGCCAGCAAACCGATGTGTCCGGATCAAGATGGCGACGCGGCCGCCGAGGGAGAACGGCGTGAGTGACGAACGTTTCCTGCGGAAAGATCGCCTCCGCAGCCGGGATGACTTTCAGCGTGTGTACGACGCCGAGATGTTTGCGGCAGATCCGTGTCTGGTCGTTCGCGGTTGTCCGAACGGGCGCAGCGACACCAGGCTGGGGCTGTCCGTCTCGCGCAAGGTCGGGCCGGCAGTCTTGCGAAATCGCTGGAAACGACTGATTCGCGAGGCCTTTCGCCGGTCGCGGGACCAGATTGCGCCGGGACTGGACCTGATCGTTCGGCCGCGTGCGGGAGCCCAACCGGATTACCAGCGGATCGCGGAATCGCTGCCCAGACTCGTCAGGCAGCTTGCGAAGAAGCAACGGAGATCACGGCCATGAGCTTCCTGTGGGCCACCTTGGCGGGTCTGCCCAGTTGGCTGCTGATCGGTGCCGTCCGCCTGTACCAGATCTTCCTCAGCCCCGTGCTGGGCCGCCAGTGCCGTTTCACGCCGACCTGCAGCCAGTACTTTATTCTGGCCGTGAAGAAGTACGGTGCCGTACGCGGTGCCTGCCGCGGTGTGCTGCGAATCTGCCGCTGTCACCCGTTTCATCCTGGCGGCTATGACCCGCCCTAGTCCAAAGGAAACCCCATGCGCGAGAGATTTCGCCCCCCACAGCGTACTTGGTATCAGAAGTTTCGCTGCGCGTTTCGAGGGTTGCGGCTGGGGGTGCGTGGTCAGACCAGTTTCCTGGTGCATTTCGTCATGGCCGGCGCGGTCTTGGTCGCGGCTGCCCTCCTGCAACTGGATCGGACGCAATGGTGCGTCTTGGTGCTGTGCATTACCGTCGTTCTGGTGGCAGAGATGTTCAACAGCGCCCTGGAGCAATTGGCCCGCGCCGTGGATCGATCCGAGAACCGGTATCTCGGCTCCGCCTTGGATATCGGCAGCGCTGCCGTGCTGATGGCCGCCATGGGAGCCACGGTGGTCGGCTCGCTGGTCTTTCTGTCTCGTGTCAAGGGATGGATTTGAATGGGGTAGCTGGGAAATTGGGATAACTTGAGAAATTCCTAAAAGCTGTTTCACCCCAATCCTTCACTTAGAACCGCTAACAAAAACGAAATCGGATGTCTTCGGTCGGCGGTTTCGGCGGGGTCAGAGACCCGCGCCGAACGGTTTTGTTAGCGGTTCTTAATCGGAGGTGGGCGGTTTCGGCGGGGTCAGAGACCCGCGCCGAACGATTTTGTTAGCCGTTCTTAATCTTTCACCTAATCCTTGGCTCGCACCCGGCTTGGGAGAGATTAGGTGAAAGATTAGGTGAAAGATGAAGATTAGGTGAAAGATTAGAGCCGGGAGATCAGTGAGATCATCCCTGCACACGGGGGAGGCAACGCCTGTGCATTCAGATCGGACTCTTGTCATCGCGTCGGTGGATCACTAGATTAGGAGTTCATGATAAAACGAATTTCTGAATACTCGACCTTCCTCCGCGAGTTTGGGAGGGCCTTCGACACCACCGGCGCGCTGTTGCCCAGCGGCAGGTTTCTTGCGCGTGCCCTGGCTCGCCCGCTTCGCGAGCACGCTGGGGGACCGGTCCGAATTCTGGAAGTGGGTCCGGGCACGGGGGCGGTGACGCAGGAGATTGTCCGGCATGTCAGGCCGGAGGATCGCCTGCACATCGTCGAATTGAACGAGCGGTTTGTGTCGGTTCTCAGGCGGCGTTTCGACATCGAGCCGCGGTTTCGCCGGGTGGCGGAGCAGACGTCCATTTTTCATGCTCCGGTGCAAGCGTTGAGACTCGAGGAACCCTACGACTACATCGTCTGCGGGCTTCCATTCAACAACTTTCCGGCCGAGTTGGTGGAGACGATTTTCGGGCATTTGATCGGGATGCTGCGGCCGGGCGGCTGCATGACGTTCTTCGAGTACCTGTGGGTCCGGCCCGTCAAGAAGCTGGTCGCGTCGCGCGAGCAGCGGCGCCGCGTGGTCGAGGTCGGAGGCGTCTTGCACAGGTACCTCGCCCAGTACGAGCAATCGCATGACAACGTCTATCTGAACGTTCTCCCTGCGGTGGCGCATTACCTCCGCAACGATGGCCGGGGGGCGGGAAACGGCAACGGAAATGGCAAGGGGAACGCGAGATCGTCACATGGCGCAGTCGCCTCCTGAACAGGTGCAGTCTCCCGAGCCGCCTGCCGCCCAGCGCGCACCGATCGAACCGTTGGATCCCTCGATCGATTCGATTCAGCCCGGCGGGGGCATCTGCATGCGGATTGAACTCGGCTGGGGCTGCCTCCGGCGTCTCTATTTGCGGGTCTTTCGCCGCGGCTACTTGCGCCGCATGGAAGCCCTCCGCCAGGGCCAGTCCAATCGCTGTCCCCACGCGGTTTTGGACCCGCGCGACGTCAAGTTCTATTGCAACCAAGGCGGATACCGCTGGGACATCGCCGACGATCCGTTTGCCTGGCGGGACCGGTTGCCGGTGGCGCGGGTTGGGCTGGCGGAGTTGTTGCTGCTGGGCGGCGGTTGTTTCGCCCTGACGCTGATCGCGGCGTGGTTCTACTGGCCTGTGAGCTTCGTGCCGGCGGTCCTGGGGTTGTTTGTGCTCTCTTTCTTTCGCAATCCGCGGCGGGCAATTCCCGGCGATCCGGGTCTGGTCGTCGCCCCGGCGGACGGCAAGATCGTGGCCATCGAAGAATTGGCGCACGACGAGTACCTCGGCGGACGCGCGGTCCTGATCGGCATTTTTCTCAGTATTTTCAACGTTCACCTGAACCGTTCCCCCGTCGCCGCCCACGTCATCGGTTTGACGTATCGCCGCGGCAAGTTCCTGAACGCCTTGCGGCCGCAATCGGCGCAAGAGAACGAGCAGATGGCAGTGCGGATCGAGGAGAACGATCCTCCGCACCGGCGGATGATTGTGCGGCAGATCGCCGGCGCGATCGCTCGGCGGATTGTGTGCTGGATCGCGCCCGGCGAAAGCTTGGACCGAGGCGGACAGTTCGGTATGATTAAATTCGGATCGCGGACCGAACTGGTGCTGCCGTGGGAGCCGAACCTGCAGCTTCGCGTCCAGGTTGGGGACCGTGTGTGGGCCGGCAGTTCGGTCCTGGCCCAGTACGGCGAATAGGGCTCGCGAACCGCGTCTCGGCCAGACGCGGCTACGCGGTCAGTCGCTTGTAGTGCCGCCTTGAGACGGTTGGCCGAGATCGGCTAAGAACCGCTAACAAAACCGAAATCGGAGACCTTCGGTCGGCGGTTTCGGCGGGGTCAGAGACCCGCGCCGAACGGTTTTGTTAGCGGTTCTAAGAAAGCGGGAACCGCTGATGCACGACATTCACGGAACGCAACGCTCATGACCCTCACCCCTGAATCCACGGACAGGCAATCCCGCCGCCGAGCCCATCGCCGGCGCATGGTGGCCATCATTCCGTCGCTGTTTACGCTGGGCAACGCCGTTTGCGGATTTGGTTGCATCACCTACGCCGCCAAAGTCGGCCCGGAAGGCGCGACGCCGAACGATCTGTACATCGCCGCTTTGTTGATTTTCGCCGCGATGGTGTTCGACGCGCTGGATGGGCCGGTGGCGCGTTTGGCCAAGCAAACCAGCGCGTTTGGGGCGAACCTGGACAGCCTCGCCGACGCGATCAGCTTTGGCGTGGCGCCGGCCTTCTTGATGCTCAAATTCTCGCCCGTCCTGTTGCACCCGCGCCTGGTGTGGGTGATAGCCGTGCTGTATATGTTGTGCGCGGTGATGCGACTGGCCCGCTTCAACGTGGCCCAAGACGACGAACCGGCCCACGAGTACTTTCGCGGACTGCCGTCCCCCGCGGCGGCCGGGATGGTGGCATCGCTGGTCGTGATCGCCCCCGGCCTGGAGCGATTGACCGCTCCCGAAATGAAAGAGTCGGCGCAGCTGATGGGCAAGTACCTGATGCAGGCGACGTCCACGGCTTTGCCCGTGGTGACGCTGATCGTTGCCTGCCTGATGGTTTCCCGCATCCGCTATCCGCACGTGGTCAACCAGTTGTTTCGCGGGCGGCACACCTACCGGCATTTTGTCAAGCTGATTTTTGCTTCGGCGGCCGTGCTGGTGATCCACGAATTGGCCGTTCCTGTGGTCTTGTTCTGCTTTGTGATCGCTTCGCCGCTGCGGGCCCTGTGGGCGCGGGGGGTGGCATTGCGCTGGTGGGGCAAGCCGGCCGCGTCCGGCAGCCCGCCGAATCAGTGAGAGTGCAAAGAAAGGCTTCTGGCCGCCGATGAGCGTATCGCCAGCACCCATGACGCGCCCTCGGATCGCCGTGACGATGGGCGATCCGGCCGGGATCGGACCGGAACTGTGCCTGCGCCTGCTGCAAGATGCCGAGGTCGCCAGGCAGGCCACTCCCATCGTCTTTGGGGACGCCGGGGTACTGCGGCGCGTCGCCCGGCACTGCGGCCTGCCGGTCCCGGCGCACGTGTTCGAGGCGGCCGATCGGCGAGACCTCGGGACCTCGATTCAGGAACCCGCGGTCTGGGACCTGGGGGCGATCCCGGCCGACGCGTTGCAACCCGGCCTGGTCAGTGCGGCGACGGGGCGAGCCTCGTACCGATACATCGAGGCCGCCATGGACGCCGCTCTGTCCGGCCAAGTCGCTGCCGTCACCACGGCACCGATTCACAAGGAGGCCCTGCACGCGGCCGGGATTCGCTATCCGGGCCATACGGAGATCTTCGCGACTCGGACGGGCGCCGCACGCTCGTGCATGATGCTCACCTCCAGCACGATCACTTGCAGCCTGGTGACCACGCACGTCGGTTATCGCGATGTGCCTGCCCAGTTGACGGTCGAGCGGATTCTGGAAGTCATCGAGTTGACCGCCGAGGCCATGCGGCGCATCCGCGGCCGGCCGCCCAAGTTGGTCGTCTGCGGCCTGAATCCGCACGCGGGCGAACACGGCCTGTTCGGCGCGGGCGAAGAGGAGCGGTGGATTGCGCCGGCCGTGGACGCGGCTCGCCAACGGGGGCTCGACGTCGAAGGCCCGCTGCCGCCCGATACGGCCTTTCTACCGGCCCGCCGTCAGGCCACCGATGCTTTCGTCTGCATGTATCACGACCAGGGCCTGATTCCGCTCAAGGCCCTGGCGTTCGACACCGCGGTCAACGTCACGTTGGGTCTGCCCATCGTCCGCACTTCGGTCGATCACGGCACGGCGCTGGACATCGCCTGGACGGGTCGCGCCCAGGTCCGCAGCCTGGTGGAGGCCCTGCTTCTGGCCGCCCGGCTGGCGACCGGGTGACGGGGATCCGGACGAAACGGCACGCCAGGGCCGGTTCATTTTATCAGAACCCCACCATCGTGTTGCCCGTCTTTACGAAGTTCGGATAGGCCTCGTTGCCGTGCTCGCCGATGTCCAGACCCTGCAGCTCCTCTTCCGGTGAAACGCGGATGCCCATCGTGCTCTTGAGCACGAACCACGCGATGGCCGAGGCAACCAGGACATACGCCGCACAGGCGCCGGCGCCGGTAAGCTGCGTGAGCAACTGCTTGACGCCGCCGCCGTAGAACAGTCCGGCCACGGCTTCCGGATTTCCTGCGCGTGCCAAGCGGTCGGGCGTGGCGAACAAGCCGATGCAAATCGTGCCGAACACTCCATTCAGCAAGTGGACCGAAGTCGCACCGACGGGATCGTCACATCGGATGCGGTCGAAAAACAGCACTCCCAACACGACGATCATGCCGGCGATCAAACCAATGATGACCGACGCGCCCACGCTGACGAACGCGCAGGGAGCCGTGATCGCGACCAGCCCGGCCAGGCAGCCGTTGAGTGTCATGCCCAGATCCGGCTTGCCCAGCAACAGCCAAGCCAGCGCGGTCGCGCTGAGCGTCGCGGCGGCCGCCGCCGTGTTGGTGGTCACCACCACCTCCGAAATCGCCGCCGGGTCAGCGGCCATCGTGCTGCCGGGGTTAAACCCAAACCATCCGAACCAGAGCACGAAGCAGCCGACGGTGGCCAGACTGAGATTGTGGCCCGGAATGGCATTCACCTTGCCACCGGCGCTGTACTTGCCGATTCGAGGCCCGAGGATGATGACGCCGGTCAGGGCCGCCCAGCCGCCGATCGAATGGACCTGAGTCGACCCGGCGAAATCCAAGAAGCCCATGCTCTGCAACCAGCCGCCGCCCCAGACCCAGTGGCCCACCACGGGATAGATCGCCATCGCCATGATGAAGCTGAAAACGATGAACGAAAGGTACTTGATGCGCTCCGCAACCGCTCCCGAAACGATGGTGGCCGCGGTGCCGCAGAATACGAGCTGGAAGAAAAACTTGGCCCACAGCGGAACACTGGTCCAGCTGAGCGCGGCATAATCCGCTTCCGCCCCTCCCACCATCCACAGCCCCGTCGTGCCGATAAAGCTGTTGCCGTTGCCGAACATCAGGCCCCAACCGAGCACCCAGAAGCCGATCGAGCTGATGGCGAACACAATGAAGTTCTTCGAGAGGATGTTGACGCAGTTTTTTGCGCGGCAGAATCCCGACTCGACGCACCCAAAGCCCAGGTTCATAAAGAACACGAGCATGCCGGCGACGAGCACCCACAGCGTGTCCGCCATCACCTTGAGTTCCGCCGTCGTGGGGCCTGCTGCCGCCGCGGGCTGCGCCTCGGCCGTGTTCGCCGCAGCTTCGGTGGCAGTTGCCGGTTGCTCCGCGGCCCAGGCCCAGCTGCCTAGGCCCCCAACCAGGAGCAGGGTGGTGGCAAGCATGGTCGCGCGCCAATCGCTACAGCAACTTATCATGATTCTGCGTACCTCTCGAATCTCAAGAATTCCTTAACACGGCCCTAAACCGCACTCTCTCCGGTTTCCCCCGTGCGGATGCGAATCACGTCGGCCAGGCCGTGGACGAAGATCTTGCCGTCGCCGACCAGCCCCGTGTTCGCGACCCGCGAGATCGTCGCCACGACGCCGTCCACTTCGTCGTCCGCCACCACCAATTCGATCTTGATTTTGGGCACCAGGTCCACCCCGTACTCAACGCCGCGATAGATTTCGGTATGCCCTTTCTGGCGTCCGAAGCCGCGCACCTCGGTCACGGTCATGCCCTTCACGCCCGTTTGGGCGAGGGCCTCTTTGACGTCCGGCAGTTTGAAATGCCGAATAATGGCTTCGACTTTCTTCATGCGTCGCACCCTTGGGGGAGGGGAATGGAGGCGGCGAGGCACGGAGTGCCTCGCTTCAGTAAAACGCACTACGCAATCGTCGTGCCGCGACAGAAATCGCCGCCGACAGACGGTGTGAAATCTAACCCGTAGCGTACCTGGGCTGCAAGCGCAACTGCTTTGCTGCCCGCAGCTTTGCCGAGTTAAGCTCGCCGATTTCGGCGGGCTTGACGTCGAATTCTTGACGATGGGCTTGTCTGGACGAATGAGGAAGTGACCGCCTTCTGAGCAACGGATGCTTGGAAATTCAGCAAGATCGGCTTTGGGCCCAGGCACTCGTCGTGCGGAGACAGTGTTAAAGGGCTGGACATGGCCCGTGTTCGAGGAACTGTGGAACTACGGCTTTCCCCAAGAATCCCGAAGTGTGAGCACCCGCCAACATGGTTCGTCGGCAAAGTGCAGGTTGTTCACCTGCAGCCAGTGCAGGGCCGGTTCGTCGGGCGTGCTCTGGAAAGGGCGGGTCAGGCCGACGCCCAGGATCAGGTCCGTGTCGCCTTGCAGACGCTGCGCGACCCGCTCAATGACCTCCCGGTCCGGCGTCACGTGATCGTCGCGGTACAGGCGGATGTCGGTGACGCTCAACTCGAACTGGTACTCGCCCGACTGAAACTCCAGGCGGATGCGGCCGCGGCTGCTCTCGTCGCGCCGCTGCAGCACCAGGCGCGGGCGGCTGGGCGGGACGTAGCAGCCCAACGAGGCAAGGCCCCGGTTGACGTCGACCGCGTACGAGTGGGAACCGCGGGGCAACAGATCCTGGCCAAAGATCTCGACTAGCTTGGGCTTGGCCGCTTGCCGCAGCAGGTCCCAGAATTCGCCCTCTGGCATGTCGCCCACCACGCGCGCTTCACTCTGATGAAACAGGTAATCCTCCGATTCCGGCCGCGTGCCGATCCATTTGGTCCAGCCCAGATCCACGATGCGGCCCATGTCAAACGGCCCGCCGTACTGGGCCAGCAACTCCTTCCGCATCTGCGACCGCAACACCGGCCGGACATGCTGGCCAGTCGCCAAATCGACGCCGGCCACGCAAATGAATCCTTTCTGCATTCGGGTCAAGTGGCTAATGACGATTTTCATGGGAGTACTGGTCGGTGGTCGGTGATCAGGAGCGAGGCGGCTGCGATCGACTTGGTAAATCGCCAAGCGTACACGCCGCACCACCGACGCTTGGCCACCGATCACCGATCACCGGTCACCGATCACTCTCACAGATGGATCGCCCGTACGTCGCCCCAGCGGTTGTTCAGGTACTCCAGCACCAGTCGCCGGTGGCAGCGTTCGGCGGTGGGCTCGCTGCACAGCAGCACCGTGGGGACGTCGAACAGGCTGGGGCTGATCGCCGTTTCGACGTGCCGGTCGGCCATCAATTGCAGGAACCGGCGTTCGTATTCGTCCCAGCTTTCTTGCTTCTTTTTGTACGCGTCCAAGATGTCTTGGGAGGGGGCCAGCCGCGGCTCGTGGACGTACTCGGCCCCGCAGATTTCGGCCAGGAAGTACCGCAGGTCGTCGCGTTTGGCAAAGCCGGCCAACTGCGAGACGTTGTTCAAGCGTACGTCCACCAGACGCCGGATTCCCGCCTGCTTCAGCTTTCCGAAGAACTCGGCGGCTGTGGTTTGGGTAAAACCGATCGTGTAGATCTCCACGGTGGCTCCTTCAGTTCATCAAAAAGTAATTTCTGCTGGCGGTCGCTTCGGCCCGTTTCGTGATCCAGTTCGGCCTGGGTCTGCAGTCGCCCGTCGCTGCGGATGTGCACCAGTTCAACGCCGCGCCGGCCCAGCACGCGGCCCACCAGCAGATTGCGGTGGCATTCGGCCGGATTCTCCTCGCTGCACATCAGGGCCACGCGGAATCTCTGGATCCCTTTTTCCACACGTTCAATCCCTTGCCGGAACAGCGGCGACTCGGCCACTCGATCATAACGCACGCGGCCCTCGGCATCATAGAATTCCGGATCATCGGGCCGGCCGCCCAACTCGCGGCCCAGGAACACGTAGTTGACGCCCGCGCCGGCCAGGGCCGGCTTGATCTGGTCCGAGTTGAACTGGGTCGTGTACTTGGAATAGGGTTGCGAACGGACGTCGGCCACGACTTCTATCCCGTGGCGCAGCAGCAGGTCGAGGAACGTTTGCTCCTCGTGGTTCGAGTGCCCGATGGTGTAAACACGCCGCGGGTCGGGCGCACTTGGCTCGGTCATGAACCGCAACCCCTGCATCCTCTACTGCGTCGCGATCGCGTACAGTCGCGAGCGGTCGGAGACGAACATCACGCCGTTGGCGATGGTGGGCGTACTGTAGATCGACGACGGGAACTCGATTTCAGCCAGTTTTTTCAGCTCTTTGCCGGCGGCCAGCACGGTCAGGATGCCGTCTTCGTCGCCGATGAACACCTTGCCGTCGGCGGCCAGCGTCGAGCCCCAGATGGCGGCCAGCACGTCGGCTTCCCAATACCGCTTGCCCGTGGCGAAATCCACGCAGTGGATGCGGCCGCTCAAGTCGGCGGCGTACACCAAACCGTCCTGGACGGCCACCGTGGACAGCGTGCGGCGGAAAATGTCTTGGTCTTTCTCACCCGTCACCGAACCGTCCGCGTCAACGCCGCCAAAGTGCCAGATCGCGGCGGAGTTAGGATTCGGCTGATTGTCGGAGGTGACCGAGCTGACGTCGCCCCGCTTGGTCGCGTCGATCCGCCACAGGTGGCCGACGCCGTCGCCGTATTCCGGGTCCTGTCCGGTGGCCAACACCACGCTGTTGTCAACAAACACGGGGGTCGCGATCACGTCGTTCTTCGTGCCGCGGCCGCTCAACGCATGCTTGGCGTCCTTTGGGTTCAGATCGAACCGCCAGAGTTCTTCGCCCTTGGCCGCGTCGAAGGCGTACAGCCAGCCGTCGCCGCCCGCAAAGTAGACCTGGACCTGGCCGTTGACCAACCCGATCGACGGCGAACTCCACTGGCCGTGCAGGATCTTGTCGCCGGGAGCGTTGCTCTGCCAGACCACCTCGCCAGTCTTCTTGTTCACGGCCAGAAAGCTCGGCGCTTGCGGCGCAGGAATCTTCTCATGCGACTCGTCCACGCCGTTGCTGGTCAGAGCGTACACGTAGTCGCCGTACACCACCGGCGAACTGGCCGCCATATTGTGCGGGAAGACGCCCAGAGTCTTCATCATGTCCAAGTTCCAGACAATGTCCGCATCCTGAGGCTCGTTGTCGGGCTCGTCCTGGATCGGGCCGTCGTTCTCGCCGTCCAGGAAACCTTCCACGTCAAAGCACAGCAACTCGCAGCGGTTGGTGACGACATAGCCCCGGTCGCCGTCCACGGCCACCGTCGAGCAGATGCCCTGGTCGGGCCAGTCGTTGACGCTGCCCTGCGGCAACTTCTCGCGCGTCAGCTGCCAGAGAAACTTGCCGGTTTTTTCGTCGAAGCAGAGCACGCAGCCGCGGTCGGCGTTCTGGCCTGCGTGCTTGGGGCGGTACTTCGCACCGTTGTTGGTGCCCACGAACACCTTTCCGTGGGACACCACCGGGTTGCCATAGGTCGTCGAGCCGAGTTGGGCGACCCACAGCAGTTTCTTCCCCTGGGCCGGGTCTTCGTTGGGCTCGAAGTCCACGGCGATCTTGGTCGTGGGGTTGACCATATTGCGATGCACGGCTCCGCCCCACATCGGCCAGTCGCCCGAAACGACGCGCTGGCCGCCGGGCGCAGCGGACGCCTGAGCCGCCGGTTTCGAATCATCGGCCGGCGCAGTTGGCGCGGGCTGGTCCTCGGCCGCCGGCTTGGACTCGGCCGGTGTTTCCGTCTTCTCGACGGGCTTGTCTTCCGGTTTCATCTCCTCCTTGGGAGTCGCCTCCGCCGCGGGCTGCTCGCCCTTCGGGGTTTCGCCGGCTTTCACTTTGGCCGGCGTTTCGGTTTCGGCCTTCGTTGGCGTTTCCGTTTCCGGCTTGGTCGACTCGTCGGTCGCCGTGGCAGCTCCGGCGGGCTCGTCCGACGGTTTCGGCTCCCGTTTCGGCGTTTCTTCTGCCGGAGGCACCGGCGTCGTTTCCGCCGGCATTTCCGGCGCAGCCTCGGTGGTTGCGGGGGCGGCCTCGACGGGCTCGGCTTCGGCGGGCTGCGTTTCGGCCTCTGTCGTGTTGGAATCCATGACGGGTCTGGGCGGAGGAGGCACGCAACCCGCGATCAGAACCGCGGCGGCGATCGCCAGGGTCATTTGCCATAGGACGGTGGGACTGTGGTGCATCTTACGTTCCTTTGAAAGTGGTTTTGCCTGCTCCGTCAGTGTAGGGAAAAGCCCGTAGATTTCAACAGGCGGAGTGGGGATGAAACCGCTGATGAGCCGGAGGGCAGAGGTGTGTCGCGCCAGAATCCATGACTCAGTCGAAAAACTCATCCGTCGGATCGAACTTGGGAATCACCAGGATCAACACCTTCATACGTCCAATCGCGCGATGGCGGGTGCCGGGACGGATGAGCACGCACAGACCGGGATGCACGTCCAGGATCTCATCCTCCAACTGCAGCTTCGCCCCCGGTTCGCACTCCAGAAAGAAATACGTCTCCGTCAGCCGCCGATGGTAATGCAACCGTGCGTCGGCCGAGATCTCCGTCACGTGAACGGTGCCTGGAAAGTCGGATACGTCCTGGAAAGCGCGGCGGGCCGTGCCGCAGGGACAAGCAACGCCGCTTACGGTCGCGAAATCGACGACTTCGTACGGTCGAGGCATGGCTGTTCCTAGGCACGGAGGATTGAATGAAGCCGACGGATGGCACAAGGCCCGGAACTATTGCTCGGATGGGGATCGGGGACTGTCGCCTCGTCGTTTGCGAAGGTAGGCTTCGATCTCGTCAGAAGAAAGTCCTTTGAGAAGATCTTCGCCCGAGAGCCCTCGAAGGCGTTCGTCGATGGAGAGCCCCTTGAGGCGTTCGTCGGGCCTCAACAGGTCGAGGTGCTCCAGGGTCACATCCCGCATGAAATCCTGCATCGTATACGGCATGGCGAAACCCTCACGCTGATAATTTTCCAACAACTCGTCCAGGACGGTGCTCATTTCGGACCTTCGGCTGCGCAGCTGCTGGGCCGCTGCCTCGATTCGCCTTGAGTCCCCGCTGAACAGGTTCCAAATGGCGTTATGCTCGGCTGCTGGGACCTCGCTGAGCACCAGAAGCCGGATACGATCTATTCCCCATTTGATATCGTATACACCGTCGCTGCATCGTTCCAGCCTGACTTGCTCCGCCAGCTTCTGCGGATATCTCGTGGCTACCGCGAACAGCCGAATGCTCTCCTCTGCAATCAAGTCCTCCAGCGATGGGCTGACCTGCTTTCGATAGTTCACCGCATGGCCGATCAGCTCCTTGATGGCCCAGCCATCCAAAGGCTCACGCAGGGACTTGTAGGTGATCAGGTTATGATCCGCCAGCGGCGCGAAGCCGTCTGGCAGTTTCTGGGGCGTCGGACCTTGGCCTCGTCGCACGACGACGATATCCAGCTTCTGGAGCTTCCGGGATAGATCCATCTCCACCACGACTTGCCATGCCGAACCTCGAAAGAAGTCGTTTAGGACTAGCCCGAAGAGACGGTGCCAAGGAATCATTAGGGATTTCCGAACTTGAGCCCTCGATGCCGACAGCCGGCAGAATCCTATGCCAAACCGCGTTGATTCTGTGTCATTCAGCCGACCGTAGCAAGCTGGCAAGCCGTCCCTTTGCCGTTGACGCCGGGGCGAGAAGCCATAATCATAGGATCATTGTCGCTGTAAATTGTGGACACGTCACGGCTTGACGCCTCTCGTAGCGGCGTCTGGTTGGCGTGTCGCCTGTGGGAGAAGGAATTCGCATGATTCAGGTCAAGTTTCCCGATGGAAGTG
>CAYPGE010000111.1:0-22119 GCA_964409865.1 uncultured Pirellulaceae bacterium
CTGAAAACGCGAAACAGGGATCAAGCATTTTCCCAGGAGGTCAAGAGTCCTGAAGTTGAAACTGGCGATCCGGTCCGGGGTTGGAACCAGGGTGAGCCCGGCGGGATGCGGCGAAACAGAATCTCGTCGTCGAGGACGTAGTCTTCGCCCACGGGCAGCTCCTCGCGTCGCGTTCACCGGCTGCCCGCCACGCGTTCGACGTAGCCGGCGACGACGTCAAGCGGTTCCAGCGGCGAAAGTTGTCCTTCCTCTTCCAGGCGAGCGGCGTGATCTTGGAAGAGATATGCCGCACAGTCTTCCCCCACCACCTCGACCTCGAACGAGCGGGGACCGGCTTCCCACTCGAACTGGATGCCGCCGTTTCGCGTGGGATTGATGTACGGCTTCGAGACGCGACGCGACTTGGCCAGCCGGTACAGCAGGGCGGCCGCAACCTGCACGAGCTTTGGATCTGGAGGGGCCGCATTGTTCGAGTCCCAGCCGGACGGCAAGCCGACGATGGCCCGGAATTGTCCCAAGGCGTCCTCGAACCAGTCGGCTTCCGGCAATTCCTCTTCCCGCTGATGACGTAGCAGGCGAACCGCATCGACGACCAAGTCCTGGCGGGATTCGTAGCGGTCATGCGCCAACTCGTGCTCGACGAAAGCCTCCAGGTCCGACGGAAGAGAAATGGTCGTCATGATCGCCTCCGATTAGCCCCCCACCAAAACCATTCTAGCAACCGGCAATTCCTGCGTGAAGCCGTCGCTCGGCGTCGACCGACGTTTCAGGCAACGTTGGCCGAAACAACCTCCCGATTTCGTCCAGAGGGTTCAGCTCGCCCCGGCGTCCTCGATCTTGATCTGGTACTCCTTGCCCAGCGTTTTGACGGCGTTGGTCACGGCCGGCTCGTGTTGTTTTGTGTAGGCCAGCGTCAGATTGCGGCGGTCCGCTTCCGCAGGACACTTGGCCTCCGCGAGCAGCTGGCACAAGCGGTCCAGGAACTCGCGGTCCGGACACACCAGTTGGATGCGCGTCACGCGCATCAGCGCCACCGGCCTCTTCGCCGGCCGCGGCTCGTTCTGCCGGGCGGATTTCTTCGGGAACCGCGTCCGTGCGCTCCTGGGCAACGGCGTCAAGGTCTGCTCGCCGTGCTTGACGTGCAACGGCATCAGATCCTGCCGCTCCAACTGGTCGAACAGCTTGCCGGGCGAATGCACCAGCCGGATTCCCGGAGCGATCCGTTCGATCGTGAGAGGATCGGCCGCCGTCACGTCGGTGTCCGCTTCCAGCACACAGCAATCCGTGTAGAGCACGAACTTCTCGCCGTGCTGCGCCCATTCGGACAGTTCGCGGACGACGTTGGCCGGCAATTCGCCGCCGGCCCGCTGCCGCAACAGGGCCACCACATCCAGCTTGGGATCGGCGGCGCGGGCGGCGGCGACCTGCTGTTTGTTCAGTTTCAGGACAATCGACGTGTCTTCCGCCACCAGCTCGCACAGCGGCCGCAGTTCCGCCAGCACGCCGGCCGGGTATGTCTCTCCCTGGACGTACAATTCGAAGCTCGGCGTGACGGTGACCCGCGGCTCCTGGATGGCGCCTTCCAGCGCCCGGCGCAACCGGTCGCTGACGCGGAACGCCTTGAGACAACCTCGCGACGGATGGAGCGTCTGGGAGGTTTTCTGCGAGTAGGCCACATCGACGTAGCCCAGCGACAAGGGGATCCCTTCCAGGAACCGTTCGACGTACCGGCCCTCGACACGCTCGAAAGCATCCTCGTCCGACGCGGCGATCGTGATGTCGTTACCCCAGACGCTCTTGCTCTCGTGGAAATTGTCGTAGCGGCCTTGGCGGTGGCCCCATTTGTCCTTGAAACGGGGTTTCTGGGGAATCAGAAAGTAACGATGGTTCTGCTTCAAGTAGCGGACCAGCGAAGCGGTGCTCAGCCATTGGCCCGTCGGGCATTTGGCCAGCAACCCCAGCACGAACCGGCGGATGGCGGCGAAATCGAGCAGGGGCATGACACCGCTCGCACAGCCTAGCCGGTCGAACCGGTCCAGCCGTCCCAGCGGGCTGAGCGAATAGAACTCGCTTTCGCAGCCCTGCTGTTGGGCCAGCAGCACGCCGAGCAGCGTCAGCTCTTGCTTGGCCGCCTTCATCGTCAGGAAACGCTGGTAGTTCTCCGCCGAGAACTCGATGTAATTCTCCGGGTACGACTTCGAGTAACTGGTGTACCCCGCGTATTCGCCCTCCGTGTCGTACTGGACGAACCCCAGCCGCAGCGCGGTGTTATCGACGAAGCCCATCCAGGCCGAGTACCCATCCTCCTCCTGTTCCTCCGGAGGGGGCTTGTACGACATCAGCTTGGCCAGCCGTTTGGCATCCGCCTTGTTCAACAGGTTGTCCCGATGCCCGCGTTTCACGTCGCGGTCGCGCACGTAGTCGACGAACACGTGCAAATCCCGCCGCAGATCGGCGGTCCGCAGCGGGACGTCGAGTTTGCTCACGTCAATCCGGTCAATCTCCAAGGGGTGCGGCCTCCTTGACGACATGGCCCGCCTTGCTCACAACCCTTCGCACGTCCGCCAGCGATCCCTTGGCAAAGGCGATGTGCTCGTCGCCCAACGCGACGATCCGGTCGCCCAGCGCTTTCTGGATAGCGACCTTCAGGCCCAGATCGCCGACACGGGCGACGCACAGGTTCTCGTGGACCAGCGTCTTGCCGCGGCGCTGCGTGCGCGTTTCGATCGCCTGCTGGAATGCCGGCGAATTCCGCTGCAGCCACTCCAGCCAAGGCGACGCCAGCACGTCGTCGGCCGCCCGGCCGAGTTTGACCAGGTTGGGCGTCACGAGCAACACGGGATGCCGCCCGGGCGACGCGCGTTGGTTGGAAACCGTTACCAGCTGTTCGAGCGATTCGAACGGGATGGTGTCCAGGTCCACGGCCACTTGACCGTCCGACGTCAGATCCAGATAAGCGTTCGGAGCCACGTCCGCCGCCGATGTCTGTGGCGCGGTCCGATACCACGTTTTCCCGTCGGCCTCGTGCCGGGCCAGGCATCCCCAGCGGTATCCGCTGTCCAACACCGTGTGGCCTTCGATCTTGGCACCGCAGTACATCTCCAGGGCGGCGGCCAGGCCCTCGGCATCTACCCAGGATCCCGCGGGCAAACTGCCGAGAATCCGCATCATCGCCTCGGGAACCGGCAGGGCATAGGGGTCTTTCGGGATTGGGTGTTTGGCTTTCGCCTTCTCCTTGACGGTGTCTTGCAGCCAGCGTTCCTGTTGCCAGCGGACCAGCAGTTCGGCGCGAAAGGGCTTGCCGCCCCAGCGCAACTCGCCGTCCGCAATTTCGACCCGGTCTTCCTTGGTCTCGATGCCGGGCGAGTGGCCGACGACCGTCTGCAGCTTGTGCCGGGCCACCTCGCGGCGCCAGTCCCCGTCGCCGGCAAAATGCCCTGCCGACTCGACCAGCGGCGGCAGGTGGGGGGCGAACGAAGGCGGGACCGCGAATTCCCACCGCTCCATCTGCGACTTCTTGCTCCAGCTGTGGCCCAGGGTCATCACCAGCAATCCGCTCCGCACCAGCCGCTCTTTCACTTTCGCCAGCACTTTCTGATACCGCTGGGCAAAGGAGCCCCAGGTCGAGCCCTCCTGCTGGGGATAAACGCGGCGAAAGAAGCTCACATCGACCGGCTTGCCGATGGCCAGCAGCAAGTGCAAGGCCGCGACTTCGTTCCGCTGGAGCGTTTGCAGAGCGGCGGCCAGGCCGGTATCCGTGACGAACAGGGTCTCCAGCAGCGTGTGCGAATCCGCCGCGGCCGCCGGTAGCGAGCGGGCCTTGCAGATCGCCTTGATGTCCGCCTGGCTCAAGACGCCACGGCACATCTGTTGAATCATGTCGCTGAGGTTCACAAGAAACTCCTGCAGCCGCGTCCAGCCGCGTTCACAACCGGTTTGTCCTTCGGAGAACCAGACCAGTGTACGCCGGCGGCCGATTCCGACAAGCAGGCACTGGACGGGAGCGGCAACCGAGTATGTTTCATGGCGGCCCATTTGTCGCACGAGAAGATGGGCTGGCGATCCTCTACGTCGCCATCGCCATTGCCACACTTCAAGGCGCGTGGTATCATCGCCGAGTGTATTTGGAAGAATGCCGGGAAGAACTCGACGAGGGCCAGCAACCCACTCGTCGCGATAGCCACCTCTTTCGGGCGCAGCATAGGCGACGTGGGACTGCAAACATACGTTCCTTGGATGGTCAACGGGGCCGCCAACGGCTCAATCGAGACGATTCTTCCCGTCGGCCACGGTGGACAGAATCGACCGTGCTTAACAACCGACTGCAAACCGAACAGCCGATGGGGTTGCCCCTGAAAGCAACGGTCGTTGGCCGCCGCCGGTTGAATCGTCACGTTCGGTGCTGGAGTTGACGGCCCGACACGTGGCCATCGTCTGAGGAGTCAAGAAGATGTTAGAATTGATACGTGCCGAGGCGCTTCCCGGCTACAGATTGCGAGTCCGGTACGCCGATGGCGTTACGGGCGACGTCGACCTCTCGCACCTGGTCGGCAAAGGCGTGTTCCAACTGTGGAACGATCCGAACGCGTTTGCACGCGTGTCCATCGGATCCGCCGGCGAGTTGCGTTGGAGCGACGAGGTCGATCTCTGTGCGGACGCATTGTACATGGAGATCACGGGGAAAGAACCTGATGAGGTGTTTCCGAGTCTCCGCAGGGCGTCCGTTCATGCCTGAGATCAGTCGCTTCTACGGCATCGTCATCAAGATGTTCCACAATGACCATCAGCCGCCGCACTTTCACGCGGAGCATGGCGGAGATCAGATGATCGTGGCGATCGAGACACTCGGGGTGATCGCGGGCAAGCTCCGTCCTCGCGCAACGGGACTCGTGATGGAATGGGCATCGCAGCACCAAGACGAGCTTCAGCACGTCTGGGAACAAGCCCGCAGCCAGGAACCGTTGGATCGCGTCGATCCGCTGCCCTGACCGGGACCAGCTCAGGGCGAAACAGTGCCGCTGGTGATCGTTTACCGCTCATCCTCCCTCTCCCTGGCTCGGACCTCGTACAACCGGTACCCGATCCGGCGGCTGGCTTCGATCGTTTCCGTGTACGGTGTGTCGCAGACGTCGACGAAGCCGTTCTGGAAATTCTCGCCGTCGTCGCGGCCGGTGGTGGATTGGTCGCCGAATTGGTGCCAGTGGGTGCCGACGACCAACGGATTCTGCAGCGCGCTGCGGACGTATTTTTCGTAAGCCTCGCCGCGGGCCTGCTGGTTGGCCACCGGCCGCAAACTGGCGTGGAACTTGCCGCGGTCCAGCGCCCCAAAATGCCACTCGCCGATCACCACCGGCTTGTCGATGCCCTCCGGCAGGCGCAGATCGTCCAGCGTCTCGGTGTACCGATTGACGCTGATCACGTCGCTGTACCTGGCGGCAGTGCGGAATACGGTGCCGTGGCTCCAGCCGGCGAAACGGCAGCCGAGGTACAAGCCTTCAGGGTCGACCTCCTTGACCGCTTCCCGGCACTGGCGGAAGTAAGCGTCGGCCACGCTGGTGAGGAACGCGGCCAGATCCTCGCGGCCGGAATCGGCGCCGGGCGGGGTGGTCGATTCGAGCAGCGCGTCCCAGGAAGCGTAGCTGGTCTTCCAGGCGGCGTTCAGTCGCTCGATCGTCTCGTACTTCGCTTTCAACTGATCGACCAACGCCCGCTTGGCGGGCTGGTCGGCGGGCGAAGCGAGCGTGGCCCGGCCGAGCGTCGTCTCGTCCCCGCCCCAGCTGAGTTCGTTGCCAGGAAAATAGCCCAGGCACCACGGGTCGCCCACCGCTTTGCCCCGGTGCAGGGCGACCTCTTTCAAAAGCACGGCCTTGAAGCTGGGATCGAACACGTCGGGGAACTTTCCCCAGCCGCCGCTGCTGCCTTCGATCACGCGGCTGTCGTCGTGGATCGTGGCCACGTATCCGGTCCCGCCCGGCGTGTCTTGCGGCGGCGAATCGACGCTGTAGACGGTCGCCGTGTAGGGGGTTTTCCGCTGCAGATAGATCGCCGGCTGCGAGCAGTTAGCCAGCGCGTTCAACCCCCAGCTACGCAGTCGGCGGTGGGTCAAGTCGGCATAGTCCACCATCCAGTTCGGGCCGTATTTCCGCAGCAGGTTCGCCCCGGAGAAGTTGAACGTTTCCGTGCCCCGGTCGTACAGCCCCGAGATCGCCCACGTGCTGCGGCCGTAAAAGGGACCGAACGGCGTATCGCGGCCGGGCAGTTCGGCAAACAGGTGCTCGCGGCCGGTGACGGGCGTATAGCCGCAGGACCAGGTCACGCGGACCAGCCCGTGCGACCAGTACAGACGCCCCTCCGGATCGACGAACCACCACTTGTCGCGCCATTTTTCCACGCGGAACCGGCCGGTCGCCTTCAGCTTCGGCCCGCCCAGCCAGCCGCCGTACTGGTTCCAGTCCTGCGGCCCCGGATGCGCCGCCAAGTCGGCCGCCTCTTGCTGCCGCTGCTCAGCCAGCTCCTCCTCGGAATGCGTTTTGCCCGGCCAGTCCTGGTGCATGTATTGGCCGAAGCGGTCGATCATCGGGAACAGGTCGTCCAGCTTGTCCGGCAGCGGAAAGGCCGTGCTTCCGCCCGCGCGGATGTTCGACACCTCGAACGCACAATCCCCGCCGGGACGGTACACGTACACCGAGATGCCGGCCACGTCGGCCGGGTCGATCGTCCCTCGCCCCCCGCTGGCGAAGCCGCCGGGGCAGCCGCGCAGCCCGCGGAGCTTGTCCTGCAACGACTTGGGCAACCGCTTGCGGAGGTTCAGCTTCACGGCCGCCACTTGTCCGGCCGGAATCGTCACGGACTCGATACAGCAATTCTGCCTGGCGGCGCGGTCTGAATCGGGGTTGTCGACCGCCAAGTGAACGGTCAGCGAATGTCTGCCAGGATTCTTGATCGTCGTCTCCAACTCCGTGAACGCCGTCAGGTCCCAACGTCCGTCGGGCCCCTTGATCATCACGCCCGGCCGCTCTGCCGAATGTCCGGTGCGGACCTGCAACGTCCCGTCCTTCTGGCTGAATTCCGCGTCCGTGGCGACGACCGAACCTTTCGCCAGCGGCTGGGCAAGGTCGACCAGGGTGATCGGCGTTCCGCCGGGTTCCGCGGCGAGTGGAACAGCCGCGACGGCCAACAGGAAAGAGGCGACAAGAGCTACCAGAAAAACGCAATGCCTTTGGTTCATGACCGATCTCCTCCAGGTTTCATATTGAATGTGGACGCTTTGCAGTTCACTCATCGGCGTCGGGCTCGGACATCACGCCGAGTTCGACGGCGGTGCGCATCTCTTCCGGACGGGCGAGCCATGTCGCCCGGTACGTGGACTCCAGCGGCACCTTGACGTGCAGCGAGTTCGTCAGAAACAACGGCATATCGTCGTCTCCGTTCTCAGGATTGCCTCTTATTGTAGCCCCAAAACCCGGTGATCCAAGCACCGTCCGAGCCCGAACGCACCAACTTGTCAGCCCACGCCCGGTTGCATCCGGAGCGGCGGGGGGGCACAATTCTGATCTGTAGACATTCGGCGGCATGGCTTTGATCGCGCAAGCCGGCGCGAAGCGTGCCACCTGTGAGAGCAACAGCCGAGGAGGAGATGAACATGCAGAAAACAAGAGTGACGCGACGCAAGTTCCTGAAGTCGGCGGCCCAGGCCGGGGCGGTCTTGGCCGTGCCGATGATCGTTCCGGCATCCGTGCTGGGCAAAAACGGAGCCGTCCCGCCCAGCGAGAAGATCATCTGCGGCGGCATCGGCCTGCGCGGCCGCGGCATGGGCGACTTGCGGTGGCTGATGGGGAATCCCGACGTGCAATTCGTGGCCGACTGCGACTTGCAGAAGAAGCAGCGCGAGATCGTCAAGAACTACGTGGACACGCAGTACGGCAACCAGGACTGCAAGACCTACCCGGAACTCCGCGAGTACTTGGCCGAGCGGACGGACATCGACGCGATGCTGATCGCCACGGGCGACCGCTGGCACTCCATGGCGGCGATCCTGGCGATGCGGGCCGGCAAGGATGTGTACAGCGAGAAGCCGTCCGCGATGACGATCGCCGAAGGCCGGGCCGTGGTCGAGACGGCCCGCCGCTATACCCGCGTCTACCAGACCGGGACGCAGCGGCTGAGCGAGCCGAACCACGTGTTCTGCATCGAGATGGCCCGCACGGGGCGGCTGGGCCAGATCCACACGGCCTATGCCCACATCGCGCCGTGGGACGCGGCCCAGATGCGCCATGATTGGCTGCCCGCCGTTGCCGAGCCGCCCAAGGACGAAGTGGATTGGGACGCCTGGCTGGGTCCCTGCCCCTGGCGGCCCTTCAACCCCGGCTACGTCTCCGGCGGCTGGCGGGGCCATCACGACTTCCACACCAGCTGCATCGGCGAATGGGGCGCGCACACGTTCGCCCAGGCCCAGGCGGGACTGGATTGCGGCGAGACCTCGCCCGTCAAGTACCAGTACGTGGAAAACGATTCGGGCGACGGCATGGTCACCACGTTCGCCAGCGGCGTGAAGATGATCCTGTCCCGCGGCGACAAGTACTGGCACGGCTCGTGCGGCGAGCGGTTCGACGGACCCGGCGGCTGGGTCGCGGCGGCCGACGGCTACTCCAAGCCCGACGTCTCGTCGCCGGAACTGCTGAACCAGTTCAAGAAGGTCGTGGGCGAGTACGTGGCCCGCACGGGCCGGTCGTTGGACCACATGCGGAACTTCCTGGACTGCGTCAAGAGCCGCCAGGAGGCGGTGGCCAACCCCAGGGTCATGCACCACAGCATGACCACGGTCCACGCGGCCAACGTCTGCATGTGGCTCAGACGCGATCTGCAGTACGATCCGGTCAAAGAGGAATTCATCAACGACGACGAAGCCAACCGCTTCCGCTCGCGAGCGATGCGGGAACCGTACGTGTATTGACATTTTGGCGTAGCATGGCTCTCCGAGCCGTGCGAATTACCGCAAACACCAACAGGACCCGCACGGCTCAGAGAGCCATGCTACTTGGAAGAATCGAAATCACTCTCGAAGGAGAATTCAACACTATGTGGAAACGCACATTAACGCTCACCCTGGCCGCCGCGATGTTAGCGGCTGCGTCTGCCTTCGCTGCCGATCAGGAAGCCGAACTGCTTGCCGTGCTCAAGTCGGACGCGGGCCAGTTCGAGAAACACGAAGCCTGCCGCGTCCTGGCTCACGTTGCCACCAAGAAGGCCGTGCCCACGCTGGCCGCCATGCTGGGCGACGAAAAAATGTCGCACATGGCCCGCTACGCCCTGGAGACGATCCCCGATCCGTCCGTGGACGTTGCCCTCCGCGACGCGCTGGGCAAACTCACGGGCCGCCCCCTGCTGGGCGTGATCGGCAGCCTCGGCGTGCGGCGCGACGCGCAGGCCGTCGATGCGATCGCCAAGCGGTTGGCTGACCCCGACGCCGTCACTGCTCAAGCCGCCGCCCGCGCCCTGGGCCAGATCGGCACGCCGGAGGCCGCCCAGGCGATCGAAGCGGCTCTGGCCGGCGCGGCAGGCGCCAAGCTGGTCGATTTCTGTGAAGGCTTGTTCCGCTGTGCCGAGGCGATGGCCGAGGAAGGGCAGGCTGCCCAGTCGCTGGCGATCTACGACCGGCTGCGGAGCCTGTCGCCGGCGCCGCAGCAGGTCCGCGCCGGGGCCCTGCGCGGTGCGGTTCTGGCCCGCCAGAAGGAAGGCATTCCGCTTCTGCTCGAAGCCATCCGCAGCGCGGACTATGTGCTGACCGCGGCTGCGGCGCGGATCGCGATGGAGATGCCCGGCGCGGAAGTCACCGCCGCGCTCGCCGGCGAACTGCCCAAACTGCCGGTCGACAAGCAGGTTCTGGTCGTTAACACCCTGGGCCATCGCGGCGACACCGCCGCAGGCCCGGCCCTGCTGGAACTCGCCGCCAAGGGCGACCCGGCGGTGCGTCTGCCGGCGATCCGCAACGTGACGCGCCTGGGCTACGCGCCTGCCCTGACGTTGCTGGCCGAACTGGCGCTGACGGGCGAGGGTGACTTGGCCACCGTCGCGCGGGACTGCCTGGGCAACTTCCCCGCCAAAGACGCCGACGCCACCATCGTGGCCATGCTGGCCAATCAGGACGCCAAGGTCCGGGCGCTGGCCGTCGAAATGATTGGACTGCGGAACGTGGCCGGAGCGGCGGCCAGCCTGGTCACAGCCGCGGATGACGCGGACGAGACGGTGCGTCTGGCGGCCCTCAAGGCGCTGCGCGACCAGGCTGGAACGGCCGAACTGCCTGCGCTGTTGAAGATCTTGGCCAAGGCCAAATCGTCCGCCGAGTTGCAGGCGGCCGAGGCCGCGCTGGCCGCCCTCTGCGTCCGCCAGAGCGAACCCGCCAGCGGCAACATCGTGATCGTCAAGGCGGTGTACGGCGACTTGCCCGCCGGCCCCTCGGCCGACGTGACCAAGAAGGTGGCCGAGTTGGTCAAGGCCGGCGCGCTGGCGGTCGAGGCGTCCAACGGGAACTTCGGCGACCCGGCCAATGGGATCTCCAAGTCGCTGCGCGTCGACTATACCGTCAACGGCGTGGCGGTCAGCAAGACCGTCCGCGAGTCGGAAAACCTGACGCTGACCGCCGTCTCGACGCCTCCGGCGATCGTCGATGCGCTGTGTGAAGCGCTGGGGACAGCCCGAGGCGAGGCGAGGCTGGCGCTGTTGCGAACGCTGCGCACGGCCAGCGGCCCCAAGTCGCTGCAAGCCGTCCAGTCCGCCGCGTCCGACAGCGACGCACAGGTCAAGGACGCGGCCCTCCGCGTGCTGTGCGAATGGCCCACCGCCGACGCCTTGCCTTCGGTGGCCGAACTGCTCAAGTCGCCGCCGAGCAAGACCTTCCAAGTCCTTGCTCTACGCGGTTTCGTGCGGCTGGTGCCGATGCAGGACGCACCGGACGCGAAGAAGGTCGAATCGCTCAAGGAGGCGATGGCTCAAGCCGAACGCACGCAGGAAAAGCGGCTGGTCCTGAGCGCCCTGGGCAACGTCCCCACGGCCGATTCGCTGGCCTTGGTCACCTCGCACCTGGAGTCCCCCGACCTGAAGGAGGAAGCTTGCCTGGCCGCGGTGGCTATCGCCGAGAAGATCGTCACCAGCCACCGGGCTGAAGTGTCCGCGGCGATGAAGCAGGTTGCGAAGCTGACGACCGACAAGAAGGTGGCCGCCCGAGCCAACGCCCTGGCCCGTCAGGCGAAGCAATAGCCTGCCACGTAGCTGCGTCTCTCCGAGACGCAGATTCTGGTCTCGGAGATAAAAAAAGAAGCCCGGCTTTTCGCAAAAAGCCGGGCTTCTTTCTTGCCCATTGCTTTCGATCCGTTCCCGTTGCCCCCGAGCCTCGCGCCCTACAGCGGTTCGTAGTTCCCCGTTGACAGGATGCGACGCTGAAATCAAAGCGTCGCCACGTATGACGAAGAGGCGCTGCCACGCGAGGCTCGCCGCGGGTCGGATACACGTCGTTTATCAGGTGTCAACACCTCCTTTCCTGAAGGGACAAGTTATGGCATGGTGGCTGGGCGACCAACCCAGCCCGCCTTTGCGGCCAGAGTGCTTCACCGGGTATTGGACGGATCCAATCGCTCCCGAGTTCCCGTCCCGGAGGGCCGTCCTCACCGCTGCAGGCTTCCCATGCGAGACTGGTCGGCGTTCCGCATTCCGCGGCGTGATGCACGCAGCCACATCCCACAAGCAGACGCCGCCAAGTCCGACCGGCCGTTACGGCAACAGGCGCCAGTACCGGCCGATTTCCATTGAGGACGGCCCTCCCAGAACCATCCAACAGAGGGCTGCAAACGCGATGCCAGCTGCCGCCTCTTGCTCGCCCGCCGTGCTAATGCGCCTAAGCCCATAATCTGCAACGACTTAGGTCGCAGCCCGGCAAGTATCCAAAGAAAGCGTCCACGGATTTGGCCGAGCGGGCTGTGCAACAGTGCGCAGTTGTGTGCAAGTTCGCACACTGTGATACAAGGTCGGTTGCAGTTGCTACAATAGCGACTGTTCGTTTTGCGCCCGATGCGTGAGGTCGGGCGGAGCATCAAGATTCGGCAACTGGTTTTCTTAAGAGGGAAGGGATGACGATGAAACACGGCAAGACAATCTCCGGCGTCCTGGCGATGGTTGGATTGGCCCTCCTGCTGAGCACGGCAACCGCGGCCGACAAGGCGGGCGAGGGATTCGTCAGTCTGTTCGACGGCAAGACGCTCGGCGACTGGGAGGGAAAGCCCCAGTTCTGGTCCGTTCGCGACGGTGCGATCACGGGCCAAACGACGGCCGAGAACCCGACCAAGGGCAACACGTTCCTCATCTGGCGCGGCGGCAAGCTCGCGGATTTCGAACTGCGATTACAGTTCCGCCTGGTGGGCGGCAATTCGGGCATTCAATACCGCAGCACCGAGATGGGCGACTTTGTGGTCGGCGGCTACCAAGCGGATTTCGATGCGGGGAACAACTACACGGGGATCTTGTACGAGGAACGGGGGCGCGGAATCCTGGTGCCGCGCTGCAAGAAGCTGGTGATCCGCGAGGACGGCAGCAAGGAAGAGGTCGGTTCCACGTGTGACGAGAAGGAACTGCGGGCGTCGCTCAAGAAAGAGGGCTGGAACGAGTACGTCGTGATTGCCAAAGGGAATCATCTGGTCCAAAAGATCAATGGATTCACCACGGTTGACGTCACCGACAACCAGAAGGACAAGAGCCGAGCGGAAGGCATTTTGGCTCTGCAACTGCACGCCGGCCCGCCGATGCTGGTGCAGTTCAAGGACATTCAACTCAAGCAACTGAAGTGACTCGCAGATCGAAATGTCAGGCAGCAGGGCGGGGCCGGAAGACTTGACCACGGGCGGCCTCGCCGCATAAATTCAAGGGCTGTTTTGTTGGCGCGGCTCGCGGCCGCAGCCAAAGCAGGGTGGAACTCCGTCTCGATCCGGTCGGGACAGCGTCCCAACCTGCGAAGACGCGTGCATCCCAGGAACTTTAACTTTAGCCACGGGAGATCCGACTTGTCTGGAACTTGCGTGATCGGTTTGCAGTGGGGCGACGAGGCCAAAGGCAAGATCGTCGATTTGTTGACTCGCGACTTCGACATTGTGGTCCGCTACCAAGGCGGCGCCAACGCAGGCCATACGGTTGTCGTGGGCGGGGAGGTGTACAAGCTGCACCATATCCCCAGCGGCGTTCTCAGCCCCGGCGTGATGAACGTGATCGGTCCGGGCGTGGTGCTGAACCCGCCCGTCGCGTTGCAGGAAATCGACTCGCTGGCGTCGCGAGGCGTCCAGTTGGCCGACAACTTGCGGATCAGCGACCGCTTGCATTTGGTCTTCCCGTGGCACATCGCGGAGGACAAGGCGTTGAACGCCAGTCCGGTGGGCGGCGAGAGCATCGGCACCACCAATCGCGGCATCGGCCCGTGTTACCGCGACAAGTACGGCCGCTCGCACGCCATCCGGTTGGGCGATCTGTACCGGCCCGATTTCCGCGAGAAGATGGAACGGATCGTCGACTTCAAGCAGTTGCTGCTGGCCCACCTGGGTTCGGATGAACTGTTGGTGGCGGGGGAGATCTTCGACGAGTACAGCGGCCACGCGGCGCGCATGAAGCCCTTTGTCGCGGACACCACGAACTACCTGTTGGATGCCCTGGAATCCGGCAAGCGCCTGTTGTTCGAGGGCGCGCAGGGTTCGATGCTGGACATCGACCACGGGACCTTTCCCTTTGTGACCAGCAGCAACAGTTCCGGCGTCGGCGTCTCGGCGGGTTCCGGCGTTCCCGCCCGCTGGATCAAGAAGACGATCGGGGTCTGCAAGGGCTACACCACGCGCGTCGGCGGCGGGCCGTTCCCCACCGAGTTGGCGGATGAGATCGGTCAACGGATTCGCGATCTGGGGCACGAGTACGGCACGACCACCGGCCGTCCGCGGCGCTGCGGCTGGTTCGACGCCGTGGCCGTTCGCTATGCGGCGCGTCTGAGCGGCGTCGATTCGCTGGCCATCATGATGCTGGACGTGCTGAGCGAACTGTCGGAGGTCAAGCTGTGCGTGGCTTACGAGTTGGACGGCCAGCGGATCGAGCATTTTCCCAGCCACACGGATGATCTGCGGCGCGTGAAACCGGTCTTCGAGGTACTGCCGGGTTGGCAGCAGGAGGTGCGCTCCGCCGGCCGCATCTCGGACCTGCCGGCCGGCGCTCGGCGGTACCTGGACCGCGTGGCCGAACTGATCGGGCGCCCGGTCGAGATCGTGTCCGTCGGTCCGGGGCGGGAACAGACGATCTTTGTCTGACGCGGCCTGTGGCCGCACCAACCTAGAACGGATTTCAATCCGTTCGGAACGGCATGAATTCCGTTCGACGAGATGTCCGTCATGTCCGCTGAGTGGGAAACGAAACTGGCGACGAGGGACGAACTGGGCGTGCCGCCGGAACGGCTGCCCCGGCACATCGCCATCATCATGGACGGCAACGGCCGCTGGGCGCAGAGCCGGAACCTGCCCCGCATCGAAGGGCACCGCCGCGGCGTAGCCAGCGTGCGCGGCACCGTCGAAGCCTGCGCCAAGCTGGGCCTCGGACAACTGACGCTGTATTGCCTGTCGAGCGAGAATTGGAAGCGTCCGCAGCACGAGTTGGATTTCCTGATGCACTTGCTCGAACAGTACATGATCGAGGAGCGGCGGACGATCATGGACAACGACCTGGTGGTGGACATCATTGGCCGCCGGGACGGGATTCCGCAGCAGGTCCAGCAGGAGATGGACCGGACGATTTCGCTGAGTGCCAAGAACACCGGCACCCGCTTGTGCCTGGCGATCAACTATGGCGGCCGCGTCGAAATGGTGGACGCGGTGCGGCGCATTGCCGGACGTGTCCGGGACGGGCAGATGACGGTGGACGAGATCACGGAGGAGGCGATCGCGGGGCACTTGTACACCGCCGGCATGCCGGACCCGGACTTGTTGATCCGGACGGCGGGCGAGATGCGGGTGAGCAATTTCTTGTTGTGGCAGATCAGCTACGCGGAATTGTGGGTCACGCCGCGCTGCTGGCCGGATTTCCGGCCCGAGGACCTGTACCAGGCGATCCGGGATTTCGCCTCGCGCCAGCGCCGTTTCGGAGGGTTGTCGGGCAACTGAGGTCCGATGATGCGTTTGACGCTGGTCCTGGCGCGAGCCATCAGCAGATCTGGTCTGAACCAGCCGGATCTGATGCTGATCTGGCGCTGATCTGGCGCTGATCTGGTTACGAGGCTCCGCCTCGTAACCCATCGTTCGCGAGGCTCTGCCTCGATTTCGGCCGGCGGAGCCGGCAAGGCAGTGCGTTCCCAGGCGGAGCCTGGGAACGAGGGGAAGGAGGGGATCATGGACGTTGCGGAAAGGAGCGTTTCGTGCTGCATTGGCGATTGCTCGTTTCGGCGCTGATCATCGCGCCGCTGGTGGGGCTGCTGGTTCTGGATTACCGCTGGAATTTCGGCGTCCCCGGCATCTGGCTGTGGCCGCTGAGCGTGCTGTTCACGCTGTTGGGCGTGGCGGAGGTTCTGGACCTGCTGGCTGCCAAGCAGTTTCGGCCCGTGGCCTGGAGCGTCTACGCCGGCGCCGTGCTGGTGATCGCTGCATCGCTGGTGCCGCTGTTCGGCCAACTGGCGGAGACGCCGGATCTGCCCTCCCATCCTTGGGTGCAACTGGGCTGGCCGCTGGCGGCCCTGGTCCTCGCCGTCGCGCTGGCCTTCCTCGCCGAGATGGTTCGCTACCAAGGGCCGGGCGGCGTCATCGTCAACGTCGCGCTGGCGGTGTTCGCCGTGGCGTACGTCGCGGTGCTGATGACGTTCCTGATCGCGCTGCGGTTGTACCATGACAACGGCTGGGGCATGGCGGCGCTGGTGTCGGTGATCTTCGTCACCAAGATGTCGGACACCGGCGCGTACGCCTGCGGGCGCTTGTTCGGACGCCACAAGATGGCTCCCATCCTCAGTCCCAAAAAGACGATCGAAGGCGGAATTGGCGGCCTGGCCACCGCGTGTCTTTGCTCGTGGCTGTTCTTCGCCGCGCTGCTGCCGGCCATCGCCGGGCCCGGAGCCCCGCCGCCGCCGCTGTGGGCCTGTCTGGTCTACGGCACGGTGGTGGGCGTCGCGGGCGTGATGGGTGATCTGTCCGAGTCGTTGCTGAAGCGGGACATGCAGCGGAAAGATTCCAGCCGCTGGGTACCCGGTCTGGGCGGAATCCTGGACGTGCTGGATTCCCTGCTGCTGGCCGCCCCGGCGGGCTACTTCTGCTGGATCAGCGGCATGTTGGGGCCCTGATGTCGTGACTGCATTTCCGATGAGTCCTGACCGGTTACTCACGCGAATTGACAAGGCCGATGCCGAGTTGACGGCGCGTTACTCGAAGGTCCTGGAGGTCAACCAGGATCTCGACCGCACGCTGGTCAGTTTTCAGGCCAACAAGACGGAACACGGTCACCGCTGGTGCAAGTACAAGGAAGGTTTTTCGGCCGCTTTGGTGCGTTATCTCCTGGCCCGACTGGGCATCCGGCGTGGTCCTGTCTTGGACCCTTTTGCCGGCTCTGGAACCACGTTGTTCGTGGCCAGCGAGTGCGGCTTGGATGCGGTGGGCATCGAGCTGTTGCCAAGCAGTGCCGAAATCATCGAGGTCCGTGAGATGATTCAGCGGGCCGAGGCCCGCCCGCTGGCCGACGCCTTGCGTGCGCTGGCCCGCAAGCGAAGTTGGGAGGAAAACGGCCAGCGGCAGCCGCTGGCGGAACTCGCCGTAACCCGGGGGGCTTATCCCGCAGCCACCCGAGTCTGCTTGGAGCGGTACCTGCACGACGCCCGCTGCGCGGGCAGCGAAAAGCTTGTTCGCATTCTTCGTTTTGCAGCCTTGAGCATCCTCGAATCCGTGAGCTACACGCGAAAAGACGGACAGTACCTGCGCTGGGACGACCGCTCGGGACGGCGGCGGGGGACCAAGCCCTTTGACAAAGGAAAGATCTTGGACTTCACCACGGCGATCGTCGCCAAGCTGCAGGAGATGGCCGAGGATCTCGCCGCGCAGGATCGCTTGCCGGCCGACGAATCCGCCACGACGGCAGGACGCATTTCGCTCCACCGCGGGTCGTGCCTGGACGTGCTTCCCATGCTCGACCGTCGAGCATTCTCCGCCATTGTCACGTCTCCCCCGTACTGCAACCGGTACGACTACACCAGGACCTATGCCCTGGAATTGGCGATGTTGGGTGTCGATGAATCCGGCCTCAAGGACCTGCGCCAGGCCATGCTCAGCTGTACGGTCGAGAACAAACGGAAGGAGCACCTCCGGGAGCGTTTTCCGACGAGCACCTACAACCTGGCGACTGACGCCTGTGAACAGCAGGAATTGCTGCAGCTGACCCTTGCCTACTTGGACCAGTGCCGTGCGGCCGGAACGACCAACAATCCCGGGATCCCACGCATGGTCCGGAACTACTTCTGGGAATTGTCCTTGGTGATAGCCCAATGCGCTCGCGTCCTGAAGCCTGGCTCGCCGCTGGTGATGGTCAACGACAATGTGCGATACCAAGGCGTCCACGTTCCCGTGGACTTGATTCTGTCCGACATCGCCAGCCAAGTAGGCTTCGACGTCGAGAAGATCTGGGTGCTCCCCAAAGGCAAAGGCAACAGCAGCCAGCAGATGGGAAGACACGGGCGAGCGGAACTACGGAAGTGCGTTTATGTTTGGCGGCGGCGGGGCTGGCCGAAAGACGAGCACGCCGACGCTGCGCCAAATGGAGATCGTCGCGACTGATTGGTCGGCGCCGTCCCATTACGACGCTTCCGCGAGTCGGAGTCGGTCCTGAGCTGCTTCCAAGCAAGCCTGCAGGGCCTCGAGGCCTAGTAGTCTTTGGGCCTGATCCTGGGACACCCAGCGACGTTCGCGGAGATCTGCCTCGTCCCACTGGTCGTCGCAAGCGTCGACCTCCATCAGCAAGGCGACGACCTTCTTGCTGTTGCCGTTCTTGTCGATGCGGTAGTAGGCCAGCGGCGTTCCCACGATCCGCCCGTGGAGTCCGGCTTCTTCCAGCGCCTCCTTGAGGGCCGCCTGTTCGGGCGACTCGCCCGCGTCGATGTATCCCTTGGGAAATCCCCAACGGCCGGAGGAGGTGGTGATCAGGCAGAATTCCACACGCTTGCCATGGCGGCGAAAGGGCACTGCGCTGGCTTGGTCGGGCGAAATCGGATGGCCGTTCTTTCGCGACATGATCGGTGAACTTCGAGCAAATCGGGGCGGGGTACGAAGCCGTGCTGCACTGAGCATCTGAAATTTTAGACATCCCTCGCCTTGCGGTCGAGGTTGATTTCCTGAATCCGGGGAGAATTTCGCCGATCCGTAAGGGGGTGGACGGCGGATGCTAGCACCATGGTTTGGAGCACCGTTGCAGGCTCTTGCGAGCCGAGAATCGGATATGATGACGGCTGCGGATGGCCGGGCCGTCCTACGTTCCGGTCTTGCCTGCAAGATCCGGCGATCCTGGGGTTGGATTTGGCGACTCGCCCCGTGGATCCACCATCGCACGCCGCCGTTGTTCAGCAAGGGAGATCACGTCATGCAGACCGCTTTGAGCTTCGCATTTGCCCTGCGGTTGGCTCTATCGGCCGCCGCGGGTGCCAGTGCGGACGACATTCTGGTTCAATTTGACAACGTTCCGGACGATGGACTGGTCGTCGCCGAGGTGGACCTGACGGCGGCCGCCCAGTGGTGCGGCATCGCCGCCGTGACGCCGGCGGGGATTCGCGCGGCGGCGGACAGCGGCGTGAAGCTGCAATTCGTTCCGGATGCGGAGTTCGATCCGCAACAGCGGCTGCGCGGCGTTTTGGTGGCGCAACTGCCGGGCGGTGGTTCGAGTCGGCTGCTTCTGGAACTGGGGGACGGCGCGGCGAGCCCCGGCTCGGGCGGCGGCAGCGTCGAGACCGCGGGATTCCGGATCGCTCACGAGCCCGCCAAGCAGGGCGGATTGCCGTCGCAATTGACGTTTCGCGGCACGGGCAAGGCCCTGGAATCGCTCCGCTGGCAGGATCGTCTGCATCACGCTCAATACGGTGGTTTTCGGCTCGCGGACGACCGGAAAGCCCGCGTGACACGGATTGCCGATGGGCCGCTGGGCACTGCGGTCCGCGTAGCTGCCCAATTTGTCCGAGGCGACGGCACGGCGCCGGAGTCGAAACCGGACGCGGTCTACCAGTGGCTGTACCTGCGCGATCAACCGCTGGTGTACGTCACCGTGGTCCAGCGTCAGCAGCAGCCGTTCACTTGGAACGAAGCTCATTTTTTGGAATTGCACCAGTCGGGCGACGAGTTGCCGCAATGGGCCGGCGGCAATCCGGTCCAGAACGGCGAGTTCAGCGGGGCGGATCGCAGTCAACCGTTCCACGATTGGGCCGCCATGCACGATGGCCGCCACGCCGTGGCCGTGCTTCGCTCCGGCCAGATGATGATCTACGACGGCAAAGGCGGCTACGGTCCCTACCTGCACGCCCACGGCTCGCTGGCCTGGCAGTCGTGGGGCGGCACCGAGCGACGACTGGCGGCGTGGCTGTGGATCGGCGACGACGATCAGCCCCTGCAGGCCATCCAGCGGGCGGCGGAGCGATTGCCGACGCAGGCCACGGTGACGGTCACCGTGGGGCGGGTCCGGACGCGACTGCAGCAAGCTCGTGCCGGCGTGGACAAGTTGGCCGGAGACGGGCAACGTCAAGCCCGCCTGCAACTGGCCGTGGCCGAACGCCTGGAGAGCCAGGGCCGGTTTCAAGAGGCACTGGATGCCGCCGACGGTCAGCTGCCGCCGCAACTGCAGATGCTGTCCGCGGGCGATCTGGGACTGCTGCTCGAACGAACGGCGGCCGGGATTCGCGCTTTGCAGTTGCTGGATGCGGCGGCCGGCGCGCAGCTGTTGGCTCCCCAACCGCTGCCGCTGTTTTCGTTGACGTTGCGGCGAACCGGCACCCAGGACGACACTCACGTGGCGGCGGATGACGGTTGGCGCGAGGTGCGGATCGAGCCGCAGGAGGCTGGCCGAGTGAAACTCACCTGGTCCGGTGCCGGACCAGACGGCTTGGACACGCTGCGCGTCGAATCCGTGGCGACCCTGGACCAGGCCGCCGGCGCGATCCGCTGGACCCTGCGCGTGGAGACACCGGCCGATTGGCAACTGCGTCAAGTGGCGTTTCCGCAAGTCGCCGTCGCCGACCTGGGGCGGGACGCGGACGTCGTGTTTCCGCGCGGGGCGGGCGAGGTGCAGCGCGGCCTGTGGCAGCGGGCCTTCCGCTACTCCGGCCGGTATCCCAGCGGCTGGACCAGCATGCAATGGCTGGCGGCCTACGACGCCGCTCGGCGCACCGGCTTGTACGTCGCGGTCCACGACCCGGCGGCGGCGACCAAGGAGATCGACTTGCAGAGCCGGCCCGCAGAGCACGCGGTCGGATTCACCTTCGAGCACCCGGCCGCCGGGATGGACCAGCCCGGCAACGCGTTTGTGTTGCCGGGCGAAGCCGTCTGGCAGTTGCTGCGCGGCGACTGGTTCGACGCGGCCCAGATCTATCGCCAGTGGGCGATGCACAACGCAAAATGGTGGCCGGCCTTGGGGCCCGACGGACGCGCGGACACGCCGCAGTGGATGCGCGAGCTGCCGGCCTGGACGCTGGCCAGCGGCAAGCCGGCGAGCGTTGTGCCGCAAGTAAAACGGTTTGCCGAGGCATTGGGCGTCCCCGTCGGCGTCCACTGGTACAACTGGCACCAAATTCCGTTCGACAACGATTACCCACACTACTTCCCGACGTTGGACGGGTTCAAGGAAGGCGTGGCCGACCTGCAAAGCGGGCAAGTGTACGTGATGCCCTACATCAACGGCCGGCTGTGGGACACGCGGGACCGCGGCCAGGAGGATTTCGAATTCACGAAGATGGCCAGGCTTGCGGCCACGAAAGACGAAAAGGGCGAGCCGTACGTCGAGACGTACGGCAGCAAAGAGCAGGACGGCAGTCCTGTCCGGCTGGCCGCCATGTGCCCGACCACCGAGGTTTGGCGGAACAAGCTCCACGAGATCGTCGGCCGGTTGACGAACGAGTGCGGCGTCAAGGCGGTGTACATCGACCAGGTTGCAGCGGCGTCACCACAATTGTGCTGCGACCGCTCGCACGGCCATCCGACCGGCGGCGGCCACTGGTGGACGGCCGGCTATTGGGAGTTGCTCGACCGCATCCACAAGGACTTGCCGCCGGATCGGATGTTGACCACCGAGTGCAATGCCGAGCCGTACGCGCACGTGTTCGACGGCTACTTGACCTGGCACTGGCAGTACGACGGCCAAGTGCCGGCTTTTCCGGCCGTGTATGGCGGCGTGCTGCAGATGTTCGGCCGCGCGTATCGCGGCGGCGAGACCAAGGACCTGGCTTTGCGGATGAAAGCGGGGCAGCAGTTGGTGTTCGGCGAGCAGATCGGCTGGCTTAGCCCGTCGGTGGTCGACGAGGCGGAGAATTTTGCCTTTTTCCGGCAAGTGGTGCGGCTGCGTTGGCTGTTGAAACGGTACTTCTACGCCGGCCAGATGGCCCGCCCGCCGAAGCTGGTCGGCGACATTCCGCGCGTGACCGCCGACTGGCAGTGGAGCGGCCACTGGCCGGTGACCACCGACGCGCTGCTAGCAGGCGCGTGGTCGCTGCCCGCCGACAAGCAACTGGTTCTGTTGTTTGTCAACGTAAGCGACTTGCCGCTGACGGTGGCCTGCGATTTCGACGCCGAGCACCACGGACTGTCCGGCGAAACGTTCGAGGCGGTTGAGCTGGCCGCCGAAGGCGAGGGCCAGAAGTGGACGGCCCCGCGCGCGTTTCGCCGCGACTTGACGTTGTCGGCGCGCACGGCGCGAGCGTGGCAACTGAGCGGCAGGTGACGGGATGGGGGAGACGGGAAACGGGATGCGGGTGACGGGATGCGAAATCTGAGATTTCAGATCTCAGATTTGAGATTTGAGACAAGACCGTTCGGGACCGTGCTGCCGTTGCTGACTATCGCGTGCAAGCACTGCTGGCATGTCGGAGTTTATGGCCAACCGCGATCT
>CAYPGE010000112.1:0-15860 GCA_964409865.1 uncultured Pirellulaceae bacterium
CAGCGGTTGCTGGCCAAGCAACCCGACGAGCGTTTCGCCACGCCTGCCGAAGTCGCCGCCGCCTTGGCGCCGCTGGCCGCCGGCTGCGATCTGCCGGGATTGCTCCGACGGGCGACGGGGACCACGCCCGCTGATTTGCAGGATGCGATGGGTGGCACGGACAAATATCGCTCGTCGGCCTTCGTCGGCACGGATGCCCAGCCGCGGAAAGGGGCGGCGTCCGCGACGCTGCCGCGACCGTGGTCCCGCATCCCCAAGCTTCCCGCCGCCATCGGTCTGGCCGCGCTGGCCCTCCTGGTGCTGGGGATCGTGTTCTACCTTCGCGACGGCCGGCAAACCGTCAAAGTCGAGATCGACGCCGAGTTGGTGAAGGATGCGACAGTCACCGTATGGCTGGACGGCCGCGAGATGGAGGTCCGCGGCCTGGGCGAGACGATCCGCCTGAAGCCGGGCGAGCATGGCTACGAGATTCGTCGCGGCGACCAGATCATCCGGACCCAGGAGTTCAGCGTGGTCCGCGGCGAGAACCCGGCTCTGAGAATCGCCCTGGAAAAATCCCCGACGGCAGGCATGCCGCCAGCGCCCGCCGATGCCCGCGCCGTCGCCGGGAAGCCGCACGGAACGCAGATCGCAATCGAGGACAAGCCCGGATTGCCGGACGAAGACGGGGCAGACGCAGCCACAGCGGATGACGCCGGTCTCTGGGCGCCTGGACCGGCAAAGGACATCTTACTCGGGTTGGTCCCCCAGCCGGCGAAATTGTTCGGGGTGAAGCGATGGCAGATTGATACGGTGGCGCCACGGGCAGATTGCTTCAGCGTTAGCTGGAGCCCCGATGGTCGCCTCGTGGCGTGGGGCGGATATGACCCGGTGCGCGTCTACGACAGTCAGACCGGCCATCTGACGCGCCGGCTCTCAGACGGTGGTCCTTGCCAATTCAGTCCGGACGGGAAGTGGCTGGGTGTTGCCTCGTGGTCGTGCGCCCAGCTATGGGACGTGCGTACAGGCCGTCTTGCGATTAACATTCCAGGCCAGGGTGGTATGTTTTCGAGGATTGCCTGGAGCCCCGACAGTAGCCGATTCGTCACCGGCGGCTTCTGGGGCGACCAGTCGATCCGGGTTTGCGGTATCGATGGAAAGATCCTGAAGGCTTGGAAACTGCCCGGCATGGTCTCGGATATCGCTTGGAGCCCGGACGGCAAATGGCTGGCCAGCTCCTGCCCAGAGGAGACGGAGAATCGAGTGAGACTCTGGACGCCGGATGGAGAGCCCGGGCCCGTGCTGGATTTCGCCGCGATGTCCGCGATGTCATTGGCGTGGAGCCCAGATGGGCGCTGGCTAGCCGCTGGCAGCAACGGGAGGGACGTGAGCCGCATCTGCCTTTGGGACACTTCGACCTGGAAGACGGCCCATGCGTGGGAGGAACCAGGCGAGTATGTGTTGGATTTGAGCTGGAGCCCCGACAGCCGGCGTCTGGTTTTCACTGCTCCTAGCAAACCGGCGCGGATCTGGGACATCGAGGCGAATTCCGTCAAGGCCATCTTCGCCGGGCCTCATAAACTCCAAAATTCTTTCGTTGCGTGGAACCGCCAAGGCACACAGATCGCCGTGGGGAGCACAGGTCACTTCGGCACGTTTTTGTGCCTCTGGGATGTCAACAGCGAAAAGCCCGGGGCAATCGTGGGCAGCGAGCGTCAGCCGCTTGCTTGTTTAGTTCCCAGCCCTGACGGCAAGTGGCTTGCCACGCTGAGTTCCGACGGAAAAGATGGTCGGCTGTGGACGGCAGAGGGGCTTCCTGGGGCGCCCATCGCAGTCCAAACGAGACGGCTTCCGGATACCTGCCTGTTCGACCCTGGGATGGCTTGGGCCTGGAACCCCGATGGCTCTGAGGCCGCAATTCTCGGCGACGACACGGCGATCCGGCTTTGGAAACCCGCTTCAGCCGAACCTGCGCGGCTGCTGCGCGGGCATACGGCCCGTATTCGGGCCATCGATTGGAGCCGGGACGGCAAGCGGCTGGTCTCCGGCGGGGAAGACCGGATAGTGCGGATCTGGGACCCGGTAGCGGGGAGCATCCTCGATATCCTCGCGGGACACGCCGGCCCGGTCGATCAGGTCGCCTGGAGCCCTGATGGAAAGCACGTGGCGTCGCGCAGCAGTGATCCCGAGGACCCTGCCGTGCGCGTGTGGACTACTGACGGAAAGGCGGCGACAGTCATCGAGGGACATCAAGGCGGAACCAAGGGCATGGCGTGGAGCCCCGACGGCACGCAGATCGCTACCTTCGGCAATGCGGAGAACGACCCTGTGCGGGTCTGGAACGCGGCCGACGGCAAAGTCGTATTGGAGTTGAAGGAGGCGTATCGGAACCTGGAATCTCTGTCGTGGAGCCCCGACAATGCGTGGCTTGCGGTCGTGGGCAGCGACATTCACGTTTGGCAGCGTGATGGGACTCTCGGCCGCGTATTGAAAGACCAGGGATATCTCCGTGAAGTCGGCAGTGTAGCATGGAGCCCCGACTCCAAATGGTTTGCCACGGCGGGTTTTGGCACTGTTTGCGTCTGGAGCCCCCACCAGGCCCAGCCTGTGGTGGACGGCATGGGACACCCGGGCCAGATGACCGGTTTGTGTTGGAGTCCCGACAGCCGCTATCTGGTTTCCGCAGGTCGCGATGGCACGCTTCGGCGTTGGCACGCCCTAACGGGCAAACAGATCTCGACCAGCGTCGTCCTTCCCGACGGCAGCGCCGCGTACATCAGCCAGGGCGGGAAACTGGAGACCACCAGCCCCGAGGCCGAAAAGCACCTCGTCTACGTCGTCGAGCAACCGGACGGCGAGTACAAGCTCTTCACGCCGGGGGAGTTTCGGTCGACGGTGGAGGCCAACGGGAAGTAGGCGGCGATCGGGAGATGGAGGTCCGCCGCCTAGGCGAGACGATTCGCCTTTGGCACGCTGATGGTTCGCCCGGCCCGATCCTTGAAGGACGGTCGTTCGGTGACCTTCAGCGCCACGGGGGAAATCGTCCACGGCCATCCCAAGGTGATCGAAGAGGAACTGGTCTACCTGCTCGAACAACCCGACGGCACGAGCGAGTTGCTCAAGCCCTCGGAATTCGCCCAGCGAACGGGCCGATAGCCGAGGCAAGCGAGAGACTCGCAGCGTCGTCGAAAATCCTTCCCACGAAGCGGCGACAGAACGCGAGTCTCTGCACGCCGGCCTTCCCGATAACTCAACGGTCACCCAATTCCGAGACTGCGGCTTCAAGCCGCAGTCCGTTGTAGCAACGGGAGCCGAAATAACTTCCCGATTTCGGTACGATCGACTCGGTCGCGGATTTCGGGCCCCTGCCGAGCCGGGTACCCTCTGGGTGCGGTAGAGCCCCTGACTCTGCACTAGCGACGCAAATCGCAATTGACCGACCACCAAGGCAGAGACTTGCCCATGCTCCCCAGACCCCTGCCAGCTCGTCTGGCAGGTGAAGCAGTTTGGCGGGCTAGACCGGCCATCCCGACGCAGCCCACAAGACCCCTGCCGGCTCGCCCGGCAGGTGAATGAGTTTTCAGCGCAGGCAAAGCCCCACAGACTTATTCACCTGCCAGCCGAGCTGGCAGGGGTCTGGGAGAGTTATCTTGGACGCTTTTTGTAGCTGCTCAAACTCGCTCACCGTGCCAGGCAAGCTGGCAGGGGTCGAGACACTGGGTCGGCTGAATGGACTCTCTCGCTGGTGGGCGGTCAATTGCGACTCTTGGCACTAGCGCCGGCGACCCAACCACGCTGCTCATTTCCCCCGCCGCCGCTTCGCGGCGGCGGGGGAAATGAGGGGACGCTTCGTTGGGACCGCTTTAGTGCAGAATCACCGCTTCCACCGAGCAAGCTCGGCGGAGAGCCTCAAACATTGGGAACTTATTTCGGCCACCGTTGCTACACGGCGGGCATGGTCCGACTGTGGCGGAAAAACGGCCGGGAATGGGCGTCCCTTCTCGTCCTTCGGCGGCCTTGCCAGGATGACCCGGTCCATCCAGAGGCCGTTGCTGTCCGTCGAGCCTTTGACGTAGTCCGGGCCTTTGGCCTTCAGGGAGATGTACGCGTCCCAGTCGTTGACGCTCGGATCTTCGGCCTCCGGCACGAACAGGCGATCGACGCGTACACCCATCCGCCGGCTGGCATGGGCCCAGACCGCCGTTCCCTTCTTCACACGGATCCGGCCGATCTTGAAGACGTGGTACTTCCCGTCCTGGGGAACTTCCTCCGGTTTCAGCGTGATCGCCGGCCCGCCCGTCACGCCGAACGTGAGCGGCTGCTTGTGCGCGTCATCGCTGTCGGCGACGAAGGCTGCGGCCATGCCTCCCGCGGCTTCGGCGTCCTCGACGAAGTTCTGACGCCCAGGGGTGTAGGGCGAAAACGTGAGCCAGTTGAAATCGGCCACGTCGCGGGACGGCAGTTTCTGAAACGGCTCGGGCAGCTGCGGGTCCCGGAACAGCGCGGCCAATCTGGCGATCTTGGGTTCGCGCACGGCTTGCGCTTTCTCCGAAAAGAACGCCTTGAACTGGGCTCGCCAGTTCGTCTCATAGCGGCGGATCACGGTTTCATGGTCGAACGGCATGGTCTGGTCCGCCGCCAAGCTGCGATCGAGCCACGGCCAGAGGTACAGCAGGGCGCCGTCCACAATCAGGCGTTCCTGTTGCACGTGCAGAACCTCCAGGCTCCCCGGCTCGACCAGCGCTTCGGCCGCGTCGAAGAGCCGCTCCGCGGTGCGGAAGAAGTCCAAGTCCAGGTACTTGAGCCGGTGCGGGGCGTTGCGCACCAGCAGGAACTCGGCGTCCTTGTCGATCCGCGCCTGCAGGTACTTCAGGTACTCGTCCATGCGGGGCGCGGCGGCGCCGAAGTAGCCCGCCATAAAGGTCTCGATCAGCGGCTCGACCGGCTGGTAGGGGTTGACCATCATCTTGTATCCCAGCCAGTACTTGAGCGCCGTGAAGTTCTCGCCGGGCTCGTGGTCCTCTTCGCATTCGCAGAACATGGTTTCGGCGTGCATGTCCGCGAACAACTTCATGTCCGGCCCGATGCACTGGATCATGCAGAACGGCGTGGGGAACTGGTACAACCCGTAGCTGATCCAGTAATCCCAGATGGCCAGGTGTGGCGCGATCTTGCCCCACGCGAGGATCTCCTCGTAGTTCTTGGCGTTGCAGGGATGGTTCAGGGGCCGCACCAGGTCCACCACGCTGTACACGTCGCACCACCTGACAATCACGTTGTCGCGCGGCTTCAGCGTCTTGGGCGGTGGCTCGGTCCGGTTGTAGGCGAAGGTCTGCAGCAGGATGTCCGGGTACTCGTCCTTGATGCTGTCGGCGACGGCGTTGATAAAGTCGATCATCGGGCCGCTTTCCGAGCCTTCGCGTTTCGCAATCGCTTGGCAGTTCTCGCACTGGCATTCGGCCGCCCCCGCATCGTTCTGGCTGATGTCGTAAATCCGCGGTGGCGGGATTCCGGCCTTGGCCGCTTTCTCCCGATCCCGTTGGACAAACTCGCGCAGCCGCTGGACCACGATCCGGCGCACGTCCGGGTGCGTCAGGCACAGCTGTCCCGGCCCGTTGCCGCCCGTGGCGGGGAGCCGCTTGCCGCCGACCAGGGAAAAGTACTCCGGGTGCGTGTCGAACCAGTCGCGGGCGTTGACGTACTGGAAGAAGGTGTGGCAGGTGCCGGGCGAGCCGTACAGCTTGTGATTGGCGACGCTGTGTTTGTTCCGCAGCAAGAATTCGCTGTGACGCCTGGCCATGTCGGCCGTTGGCATCATGGTGTGGTACGTCATGTAGATGTCGCGCATCCAGATGTACGGTTTGGCCTGCACGTTGGGCTTGGGAAACTCCAGCGTGGGCCGGGAGGGGACGATCTCGGTATCGCGGGCTAACCAATGGCAGCCGACCTGCTGCTCCAGGAACTCATAGACGGCGTACAGCGTTCCCCGCGGCCGCCCGCCGGTGAGGATCAGATTCTCACCCGCGCAGCGGATCACCCATTCCTCCTCGCCGAGCTTTGCCGTCTCGATCCCCTGCTGCGCCGCAAACTTCGTCCAACCGACGTAGATTCCACGCACGTTGTCTGCGCACCCAGATTCCGCCATCGCCGGGAAGGCTGCGCCGGTGACGCGGCCCAGGAAGTCGCTCAACTCCTGCAGCGCCTTCTGCTCCAACTCACTGGCTTGGTCCGCATGCACGAGCGTGTACGGTGTCTTGCCGTCGCGGGCGATCGTCAGCAGGTCTTCGGCGGGCAAGACCAGCGGCGCGCCCGCAAACGCCAGTCCCGCCAGTACGATCATGACCGTGAATGTCTTTCGAGGGTTCATCCGGGTGTCTCCTTGGTTCATCATTCGCTCAGACAGGCCATTGTCGCACAGCTCTCAGCCGCAGAAAACGCCCCTCGACCTGCACGCACTTCCGGCTCACTTCACACGAACCGAGTTCAATCGGTACAGGCGGTCGCTGTGCGGCGCGTCGATGGCCAAGCGGATCGCCGGCTTTTCGCTGGCTGGGGCCACCAGGGCCAGGCCCAGCGTGTACTGCCCGGCCTGCAGGCTTGCTGGCAACCGCAGCGTCGCGACAACCGAACGATCGCCGGGCAGCCAACTCGTCACGTCGATGTCGGCCTGGGTCTGCTGGCAGGCGATGACGCCGTTCGAGTCCAGCAGATACAGCACCAGCGGATAGCGGCGATACAGTTTGCCCACGCCCACGTTCGACCAGTTCATGGTCACCGTCAGCGTTTCGCCGCGTGCCAGGCTTTCCGGATGCGAGATCTCGCGCAGCACGAAACGGTAGCCGGCTCGCCTCGCCAGTTGCTCCAGCTTGGGCATCTGCTCGGGCGGGACTTTGCCGACGTTGTCGTTGATGAACGTGACGTGGTTGGCCGCCATGAATTCCAACGCCCGGTCGAAGGACCAACCGCGTTCGATCAGGTAGTCGTAGGGGCCGTACCACTCGAACACGACCGGGGCCCGCTTCCACTGGTCGGCAAAGCCCTGGACCTGGGCGTACTTCTTGGAGCCGATCCAGTTGGCTTCGTGCCACGGCGAGCCGACGCCGTCGCGGCGGAAACCGGTGCCGTGTGCCAAGCTGTGGGCCAGGGCCTCGGCGTCGTCCGACATCGAAATCAGCTGCGTCTTGCGGAAGCCGTCCAGGTACATGTCGATGATCTGCTTGCGGACCGGCCAAGGCTGCGCGTGCTTGGTGTGCCATTCGCCCCAGATGCCATACGAGCCGATGTCGATGAACTCGATCTGCGGATTCCCGTCGTACCGCGCGGCCAGGGCCTTGATGAACTGGCCATGCTTCTCCAGGTACAGCGGATCGCCGTAATCGGGTTCGATGCGGGGGATCCGGGCTCCGCCCGACGCGATGTCCGCGCCGCCGGCGACATACTCGAAAGATCCGCAGCCCGCGTCGAAGAGCCACTTGGGCGAGCAGTAGTAGCCCTTGGTATGGGCATTGGTGGTCATGATCCGAAAGGCGATCCGGGCCTCGCGTTGGGCCCAGGCAGCCAACGGCTCGTCGATCCGCTGCCAGTTGTACTGGCCCTCGGCCGGCTCGATGTCCTCCCAGTTCAATCGGAAGTAGGCCACCGAATACGGAAAACGTCCCGGACCGTCCGGCAGGCGTCGGGTGGTCATCCAGCCTTGGCCGGGATTGGCGAACGTCTCGTCCGTCTCCCGGAACTTCGTGACCACGTCCGCGGCTGTGGCGTGTGTCGGGCTCGAAGCCGTGAAACACATGGTGGCGATCAGGACCAGAAAGCTCCTACGTTCGAGCAGCCTGCACCAAACGTTCATGTCACTGCCTTTCTCTCATCCATCAGCAAGGGTTGCCACTCAGCCTGTACGCTCTCGCGATTCCTTGGTGTCTTCCAGTGCCTGAAGTCGGCGGCGGCACGTTTCGAGTTGTGATTGCAGCCGCTCCTTGTCTGCCGCCTCGGCTTGCTTCAGGGATTTTTCCAGCTGTTCGATCTCCTGCCGCAGTGCGAATTGCTCCTTCTCGACCTGTTCCGCCTCCTCGGCCTTGTCGAACGCGATGTCCTCCACCGCGGCGCCGCTGTCGGGCGCGCTCGGAGACATCGGTGCGGGAATCAGCTTGGCTTCTTCGGGCAAGCGACGCTGGTTCATGATCGTAGGTGAGGCGATTTCGATTTGCTCTTCGTGCAGCACGTCGAGGATCTCGCGACAGAGATTCGAACGCACGGTTAGCAGGTTCTTGACTTCCACCAGCAAGCCGCTGACGCGATACGTGATCGCGTAGTTGCCCAGTTCCAGGACGTGGACGAAGGGGTCCTCCAACCGTGCCCGCTCCGCCGCTCGCAGCAGCAGGGGCTCGACGACCAGGTGGTGTACATCGTAGCCCAGCGAGAGAGTGGTGGAGACGATCGTTCCGGAACTGCGGACCACCGTCACGGCATGGCTGATCAGGTACGTGTTCGGGATGGCGATCAGTTCTCGGCTTTCGTCTTGAATCTCGGTATCCAGCAAACCGCGTTCCGCGACTCGGCCGAAATAGCTTTCGACGCGGATAAAGTCCCCCGTGCGAAACGGCCGCGTCATCCGCAACATGACGCCGGCCATCAGGTTGGCCATGATGGTCGTGGAGGAAAAGGCGAACGTGCCGGACATCACCAGGCCGACCAGTCCGAGCACTTGGTTCCGCGTGCTGTCGGTCACAGGCAGCGCCAGCGCAAGGGCGACCACGGCCGCAATCGTCAACCCCAGCATGGCCAGCTGTCGCGGGAATTTGCGTTCGCTGCCCAAGTCCGCATGACGGCCCAACAGCAGCCAGTGGGCGCCGGCCAAGACGATCGCTACCGAGACAGCGGTGATCAGCAGGGGGCCGAATGGCAGCAACCATTCGCCGAGCTTTTCCAAAAGGGACATGCGCATCGTCTCCAAAAGATCGTTAGGACCGCCGAACAGATTAGTGTCGCATTGTCGCCTTTCGCTCCGCGAAAGGGCGTTCTTTCCCGGAGAGGCTGTGAAAAAACTGGCGAAAGGGCGTTCTTTCGCGGAGCGAAAGACGACACTACTTGTTGGCCGTGCGCCCGGCTTACAGTGTCCAGGGCTTGCGCATCGGTTCCGAGCGCATGGCGTTGGCCTGGGCGTCGGCGATGAACTCTTCCTTGTCCGGATTCCACTTCAGCTTTCGCCCCAGCCGCATCGAGATATTGCCGATGTGCAACACCGTCGCGCAGCGGTGTCCCACTTCGGCCGGGAAATAAGGCAGTTTTCGCGAGCGGACGCAGTCCAGGAAATTCCGATGCTCGCCGCCGGCACAGGTGTACAGATGCGTTTCTTCGGGGCCGATGACGCTATCCAGGATCTCTTGCGAGCTGGCCTTCAACGGTTTTCTCCAGGCGTCATTGCCAATCCAGCCGTCCGTGCCTTCAAACCGCAGGCTGGTGCCACCCGATTCGACGTACAGTTCGACGCCGTTGGCATACTTGTACTGCACCTTGTAGGTCATCGCCGTGTTGTACAGACTGCTCTGGTCGGGAAAAACGCCTTCGCCCAGGACTTCGATCGGCCCCGTGTGCTCCGTATCGTTCGCGCATTGCGCCGTATCGACTTGGTGCATGCCCCAATCGGTGAATTTGCCGCCGGAGTAATCAAAGATGTTGCGCCACTCCTGATTGCCGCAGCGATTCGAGGCGTACGGCGCATCGGGAGCAGGACCGAGCCACATGTCGTAGTCGAAGCCGTCCGGGATCGGCGCCAATTGAGGCGGTTGCGGTTTGACCGTCCCGGCGGGCAGCGTGACATGAATCGACTGCAAGCGGCCAATGCGGCCGTTGCGAACGAGTTCGGCCATGCGGTGATAGACGGGAATCGAGCGATCTTCCGTCGACGTCTGAAAGACGGCCTTGTACTTCTTGACCGTGTCGCTCAGCACGCGGCCTTGTTCGATCGTATAGGTGGGTTTCTCGCAGCAGACGTCCTTTCCGGCTCGAATCGCGGCCAAGGCCATCGGCACGTGCCAGTGATCCGGCGTGGATATCATAACGGCGTCGATGTCTTTTCTGGCGATGATGTCGCGCCAATCGGAATACGCAACGCAATCTCGGTTCCCGTACGCCTGGTGTACCATCGCTTGTGCGTTCTCGCAGCGTGATTTCATCACGTCGCAGACCGCCAGGACCTGAGCGTCGTCGAACTGGAGAAAGCCCTTCAGGTTCCAGCCGGTGCCGTGTAACCCCACGCCGATGAAACCCAGGGTCACGCGCCGGCTGGGCGCACTGGCCCCAAAGACACGGGCCGGTACGATCGCCGGAGCCAAGGCCGCGGCCGCCGCCGCTTTCAAAACGCTACGTCGCGAGCATCGCTTTTTTCCGTCGTGCATGGATTTGCTCCTGAAGAAAACGAATCCACGTGGATGTCCTCAGTCGTCGAAGACTCCCGCGCCGAATTCGCCGCGGCGGGACTTGGGCGCCGGCGTGGCGGTCTGTTGCGTCGGCGGATGGTGCGGGGGCGGGGGCGTGGACTCGGCCGGCTGAATCTGCTTGGTCGAGGCTCGCTCGGCCGGTTCCGGCAGGAACTCGGCGTCAAAGTCGTCGTCGCCGTAGTCGTCGTCGTAGCGGGAAGTGTAGCCGGGTTCCTTGGCGCGTTCCAACTCGCCCTGGTACTCGGCGATGACCCGCGCCTGGATCGTTTCGCGGCACGCCGAGTTGATGGGATGGGCGATGTCCGCGTACAACTTGGCTCGCCCCTCGGGGTCGCGCACGGCCCGTTCCTGGGGTTGCGCCGCGCCGCACTGATTGCAGTAGCGGGCTCGCAAATGGTTCTTGGCGTGGCATTTCGGGCAATGCGACGTCAGCTTCCGGCTGGGCATCGCCACAAACGGACCGCTGGTGCCATCGATGATCTTCAGGTCCCGCACCACAAAGCTGTCGTCGAAGGTAATCGAACAAAACGCCCGTAGCCGGTCGTCTGAGTCTTCCATGAGCTTAACGCGAACCTCGGTGATCTCCATAGCCGCTCCTCCTCATGGCTTGAACCGTCACTCGCAACGACACGCCCCATCGAGCGTCCGCGCTGCGAACACTGCCCCCAAGCCTGCCGCCCGCAACCGCGCCGCGACACGTCGCGCGTGGTCCGCGTGCCGGCAAATCCCGACAAAACTCGTTCCGCTGCCGCTCATCTGGTGCCCCAGGCAATCGAGCCGCCCGAAGGCGATCCGTAAACGTTCAATCCACGGTGACAGCCGCCCGGCCGCTTCCTCCAGCCGGTTGAACAGCAGTCGTCCTACGTGTGCCGCGTCGCCCCAACGGCCTGCCGCCACGATCGCGTCGGCGTGTCGAGGCTGCTCCGCCGGCCGGCAAGCCCGGTACACTTGGGCCGTCGAGAGCCCGGTTGGCGGCCTCACGATAACCAGGTGCAGCGGCTTCCAACCGCTCACGCATTCAATCTGTTCACCACGGCCCCGGCACAGGCACGGACCGCCCTGCAGGAAAAACGGCACGTCGCTGCCGAGTTCTGCCGCCACCTCCGCCAGTCGCTGACGGCTCCAGCCCAGGCGCCAAGCGAGGTTGGCGGCCACCAACCCCGCCGCGGCGTCGCTGGACGCCCCGCCCAGTCCCGCCGCCGCGGGGATACATTTCACCAACGCAATGTCGGCCCCCTGCTGTACGCCAGAGAGTTCCTGCAGACGCCGGACGCTCTTGATTAGAAGGTTGTCCTCGCCAGCGGGAATCGCCTCCCAGACGCTGGTGTCCGCTGAGCCGCGGCGGCAGCGATGACTCTCCACGCCGCACGACCAGCGACACGTCAAACTCAAAGTCCCTGTCGAGTTCGCCGCCAACGAGACACGGTCAAACAGACCGACGGGCGCCATGAGCGTTTCAATCTCATGAAAGCCGTCAGCGCGTCGAGACAAGACCTCCAGAAAAAGGTTCACCTTGGCCGGGGCCTGAACCTCGACCAACGTGCCGCGACGACGAACGTACATATCCCTCGCGGGTTAAATCACGTTGCCCCAAATGCCGTTCGCAATCACCCGGACACGTACCAAAAGAACCGGCTACCTTTGCCCGAAGCCGACGGTCCGGATCATCGCTCATTCACAACCGCCATTCTACTGAAGTGAAATCAGCGGTCAAGGCGAGGCGAGCCTTTCTGCGCTCCAAAGGGCAGGTGCCAGGTGTGCGTTCGGTGCCGACCGACGAAGGACCGCATCTTCGTAGCATGGCTCTCCGAGCCGTGCTGGATTCGCCGCACGGCTCGGAGAGCTGGATTCGCCGCACGGCTCGGAGAGCTGGATTCGCCGCACGGCTCGGAGAGCTGGATTCGCTGCACGGCTCGGAGAGCCATGCTACTTTGGTTGCGACTCTGCCGCGGTAGGTTGCTTTGGGATGCGGAACGTGCCACGATATGGGTCACAAGCGCAACTGCGCAATCATGACTTCGCTTGGCAACGATCACGAAAGGCGTATCTATGCTTGACCTGCACCCTGCCACGCGGCGAGCCCTGCTCGCCTGCGCCGTTTGTTGGGTGGTTTCGATCACCCATGCTCCGTCGCCCGCCGCCGCTGCGGAAAGCGTTTCGCCTTTTCCAGGCACCAAGAGCGATTGGCACGGGTTCGACCGTTACGAGTTCCCCGTGCAGGGGAAAACGGCCTCGGTCGTGGTGCCGCGACAAAGCGCACCGGGCAAGCCGTGGGTCTGGCACGGCGAGTTCTTCGGCCATAAACCGGCTCCGGACATCGCCTTGCTGGGCAAAGGTTTCCATGTCGTCTATCTGCGCGTGCCAGATATGCTCGGCTGCCCGGACGCGGTGGCGGCTTGGAATGCGCTGTACGCGGAGCTGACTGGCAAGTACGGCTTTGGCAAGAAGGCGGCGCTGGTCGGGCTCAGTCGCGGCGGACTGTACGTCTACAACTGGGCCGCGGCGAACCCGGACAAAGTGGCCTGCATTTACGCCGACGCGGCCGTATGCGATTTCAAGAGTTGGCCGGGCGGCAAAGGAAAAGGGAAGGGCAGCCCGCGCGACTGGAAACTGGTCATGGAACGATACGGATTCCAGTCTGAGGCCGAGGCCCTGGCCTATGACAAGAACCCGGTCGACAATCTCGCGCCGCTGGCCAAGGCGGGCGTGCCGCTGCTGCACGTCTACGGCGACGCGGATGACGTCGTGCCTTGGGACGAAAACACGGGCGTTGTCGCCGAGCGTTATCGCCAGCTGGGAGGCTCGATCACGCTGATCGCCAAGCCCGGCGTGGGCCACCATCCACACGGTCTGGATGACTCGACGCCCATCGTCGAGTTCATCCTCAAGCACGCGGCGAACTCGTGAACACCTTTGTCTTTCACCTAATCTCTTCCCGCTTCCCACTTCCTACCGCCTTGGAGGAGGAAGAGATTAGGTGAAAGATTAGGTGAGAGATTAGGGTTTCAGGTTCCGGCGGAGCCGGATAAGTTCAGCGACAGGTGGAAAGCGAAACATGACCCGTTCTGATCCGTCCTCCAATAATGATGCAGATGCGACGAGCCGGCGATGGCTTCCGTACCGCTGGGAATTGCTCGGCCTGCTGTGGATCGCCTTCTTCCTCCATCAGGCCGATCGTCAGATCTACGGCAACTTGATCCCGCTGATCCAGGCCGACCTGCGCTTGAGCGACGAGCAACTGGGCCTGGTGGCCTCGGTCTTCACCTGGGTCTACGGCCTGATGGTGCCTCTGGCCGGTTACGCGGGTGACGTGCTGCGGCGGAAGTGGATTTTGGTGATCAGCTTGCTGGTGTGGAGCGCCGGGACGCTGCTGACCGGCATCAGCGCTGGTCTGCTTGGCCTGCTGCTGTTCCGCAGCATAGCGTCGGGGGGCGGCGAGGCCTACTACGCTCCGTCGGCCAATTCGTTGATTACGCAGTTCCATGACAAGACGCGCGCCTTGGCCATGTCGTTGCACCAGACGGCGTTGTACGTGGGCATCATCGCCAGCTTTGCGGCGGGCTACGTCGGGGAACTGTACGGCTGGCGTTCCGCCTTTTTCGTTTTTGGCGGGTTCGGCATCGTCTGGGCCGCCGTCATGATTTGGCGCGTCGAGGACAGCGGGCAACCCGGCCAGGCGGCGAGCGAGGCGGCATCGAGTCGTCCGCCCGTGGCGGACGTCATGCGCGAGGTCTTTTTGCGTCCGACGGTGTTGATGCTCAGCCTGGCCTTTGCCGGGCAAGTGTTTGTGAATGTCGGCTATCTGACCTGGATGCCGACGCTGCTGCACCGCAAGTTCGATCTGTCGGTGACGTATGCCGGGCTGGCCGCCTTGTCGTTTCATCACGCCTTCGCTTTTGTGGGCGTCGTGCTCGGCGGCCGGATCTCCGATGTGTTGGCCCGGAGGCGGCGGATCGTCCGCATGGAGTTCGAGTACCTGGGGCTGTTGCTGGCGGCGCCGTTCATCTACCTGATGGGGGCGGCGAGCCAGTTCTGGCTGTGTTGCCTGGGGCTGTCGGTGTTCGGCTTGTTCCGCGGCGTGTACGATTCCAATCTGTTCGCGGCGCCCTTCGAGGTGATTCCGGCGCGCTTACGTTCCAGTGCGCTGGGGGTGATGCTGTCGTTCGCGTTCCTCATGGGGGCCTTTGCGCCGATCGTGCTGGCCCGGCTGGCCAAGAATCTCGGCCTGGACGGTGCGATCGCCTCTTTGGCTGTGGTGTACGTGGCCAGCGCCGCGTTGGTGGTGGTTGCCGCCTACACGACTTTCCAACGCGATGCGGAGCGGGCAAGCGGAACCAACAACGTCGATTGATGGAGGAAGGTGATTCCATGAACGCAGATCTGGTTTTGGATGTCCGAGCGGAACTCGGTGAAGGCCCGGTCTGGCATCCCCGCGAACAGCGATTGTACTGGGTGGATATCAACGCCGGCCTGGTACACGTCCACGACCCCGACGGCGAGCCGGACGTGGTTTATCGCGTCGGCCAGAAGGTCGGCGCGGCCGTCCCGCGCCGCTCCGGCGGGTTGATGCTGGCAACCCAAGCCGGACTGGGCGAGTTTGACCTGTCGAGCCAGACATTCACGCTCGTGGCGGCGCCGGAGAAGGACCTGCCCGACAACCGCTTCAACGACGGCAAATGCGACCCGCGCGGGCGATTTTGGGCCGGCACGATGAGCTTGATCCGCAAGGCGGGGACCGGCAACCTGTACTGCTTGGACACCGACGGCACGCTGCGTCACGTGTTCGGCGGGGTGACCACCTCCAATGGCCTCGACTGGAGCCCGGACCAGCGGACCATGTACTACATCGATACGCCGACGATGCAGGTCGCGGCCTTCGACTATGACGCCGACTCGGGCAAGATCTCCGGCCGCCGCGCGATCATCACGTTTCCGGACGGGATCGGGCGTCCAGACGGCATGACCGTGGACGCCGAAGGCATGCTGTGGATCGCACACTGGGACGGCGGCCGCGTCAGCCGCTGGGAGCCGGCCGAGGGCCGTTTGTTGCAGGAGATCCGTTTGCCCGTGGCGCGGGCGACTTCCTGCTGCTTCGGCGGCCGCAGCTTGGACCGTTTGTACATCACGACGGCCCGGACCGGTCTCACGGAAGACCAGCTCCGCGACCAGCCGCACGCCGGCAGCCTGTTCGCCGCCACGCCCGGCGTGGTCGGCCTGCCGGCCCACGAATACGCGGGATAGGCGGCGCTTGCCCGCCGGTGCGCCCGTGACCCGGCGCCTGGCGAGCGGTGCGGCGTAAGCCCACCGGTGTCGGTGCGCCCGTGGCCCATCGCCCGGCGAGCGGTACGGCGTAAGCCCACCGGTGTCGGTGCGCCCGTGGCCCATCGCCTGGCGAGCGGTGCGGCGTAAGCCCACCGGTGTCGGTGTGCCCGTGGCCCATCGCCC
>CAYPGE010000112.1:15960-21999 GCA_964409865.1 uncultured Pirellulaceae bacterium
GCCCGTGGCCCATCGCCCGGCGAGCGGTGCGGCGTAAGCCCACCGGTGTCGGTGTGCCCGTGGCCCATCGCCCGGCGAGCGGTGCGGCGTAAGCCCACCGGTGTATTGTCTCGGCGTTCCTTTCCCCTTTTCCTGCCTATCGGAGGAGTCCGCCGGAGGTGATGCCCATGAACTCATCCGAAAAATGCACGGTCATGCCGGAAGCCGGCGGGCTCACGCCCACCGTTCGCCTTTCGGTGGGCAGCCATGCGGCAAAGACGCTCGACTCGAACGGCGTTACCCAGCGGAAACGTTTCAACGTCGAAATGGCGGCGCGATTTCTGAAGGAAGTGGACGGCTGGCAAATCTCTTTGGCGCGGAACATCGCGCTCCGTAACCAGGACCTATCTGCCGCTGATCTGAACGCCGTCGTTCAACGGAGCGTCACGTGCCTGGTGTTTCTGAGACTGGCCGAAGACGCCGGCATCGAACCGTTCGGGCAACTTCGGACGCTCTGCGACCAACCCGGCATCTATGCCCGTTTTGTGCGGACCGTGTGCCGGCAGGCCGCCGAGAAGTACCGCTCCGGACTATTCGGTTTCGAGGATCGCCCAGACGGAGCCGCAGCCCAGGTTGGCACCCCGCCCGCGCTGGTCGTGGATGATGAGGCGTGCGGGCCGATTCTCCAAAGCCTGTACCACGATCGTGGCGATTGCGGTTTCCGCGTTTGGCCCGTGGAGATCCTGGGGACGGTTTACGAACGCCTGTTGGGCAAGTTCCTTCGCCCGGCGGCAGGCCATCCGATCCAGATCGAACACAAGCCGGGGGCTCGCAAGACCGGCGGAGTCTACTACACGCCCCCCGGCATCGTGCAGTACCTCGTTCAGCGGACCGTGGGCGCGCAGATTGCCGGCCGGAGTCCGGCCGAGTTGGCCGGCGGAAACGGCCAGCCACCCTTCCGCATTCTGGACATGGCCTGCGGAAGCGGTTCGTTTCTTCTGGAGGCTTACCAGTCCCTGCTCGATCACTGCCTGAATTGGTACCGCGACCACGGGCCAAGGGCCGGCGCCGAGCCGATCTTTCAAGACCCTCGCAACGGCTCGTGGCGGCTGACCAGCGAGGAAAAGAACCGCCTCCTGACGACGCACGTGTTCGGCGTGGACGTCGATCCGCGAGCCATCGAAGTGACCAAGCTTTCGCTGCTGCTGAAGGCCCTGGAGGGCCAGGAGGATGCCCGGCTGTCAAGCCGGGGCACGCTGTCCTCGGATCGTATCGTGCCCTGCCTGGACGAAAACATCCAATGCGGCGACGCCTTGATCGGACCAGACTTCGATGCCGATCGCCAACGCGGGCTGTTCGAGGGGAAAGAACGGCCGGAAATCAACGTCTTTGATTGGCAAACCGATTTCCCCGACGTTTTGACATCCGGCGGATTCGACGCCATCATCGGAAATCCGCCTTACGTGAACGCCCGGATCGTGTTCCAGCAGCAGGGCGAGGCAATCAAACAGTATTTCGCGCGGCGCTACCAAACCGCCCGCCGCGGCTACGATTTGTACGTCTTGTTTGTGGAGAAGTCGCTGGAACTGCTGCGGGACGGCGGCCGATGCGGGCTGATTCTCCCCAACAAGATCGCGGCGCAGGATTATGCGGAGGCCTGCCGGGCGCTGCTCCTGGAGCAGACCAGGATCGAGAGCATCACCGATGTTTCCGCTGTGCGCGTGTTTCCGACGGCGGGCGTTTACCCCTACCTCATGGTCTGGCAGAAAACGCCGCCGGAAGCGAATCACTTGATCCGCGTCCTGCACGCCGGCGGCGAGGAAGACCTGCAGTCGGAAGAAACGTTGCGGTGGGTCAGGCAGCAAGACTTGTCTGCCGACGCCGGGCTGGCGATTCACGGAACGCTCGATGTGGAATCGCGAGTCCCGACACAGCCTTTGGCACGGCGCGCGGCATTGCACAGCGGCACGACCGGCTTTGCCGCGCAGCGCCTGGCCGATGCGTTGTACGAGCAGGCAGACGCCCCCGGCGGCGAGTGTTTCGAGTTCGTCGTCAGCGGCAACATCGACCGCTATTTCGTTGGCTTGGGCAACGTGCGGTTCATGCACCGCCAATTCGTCAGTCCGGTTCTGCCCGCGGATTGCCGGCACTTGACACCCAACAAGCAGAGGCTGTTTCGCGAAAGAAAACTGATCATCGCCGGCATGACCAGGCGGCTGGAAGCCGCCCCCGATGACCGGGGCGGGCTGGCGCTGGGAGTCTCGGTCTACGCGGCGGCCGACATGATCGACGATTCGCGTTACCTGCTGGGGTTGCTGAATTCCAGACTCCTGTCCCACCTGTTCCGCATCCGGTTCCACGCCAAACACCTGTCCGGCGGATTTCTGGCGATCAACAAGGGCCAACTCGCCAGGCTGCCGATTCGGGTCATTGACTTTGCGGTTGCGGAAGACCGGAGAAAGCACGATGAGGTCGTCGCCCTTGCCGAACAAATGACGGTGCTCATCGGGCGGCGTGCCGCAACCGGCGCCGACCATGCCGACTCCGTCCTGGAAGGCCAAATTGCGTCGACGGATGCGGCGATCGACCGGCTCGTTTACGGACTCTACGGTTTGACGGATGACGAAATCCGCGCCGTGGAAGCTTCGATCACGCAGGATCCGGCGCACTCGATGTCGGTTGCCGCCGGCGATTTACGTCCAGTAGCGTCAGACGCAGAAAGTTCAGTGCTTCCTTGACGGTCCGCGCCAACAGCATCTCCGGGTGGCCTGCGAAGGGCGTCGAGTGGCGGTGCACGACGGTCGAGTCGGCCACTGCCAACTGAACCGGTGGTGGACCGGCTGCCGAAGCGTCAAGCGGCGGAAAAGGCCCCAAGGCCAGGGCGTAATCCGCCTCGAAGACACTTCGGCAGCGCACGGCGAGCGTCCCCACATCGATCTCTGTCAACGGACGCGGTTCCGCGGCAGCCATCCCGGCAGCTCCGAGGATGCCCGCCTGGGCGGCCGGATCGCGAAGAATCCATCCGCCTCGGAACACCCTTTGCTCCGGGTCGGCCGAACTCAACCACGCGGCCAGGATACCTCCGGAAGTGCATTCGACGATCGCCAGCGTCTGACGCCGCTGGGCCAGAATCCGGATCATGACGTCCTGCAGCGTGTCCCCGTCCTCGCCGAAAACCAGATCGCCCAAGCACTGGTAGATCGTGTTCGCCGTGGGCTGCATGGCCGCCCGGCACGCTTCTGCCGTCGGGCCTTCCGCGGTGATTCTCAGCGTGATCGTGGCTTGACTGGCCGTAATCCCGACGGCGGGCACGCGACCGCGGCGGACCAGGTCGGGCAACATGGCCTCGATCGCGCTTTCGCCGGCGCCGAAGCAATGGATCGACCGATGACAGATCACGCGGCGGTGGCCGCCGGTCATGGCGGCCAAGGCAGGCCGAACGGTCGCCGCCCACATGTCGCGCATCTCGGCCGGGACGCCGGGCAAGGCGAAGATGCGCGCCGGGTTTCGGCCGGCCCTGGACATCTCGATGTCGATCCCCGGCGCCGTGCCGTTAGGGTTCGCGATGACGCGGCTGCCTCGCGGGAACATCGCTTGCACCACGTTTCGCTCCGGCATCTGGCGGCCACGCCGGGCGAACAACGCCCGGATCTGCTCCACCACAGCCTCGTCGCGAACCAGTTCGACGCCGCAGACTTTGGCCAGACAATCACGCGTGAGATCGTCGGCCGTGGGCCCCAGCCCGCCCGTGCTCAAAATGACATCCGCCCGCGGGACGGCCTGCCGGAACGCCTCGGCGCCGGCCTCCAGATCATCGCCGACCGTCGTGTGAAACAATGCCTGGATTCCCAAATCGCCAAGCTGTTGGCTGAGCCACTGGCTGTTCGTGTCCAACCGCTGACCGCTGGTCAGTTCGTCACCGATGGCAATGATTTCGGCTCGCATCTGTCGTCTGCCCTGCCCGGATAATCAACACGATTTCTGATCGAGCGGTTAACAGAAACGAAAATGCTGCCAGCGGCAAGGGGCCACTTGTATCGACAGGTTTGCCAGACTGGCCGCCTGACGGACCTCCGGCCGGCAAATCAAGGCGCTATCCTGAACGGGTTTAGATCGTGTGACGGTCGGTCAGTCCATGCCTGTAACTCTTGGGCGAGGCTTCCGACCAGCCAGCAGATCGTCCTTGACACGCAGCCATTCAGCGAACGCTTTTCGGCCTCTTTCGTCACCTCTGATGGGGCCAAAGTACCGGAGCTTTCCCTTGACCTTCTTCGCCCAGCGTCCGATATCGTGCGGAAACAGTGGGGAATCTGGAACGAGGTTTAGCAGGCTTGCGTGTTTTTGCGCGTTTGCTAGAATCACTGCCCTGTTTCACCTTCTTCTGCGGCGAAAAGTCTGGGAAGGTGTCAGATCAGGTGTCAATCCGGCAGAAGGGCGTTTGTGCAGGATCGAAAGAAACAGCATGAAACATCGGTAAAATGCGGTTTTGCCCCTATAGCTCAATGGTAGAGCATCTGACTCTTAATCAGAGGGTTGTAGGTTCGAGTCCTACTGGGGGCACTTGTCCGAAACAGACTTAACTCGTTGCATAGCAACGGGTTTTGTCGTTTCTTGGGAGGGCGTCTTGGTCTCAGCCCGGTGCGATTCTGCGCTAGTGCCAACGAAAGTGCCAACTCCTGGCTGATGTTGACTCCACAATTCGGCCGCCACGTCGTCCGCGTCCAGCGAGACGTAGAACGTCAGCGTGGTCTTGATGTCGGTGTGACGCATCAACTTTTTCAGCGTCGGCGGCCGGACCTTGGGGGCCCAGCGGGTGCCGAAGCTCCGTCGCAGGTCGTGGGCTCCGGCAAACTTCCCCGCCTCCCTGTTGACCACCACCCCCGCGCGCTGTCCGATCTTGCGCACGACTCGCCCAACATTGCTAGCGGAGATAGGCTGGCCGGTCTTCCTGGCGACCAGCTTGAACAGCCGGCCGTGGCGTGCCTCTGGGGGCGTCTGGAGAATGAACTCCGCAAAGTCCGGTGTGATCGGCAGCAATTCGTCGCGCCGGCCTTTCTGCGCCGCTGCCTGGATTCGGAACCGGGGGAACTTGCCCGACAAGTCCAGGACGAACGGGCCGTCGTCATCCCAGGACACGATCGTGGATTCCTCCAGCCGCAAGCCGGACAACCACAGACCTTTGAGGTAATGCTGCCAAGCGGGAGCGTCGTTCGGCCGGACCTTGGGAACCACGGCCAGCATGCGCTCGAATTCCTCCAGGGTAATCGCCCGTCCGCGGCTTTCCGTGCCACCGGGTATCTCGACCAACGGGGCCTTGGGCAGGAACTCCATCTTGGCGGCCCATCGGAACGCCGCTTTCAGATGGCGCAGGTAGGCAGCAATGGCCGCCTCGCTTCGATTCCTCCGTTGATCCTGGCCGTCTTCGTCGTCGGCTTTGACGACCACCCCCTCTTTGCGCAGTTCGGCCTGAAAGCGGCTCAGGATGCCGGAGTCCACTGAGCGCAGGTACTTGGGGTTGACGATCCGCTCGAAATGGTTCAGGGCGGTCTGGTAAGCGGCGATCGTGCGTTCCGGCTTGCTGGCCAAGTACTCGTCGAGAAACCGCTCTCGGAATTGCTCCCAGGACATTCGCGAGTCCCGGTGGTACAGGCCGGCGTTCAACTCCGCCTCCCATTTGGCTGCCACCCGCTCAGCATCTCGCCGGTTGGTTTTCTTGGTGGATCGCTGTTCGCGCTTGCCCGTCACAGGGTCATCGTAGTACATGACCAGGAATCTGCGCCGACCGTGTTTCGTCACTTTAACCTTGATACCGTCGGACATGAGTCAATCCTCCTCGCTGTTGTCGCGATCGGGTGTCGGTCGCAATTCCATGCCTACGGTCCTGGCCAGCTTGGCCGCCGTCCTGAGCCGTATGTCGCGCGAACCGGTCGATTACCTCGCTGGCCACCCCCGACGCCCTGGCGAGCGCGTAGTGGCTCTTGCCGGCGGCCGTGATTGCCTTCCGCAAGGCCGTCACGGCCGCCGGCAAGAGCCACTACGCGCTCGCCAGGGCGTCGGGGG
>CAYPGE010000113.1:0-21943 GCA_964409865.1 uncultured Pirellulaceae bacterium
GAAAAACGTGCTGAGCGTGATGATGCAGTGCACGTTTTTGATGGGTCTGATGACCATCGCTTGGACGCTGTGGGGATATTCTTTGGCGTTCGGCGGCAGCGGCCGCTGGCTGGGAAACCTGGACTACGTGCTGCTGCGGGACGTGGTCAGGGTCTGGGACCCGCAGGCGGGCCGCCCCGTGACTCCCATGGAGGGCGCGATTCCGCGGTTGACGCACATGCTGTTTCGGGGCATGTTCTTCATCTTTACGCCGGCCCTGATCTGCGGCGCGTTCGCCGAACGGATGAAGTTCAGCGCCATGGTCGTGTTGATGGTGCTGTGGGGCACGTTCGTCTACTGCCCGTTGTGCCATTGGGTTTGGGATGGCGGTTTGTTGGCATTCGTGAGAACCGGCGAATCGGGAAACGGACTGGCGGGCGGGTCTTTGGATTTTGCCGGCGGGACCGTCGTGCACATCAGTTCGGGCGTGTCCGCTCTGGTGATCGCCGTGGTGCTCGGCAAGCGGTTGGGTTATGGCCGCGAGCCCATGCCGCCTCACAATCTGACCTACACGGCCATCGGGGCGGCGATGCTGTGGGTGGGCTGGCTGGGCTTCAACGGCGGCAGCACGCTGGCCTGCGACGACTTGACGCCCAGTGTTTTTGCCGCGACCCACTTGTCGGCCGCCGCGGGCGGTGTGACCTGGGCGGGGATCGAGTGGTGGCGCCGCGGCCAGCCGACGGTCTTGGGCACTTGCACGGGGACGGTGGCGGGCCTGGTGTGCATTACGCCGGCCGCGGGTTTTGTCAGCCCCGTTTCGGGTCTGGTCTTCGGCATTGCGGCCGGTTGTCTCTGCTATTACGCTTGTGTCTCGTTGAAGTTGCGGTTCGGCTATGACGACTCGCTGGACGCCTTTGGGGTGCACGGCGTCGGCGGGACGTTGGGGGCCCTCCTCACCGGCGTGTTCGCCACGCGCGCCTGCTGGAACATCGACGGCGGACACCCGTTGGGATTGATCGAAGGCGAAACACGCATCCTGCTGGGGCAAATCGTGGCGGTCGCCGTCACCTATGTTTTCGCCGCCCTGGTGACGCTGATCCTGGTGCGGATCGTCGATGCCGTGGTGGGACTGCGCGTCCATCGGGAACAAGAAGCGATAGGGCTCGACCTGAGCCAGCACGGAGAAGGCGGGTACATTTTCCTCTAAGAATCGGCGAATCAATCACTGGCCGTGTCTCGGCTGCGATCATCACGCGGAGCGTGATGGCTGCTTTGATATTGATTCGCCGGTTCCAAGGCAACGAACCGGAGATGCGGACGTCATGAAAAAAATCGAAGCGGTCATCCGTCCCTTCAAGGTCGAGGAGCTGAAAACCGCGCTCAGCGAGATCGGCGTGCACGGGATGACGATCATCGAGGTGCGCGGATTCGGCCGGCAGAAGGGACACACGGAACATTATCGCGGGACCGAGTACACGGTCGACTTCGTTCCCAAGATCAAGGTCGAGGTGACGTGTTCCGACGACAGCCTGCAAAAGGTGGTGGACACGATCCTCCGCACCGCCCAAACCGGGCAGACCGGGGACGGCAAGGTGTTTGTGTCCGACTTGACGGACGTGATCCGTATTCGTACCGGCGAAACGGGGGAAGAGGCGCTGTAAAAGGGCCCGCATCCGAATCATCTCAGAATCGCTACGGTTACAGGTTCCTGTGGGCTCACGTTATGCCTGGTCCGAATCTCCGCCCCGCCGTCCTGGCTGCCCGAGACCAACTCCGCAAGGGGCGCGAGAAGCTGCGGACCCTGCACGCCAGCGGGGCTCCCGGCATCCAGGTCAGTTCCTACCTGACGGACCTGATCGACGCCGTTTGCCTGGAGCTGTACCAAACCGCCCTGGCCGATCTTGGCGGCCACGCCTGCGAAACCCACCTGGCGCTGGTGGCGCACGGCGGGTACGGACGGCGCGACGTAGCCCCCTTTTCGGACGTCGACCTGATGCTGCTGCTGGACCCCGGCAGCGAACCGCACGTCCGCCCGGTCGCGCGGCGTTTGACCCAGGACATCTGCGACGCCGGCCTGACGCTGGGATTCAGCCTCCGCACCCCGAAGGAGGCCTGTAGCCTGGCTTTGTCGGACGCCACCGTGTTCACGTCGCTGTCCGAATCCCGCTTCCTGGCCGGCCACAAACCGATTTTCGCGCGGTTCTTCCGCCGCCTGCAACGCGCGGCGGAAAAGAACTCGCGGCGTTTGACCGCTGCCATCGAGAAGGCGCGGCACGAGGAGCGGCAGACCTACGGCGAAACCAATTTCCTGCTGATGCCGAACATCAAACGGTCACTGGGTGGCTTGCGCGATATCCAACTGGTGCGTTGGCTGGGGTTCGCCCGGTACGGAAACCCCGATCCCGAAGCGCTGGAAAGCTTGGACGCCATCAGCCCCGAGGACCGGCGGCGACTGCGGCGAGCGCAGGAGTTCCTGCTGCGCTTGCGCAACGAGCTTCATTTCCACTCGAATCGCGCTCAGGACGTGCTGGACCGGCAAGAGCAATTGCGGTTGGCGAAGCTGTACGGCTACCAGGGCGACGAGGGCCTGCTGCCGGTCGAACAGTTCATGCGCGACTACTTTCATCACACCAGCGAAGTGACCTACGCGATGACGCACTTCTTGGCCACGGCCAAGGCCCGCGTGGGCGTGCGGAGTGTCTTCAACTGGCTGATGAGCCACAATGTGGAGGGCGATTACCGCGTGGGGCCGATCTACATCAGCGCCACGCCACGCGGCCTGGCCAGGTTGCGTCGCGACCTGGTCCACGTGCTGCGTCTGATGGATCTCGCCAACTTGTACGACAAAATGATCGAGCACCGCACTTGGGAAGTCATTCGAGAGGCGGTCAAGGAGCGAGCCGCGATTGCGCTGACCCGCGAAGTGGCGGACCGTTTCTTGTCGCTCCTCTCGCAACCCGGCCGCCTGGGCGATTTGCTCCGCCGGTTGCACCAGTTGCGCGTCCTGGAGCAGATCATCCCCGGCATGAGTCACGCGCGGTGCCTGCTGCAATTCAACGAATTCCACAAGTACACCGTCGATGAGCATTCGATCCGTGCCGTGGAGCAAGCCGAGCGGTTTTTCGACCACCCCGGGACCGTGGGCGAGGCGTACCGGGCACTCCGCAATAAACGCCTGCTGCACCTGGCCTTGCTGATTCACGACTTGGGCAAAGGAAACCCGGAGGACCACTGCGACGTGGGCGCGCGGCTGGCCGAGGAGACGGCGCAACGTTTGGGATTGGCCGAACGGGAAGCCGAAATCCTGCGGTTCCTGGTCCGCCGGCACCTGGTCATGTCCGAACTGGCGCAGTTCCGGGATGTGTACGATCCGGATGTGGTCGTAGGCTTGGCCGTCGAGGTAGGTTCCCCGGAGGTCCTGCAGATGCTGTACGTCATGACCTGCGCCGACTGGGCCGCCGTCGGCCCCGGCGTGCTGACGGACTGGAAACTGGACCTGCTGACCCAACTGTATCTGAACGCGCGGCGGCATTTGACGGGAGAGACCGCGGCCGGCGCGCCGGACACGGCGCAGAGTGCGCGTCGCGAGGAATTGCGGAGGCTCGCGCGCGAGAAGGGAGTTGCCGGCGCCTGGTGGAGCCGGCAGTTGGACGCCCTGCCGCCCGTGTACTTGTTTGCCGAGTCACCGCGAGCGATCGTCGAGCAACTTCAGCGGCTGCAGCAACTGAAGCGTCAAGACGCGGTGGCCTGGGCCCGGTATCTGCCGGAACGCAGCGCGGTGGAGTACACCATCGGCACTTACGAGGACATCACGCCGGGCATTTTTCACCGGCTGACCGGCGTGCTGACCAGCCAACGCTTGGAAATCCTCTCGGCGGAAATCCACACGCTGGCCGACGGCCTCGTGCTGGATCGCTTTTACGTGCAGGACCGGGATTTCGCGGGCGAGCCGCCGGATTCCCGACGGGAAGACGTCTGCGGCAAGCTCACCAATTCGCTCCGCCAGCCGACTGACCAGCCGCCGAAGTTCCCTACGCTCTGGGGAGCGAGTTCCCGTTCTCGCGGCGCAAGACCCCACCGGCCTCCGCCGCAAGTCCTTGTCGACAACGCGACCTCCGATCGCTTCACCATCCTGGATGTTTTCGCACTCGACCGCCTGGGGTTGCTGTACACGATCACCCGGCGTCTGTACGAACTGTGCCTGTCCGTCCACAAGGCGAAGATCGGCTCGCATCTGGACCAGGTCGTGGACGTGTTCTACGTCACCGACAACGAGGGCAACAAGATCAGCGACGAGCGGCGCCTGACCGAAATCCGCGACTCCCTGCTGGAGCGAATCCGGCAGCTTGAGGAGAGCTGATGGGGAAGGGGAACCCGCTATGCTTGATGTGGCGAAACAGATGGAAGCAGCCTTGCAAGAACTTCAGCCATGAAAAAGACGCGGCTGTCCTCCGCAAGTTACCGCCTGGGCAGCCAACGATACCCGCGCCTTGAACAATCCGAAAGTGGCAACCATGAAACCGATCCACAAAACTCTGAATCCTTCGAGTTCTGACTTCCCCCGCCGCAAGTTTCTGGGGGCCGCGGCGCTCGGCGCCGTCGCGGTGCCGCGGCTCGCGTCGTCGGCGGAACCTCCAGTCGCCGTTTCAGCCGCCGCCAAGCAACGGCCTGAGTTGGCGATCTCGACCGACGTGCTGGTGATCGGCGGAGGGACGGCCGGGACGGCCGCCGCGATTCAGGCGGCCCGAATCGGCGCGAAAACGCTGCTGGTGGAACGCGGCAGCCAGTTGGGCGGCACGATGACCGCAGGCGGCGTCGCCTTTCCCGGATTGTTCCATGCCTGGGGCAAACAGGTGATCGCGGGAATCGGCTGGGACCTGGTTCGGCAGACCGTCGAACTGGATGGCGGCCAACTGCCCGATTTCACGATACCCGCTCCGCCCGGCCGCCACTGGGTACACCAGGTGCTCATGAACCCGTTCCTGTATGCGGTCCTGGCAGAAGAGGCCTGCCGCCTGGCGGGCGTCGAAATCTGCTATTACGAGTTTCCCGTGGCCGCTCAACCTGCGCGGGGCGGCTGGCAGGTCGAGGTCCTCGGTCCTGGCACTCGACGGCACGTGACCTGCAAGCAGTTGATCGACTGCACCGGCGGCGCCGACGTCGCCGGCATGCTGGGGCTGGAACGTCTGCGCGAGGACGAGACGCAGCCGGGGTCGATGCTGTTCAAGCTGGGCGATCCCTTCCAGGCGGGACGCGAGCGGTTGGACGCGGTCTATGTCCACGGCGCCGACTCGTCGAACTCCGTGACCCGCACCGAGGCCAATTTGGCGGGCCGCCGCACTATCCTGGAACGTCTCCGGACACGTCGAGCGCGAGGCGACCAGGCGGCTCGTCTTGTGCAACTCCAACCCGAGACCGCCTTTCGCGAGAGCTACCGGATTTTGGGCGAGGTGGTGATCACGCACGAGGATTACGTCGGCGGGCGCGTCTTCGACGATGCCGTATGTTATGCCTTCTATCCAGTCGATCTGCACACGCGGCAGGGCGTGCGACCCCAACCGCTGAAGGAGGGCATCGTTCCCACCGTTCCGTTGCGAGCGCTGATTCCCAAGGACAGCCGCAACCTGATGGTGGCCGGGCGCAGCGTCAGCAGCGATCGGCTGGCCAATTCCGGCCTGCGGGTCCAGGCCTCGTGTATGGCCATGGGCCAGGCCGCCGGCGCCGCAGCCGCCCTGGCCGCCCGCGGAACCCTCTCGCCCCGAGAAGTCCCCCTCGCTGACCTGAAAGCCGTGCTCCAGCAGCACGCAGCCATCACGCCATGAATTGTGCCGCACATCCTGCGTGGACGGACCGACTGGACGTTGCGGCAAGAAAACGCGAAGATCAGCACCTGTCCAGGAACAACTTCGCAGGGCGAAATTCACTCCGCCCGAGCGGACTGAAGTCCGCTCGACGAACGAATCACGGAGTTGACTTTGGACACGTGCTTAGCAGCGTTCGAGAAATAACTGTCACCCCGTCAAAGTAGCCATCACACTCCGTGTGATGATCGGCAAGAAACACGGGACAGTTATTTCTCGAACGCTGCTTGGGACTCGATTAACCACATCGCCTGGGAGCCTCCAGATGACACGTCTCACAACCCGGACCCTTCTGACCGGCTTCGGCGCCTGGGCCGTATGTGCCGCGGCCCAGGCCGCCGCGCCGGTGAGTCAGCTGCAAGCCGTCGCACGTGATGGTCAGGTGTTTCTGACCTGGCAAGAGGCCGATACGCCCGAGGGGACGACCTTCAACGTCTACCTGTCCGAGCGCGCGATCGCCGACGTGACGCAGGCCGAGAAGATCGCTCATCACATCGAGCGCCACAGCGCGCGGGACTGGTGGGAAGACCCGGTGGCGCTTGGCAAGGGCGAGCCCCGCCCAGCAGTCGGCTTCCTGATCCAGGAGGGCGGCCAGCGACTGGACCCGGCTGGCGGCTTGTTCGTCCACACGGTCCGGCCGGGTAGGTTGGGACTCCGTCCCGACCGGGTCGGGACGGAGTCCCAATCGGCACCGCCGGAGCGAGCAGAGCGGCTGTACTTCGCCGTCACTTCGACAGCTCCCGACGGCCGCGAGGACACGCACCTGGCCGCCGGCGTCAATTCGCTCACGGCGGGCGTACCGGCCGTCCCCGGCGCGATCCGGCCCATCTGGCAACGGCCGGGCCCGCCGCCCCCGCCCGGCGCCGGACGCGGCAAGGCCCAGTGGCTCAGCCTGCACGGCAAGAGCGGCGTGGTTCCCGACATGGAGTACCTGTTCTTCGGCGACCGGACGATGGGCTGGCGCGAAGGGCTGGCGGTCAAGTTCAGCGTGCGCGTCGCGGGCGACGAGGTCGTGATCCGTCCCACCGACCGGACGTGGATCAACCGCCCGCACCCCGACGGCGCAGGCGGCTCGGCCATCTGGAGCTTCTGGTACGGCTACAACTCCGAGATCTGCGACCGCCAGCGCATGGCACAGGGCGTTCCGACCAATTACACCGAGCGTCGCAACCTGTGGATTCTCGACTGGGTCGGCCGCCATTATCAGACCGATCCGAACCGCTGGTATTGTTCGGGCAGCTCGATGGGCGGCTGCGGCACGATCTCCTTCGGCCTGCGCCATCCCGACTTGTTCGCTGCGCTGCACGCCCACGTGCCGATCGTCAGCTATACCTATCTGGGCTCCGGCAGCGCCAAGCGGCTGGAAGCGGCGTGCTGGGGCGGCCCGATCACCGAGGACGTCAAGACCAACGAAGGCGTCCCGCTGTTGGACCGCATGAACGGGACGAAGTTCGTCCGCGAGTCCGACGCCGACCTGCCGCCGCTGTTCGTCGTCCACGGGCGCCGCGACGCTTCGATCCCTTGGGAGAACAATCCGCCGTTCTATCGGGCGATGAACGAAGCCCGGCAGGCGCTGGCCGTGTACTGGGACGACGGCGAGCATCCGACCGCCGGCAAAGACGCACCGGCCGACGTCAAGGCTTGGACCCAACAGTTCCGGCAATTCCGCCTCGATCAGAGCTTCCCGGCGTTTGCCAACACGTCTGCCAGCCGCGACCCCGGCAACGGGAATCCGGACGACGGCGATATCGTGGGCTGGATCAATCGCGGCCTGTCTTGGCGCGAGATCGAGGACGAGCCGGACCATTACGCGATCACGATCCTGGCCGAATATCCGGGCCTGGAGTATCCGCTCCGCACCGACGTGACTCTACGGCGCGTGCAGAAGTTCCGGACAGCGCCGGGCGAACGGCTGAGCGTCCGCATCGGCGACGCGCCGCCCGCCCAGATCGCCGCCGCCGCCCGCGGCCGGATCACGATCCCCGCGATCGCCATCCCCTCCCCGGCCGGCGTGCGATTGAAAATCTTCCGGATCAACCGTTAAGTGGTGTTTTCATTTTGTCTTGGGCGTGTATAATCTGGGCGTTGGCCAAGCGAGTGCTTGGCCGGCTGGAAGACCCCAGCACGACGGACACATTTCCGCTTCTTCCTTCCTGGTTCTCCTGCTCAGAGTCACCTCTCACAGTCTCCAGGATCGACGGCTGGTCGCGCCGGAAAGGTTCTCAACACAGGTGGTGCCAACGCACCGAGCCTGCGGCGAGCCATGGTTGCGCCCGGCATGGGCGGTTCGACTGCGTTTGGGTTGACTGCGATCTTCTGCGCCGCCCTGTTGGCGGAAACGAGGAATATGCGCGCTGCTGCGTCTGCAGCCCGCTGCGCGGGCACGCCGGGTGTGGTGCTGCGCAAAACGTTCTCGCGCGATCTCCTGCAATGAGCCCGAACGGCTCGAGGAATGACCATGAGTAAGAAACTGTATGTGGGGAATCTGTCCTTCAACACCACCTCCGATGATTTGCGTCAGGCATTCAGCCCGCACGGCACCGTCGCCTCGGCGACTGTCGTGACGGATCGCGAGACTGGCCGGGCACGTGGCTTTGGCTTCGTCGAGATGTCCGACGGCGGCGACGCAGCCATCCAGGCGTTGCACGGTACCGAACTGCAGGGACGCACCCTGACGGTCAACGAGGCCCGCCCGCGGCCGGAGCGCGGCGGCGGTGGCGGCCGTCGCGAGCGGTACTGAGCACCGTTCGAGAAATAACTGTCCGATTTCTGCGTGGCGTAAGCTTCCAGCTTGCGGCAGATAGCGGCATCGCAAGCTGGAAGCTTACGCCACTTATTTCTCGAGCGGTACTAAGCACCGTTCGAGAAATAACTGTCCGATTTCTGCGTGGCGTAAGCTTCCAGCTTGCGGCAGATAGCGGGATCGCAAGCTGGAAGCTTGCCACTTATTTGTCGAACGGTAATAAGCCGTCCAAGGGCATACGCGAGAGGATGCCCCCCAGCGTCTTGCTGTAGACCGGGAGGGGGCCCTCTGGGACGGGCGCGAACGCTCGTCCTCGGCGGACGTCGCCGAACGCCGGATGCGCGCCGGCTTGCACCGCGCGGCGGGATCAGCGTCCCTCCAAAAACGGGTTGTCGGGATCGCCGCGCAAACTCTTTCACGAAAGTACTTGATGTCAGCTTCTTTTGAACAGTTTCAACTTCTTCCGTCCCTGCTGCGAGCCGTTGGCGAGGAGGCGTACACGACGCCCACGCCGGTTCAAGTGGAGGCGATTCCGCATGTCCTGGCCGGGCGGGATTTGCTGGGGTGTGCCCAGACCGGCACCGGCAAGACCGCCGCCTTTGCCCTGCCGATCCTGCACCGCCTGGACCAATCGCGCCGACCGGCCGTCCCCGGCGCGCCGCGCGTCCTGGTGGTCTGCCCCACTCGGGAACTGGCCGCGCAGATCGGCAGCAGCTTTCAAGCCTATGGCCGGCACCTGAGGTTCCGGCAGGCGGTGATCTTCGGCGGCGTGGGGCAGAACCCGCAGGTACGGGCCCTGGCCCACGGCGTGCACGTGCTGATCGCCACACCCGGCCGGTTGCTGGATCTGATGCACCAGCGCCACGTGCGGCTGAACGGACTGGATACGTTCGTCCTGGACGAGGCGGACCGCATGCTGGATCTGGGCTTTCTGCCGGATCTGAAGCGGATCATCGCCTGCCTGCCGACAGAGCGCCAGTCGCTGTTTTTCTCGGCCACCCTTCCGGACCGGATCGTGGATCTCTCCCGGCAGCTGTTGCGCAATCCGGTGCGAGTCTCTGTTACGCCGCCGGCGACGACCGTCGAGCTGATCGACCAGCGGGTGCTGTTTGTCGAGCAAACCGACAAGCGGGCTCTGCTCAGCCAACTCTTGCAGGCTCCGGCCGCGGGCCGTGTCCTGGTCTTCACCCGCACGAAACGCCGCGCCGATCACGTGGCCCAGCAACTCAGCCGCAGCGGGATCCGGGCCGACGCCATCCACGGCGACAAGTCGCAGACCACGCGCGAGCGGTTGCTGCACGGCTTTCGCACCGGCAAGATGCGGGTGCTGGTGGCCACCGATCTGGCTTCGCGCGGGATCGACGTCGACGGCATCACACACGTCATCAACTACGACCTGCCGCATGAACCGGAAAGCTACGTCCATCGCATCGGCCGCACGGGCCGGGCGGGGGCGGCTGGCACGGCTTTGTCCTTCTGCGACGCCAGCGAGCGCGGCTGCCTGCAGGCGATCGAGAAACTGATCCGCCGCCGGCTGCAGGTGCAGGCGGATCACCCCTATCATTCGGCGCTAGCGCCGGCCACCGCGCCGCGTCGAACCCGCGCCGGCCGGACCTCGGTCCGGCCCGGCGCCGCCCGTTCCCGGCGGGCTTGGTGACCGATCCGATTTCCGACAGGAGACATCCTCCGCGAGTCTACCACGAAGTAGTCCTTGGGCAGGAACTGCGAGGTGAAGCATGCCCACGATGTGCGGCACGGACGAAGACGCCACGATCCGGCTCCGGACCCGGGCCGGGCGGCGGCAGACGCGGGTCTGCCGGGGAACCGGGGCCGGAAACGCGCGGGACGAGCACGCCTCCCGCCGAGGCCATGACAAGTCGATCCGCATCGGTCCGACGCGAGTTGGCAAGGGCGTGTTCGCTCGTCGCCGCTACCCCGCCGAGACCGTGATCGGCGAGATCGAGGGCCGGATCATCGACGATCCGCACTACGGCTCCGACTACTGCATGAATATCGAAGATGGCCGGGTCTTGGAGCCGGCGGCGCCGTTCCGGTACGTGAACCACAGTTGTGAGCCGAATTGCGAGTTCGACTTCTTCGACCTGCGGGACGCGGGCGGGACGAAGACGCGACGCCGTGTCTTTCTGATTGCTCTGCGGGAGATCAAGCCGGGCGACGAGTTGACGATCGACTACAATTGGTCCGCCGCGTCCGCCATTCCCTGCCGCTGTCAGGCGCCGTCCTGCCGCGGCTGGATTGTGGATCCCAGCCAATTGGACGCCCTCCGCGCACGGCTCGCTGGGCAAAACGCCTCTTGAAAGGCCGACGTTCAGGGGAACTCGATCGCCCGTGACGATCGCTTCCAACTGGGCCTCGATGGCGGACGCGACCTGAACGTTAGGATCGGCGAATCAATAACTGTCCAGTTCTTGTTTGCGATCATCACGCGGAGCGTGATGGCTACTTTGAAATCGCGACAGTCATTGATTCGCCGATCCTGATCTCTGTCTGCTTGGCCGCCGGCGCGGATGGCAGTCCATTCAGGTTTGACCTTCACGGCCTGCCGTCGCGCGCGGCCAGGTCGGCAGCCGCGTCGTCGCGAGGCCGGTTGTGCTGCTGGTCCCAATACGGGGAAAGCCTGCGCAGGTTGGCCACGATCTGCGGAAAAACTTCGCGGATCCGGTCCACATCCGCCTCCGTGTTGTAGCGGCTGAAACTGAACCGGACGGAGCCGTGAACGGCGGTGAACGGGACTTGCATGGCCCGCAAAACATGGGAGGGCTCCAAGGAGCCGGACGTGCAGGCGGAACCGCTGGAGGCGCAGATCCCGCAGTCGCTCAACTGATACAGCATCGCTTCCCCTTCCACGTAATGACAGGACACGTTCAGGGTATTGGGCAGCCGGGGCGCTCCTCGGCCGTTGATCTGGATCTGGGGAATCTGTTGTTCCAGCGCGGTTTCCAGCCGGTCGCGCAAGCTGCGGATCCGCGTCTGCTCCTCCTCGACATGCCCGGCGGCTAGTTCCACAGCCTTGGCCAGCCCGACGATGTAGGGCGTGTTTTCGGTCCCTGCCCGACGGCCTTCCTCCTGGTGACCGCCGATCAGCAAGGGCCGGCACGGAGTTCCCCGCTTGATGTACAGCGCGCCGATGCCCTTGGGGGCGTGCAGCTTGTGGCCGGAGAACGAGAGCAGATCCACGTGCCGATACTCCTCCGCCAGGTCGATCGGGATCTTGCCCACGGACTGGGTGGCGTCGGTGTGGAAGATGATCGACGGATCGGTCTCCTTGGTGATCCGAGCAAGCTGGGGGACTGGAAAAACAACGCCGGTCTCGTTGTTCGCGTGCATGATGCTGACCAGGAGGGTGTCCGGCCGGAGGGAGCGCACGAACTCGCCCAGATCCAGATTTCCTTGGTTGTCGACGCCCAGGAACGTCACCTCGCAGCCGTTGCGTTCCAGGTCCTTGCAGACCTCGATCACCGCCGGGTGCTCCACGGCCGTCGTGATGATGTGACGGCGCTGAGGGTTGGCCTTGGCCGTCCCGAAGATCGCCGTGTTGTTGCTTTCCGTGGCGCACGAAGTGAACAGGATCTGGTTCGGATCGGCGAGCCCCAGGTGTCTCGCGATCTGCCGGCGGGCCTGCTTGATCGCCGCGGCCGTGCGCCGTGCGGGTTCGTACATCGAACTGGGGTTGAAGTAGTCTGCGGTCAAGAACGGCGCCATCGCCTCGTAAACTTCCGGCGCCACCTGGGTGGTGGCATTATTGTCGGCGTAAATGACTCGCATCGTCGTCTTCTTCCTGTTCAGACCTCGATCACCCGGATGCGCTGGTCCACGAGATCCTTCAAGTTCTGCTCCACCAGCATGCACAGGGTCTGGCCGGCGCCGGCGCAGCCTTGGCAGGCCCCCGCCAGCCGGCAGTAGATGAGCGTGTCCTTGATGTCGATGATTTCCACGTCGCCGCCGTCCCGGCGAAGCAGGGGCCGGATGTAGTCCTGCAGCGTCTGTTCGACCTTCTTGCTGAACTGGTAGGGCGACAGCGCCGGCGCTTCCGCCTTGGCGGCGGCCGTCGCGGGCAGGCGGATCTGGGTCAGAACCGGGACGCCGGCCGGTGACTTGCCCCACGTTTCGTCGAGCAAATCCTGGAGGCCGCCTGGCACGTGGTGACAGGACATGCACGCGCCACCGGCCTTGATGGCATTGGTGATCTCCGGGATGGTGCGCAGGTTCAACTCGCGAATCTTGCGCCGCAGGTACGGTTCAGTCAGCGAGAAACACTTGCACACGATCCGGCCGTCTTCCTGTTCGCTGGCATGGATGTCGATTCCCAGCCGCGTCAGATCCACGCCGCGCTTCTGGGCCCAGTTGAACACGGCGGCTTCCAGCGCTTCGGCCCCCATCACGGAACAGTGGACCTTCTGCGCCGGCAGACCGCCGAGAAAGTCCACGATATCCGTGTTGTGAATCTGGAGGGCCTCGATGGGAGTGAGACGGCGTTGTTCGATGAGCGTACATAGGGCCTCGGAAGCGGCAATGGCCGAGGTACAGCCGAAGGTCAAGTAACGGGCCTCGACGATTACGTCCCGCGTCGCGTCCACGCGGTCGCGTTCGACACGGAAGGTGAACCGCATCGCGTCGCCGCAGGCGATCGACCCGTGCTCGCCCAAGCCGTCCGGGTTCTCGATCTCCCCCAAATGCGTTCCCGGTTTGCCGTGGACCGCATTCAGAAAAAGTTGTTTCGTTTTCTCGCTGTACTCCCAAGCCATGTCGATCCTCCCCCGTGACCGCGTGACCCAGCGCAAAAAAACCGACGTGTCCGAACGCCCCGCGATGTTCGACCACGTCGGTCTGCTCGTCAACAAGCCTACCGGCACCGCCGGCTTGCTGTTTGTCTCGTCATCCGACGACTTGAACTGGACTTGCGGCTCGAGTGCCTTCGAAGAAACGCCCGCTCCACGCCGAACATTATACGGCCCGCAGCGGCGAAAGCAACTCACCTGGTGTTTTCCATCTCGATCGCGCCTTGTTTTCTATGCCCCGGCGTGCGCCGAGGCATTCGTCTTTTTCACCGCCCGAATCGGACCTATCGCCGTCTTCCGTACGAGTAACGAAGCTGACTCGGTCCTTCGCGGAAGGAGGATGTCTGCCGGGACTGCTTGTTCGGACTGCCCGAGGGCTCCGCCAAGAAGCCGCGGTTCTGGTTGCCGCCATTGGGGCCTTGGTGCATGAACGCGTGGATGTCGCCCGTAGAGGGGGGCACCACGTTGCCGTGGACTTTGCCATCCCATCCCTGCCAGATCTTCACGCTGTTGACGGAAGGCCATCGAACTGCTTAGAATGGACACCGACGACGTGGCGTGAGGCCGTCGAAGGATTGAGAATCATGGACACGTGGAAATTCTACGACATCACACACCGCGAACACGTGGTGTGCAATCCCACGAGCAACGACAAACTGGCGCGACTTGTCGGTCTCTTGCGGCTTCCAGCGGAAGCGCGCGTGGTCGACATCGCCTGTGGAAAAGGTGAGTTCCTGATTCGCCTGGCGGAAGCGTACGGCATCCGTGGAAGCGGGATCGACATTTCACCGTTCCACATCGCCGACGCACAGAGGCAGCTGCAGATGCGAGCGCCGAGGGCAGAAGTCGTCTTCAGGCAGATGAACGGCGCCGACTTCAGGCCCGAAGAGCCGCGCAGCTTGACTCTGGCCTCCTGCATCGGCGCCAGCTGGGTGTTCGGTGGTCACGCAGAGACTCTGGACGCGCTCTCGGGCATGGTCGCGCCCGGTGGTTGGGTGATTGTCGGGGAGCCCTACTGGCTTCAGCAGCCATCGGAGGAGCACCTTGCGGCGTCGGGGCTCAGCAGAAACAGCTTTGGGACACATTTCGGCAACGCAGAGGCCGGTGAGCTACGGGGGCTCGAGCTGGTTCACACGTTCGTGAGCAGCAAGGATGACTGGGACAAGTACGAAGGTCTGCAATGGTATGCGGCGGCCGAGTACGCCCGCTGTCACCCAGACGATCCAGATCTGCCCGAACTCTTGGAACGCGTGGCCAAGGGCAAGGCTGTGTATCTTCGCTGGGGGCGAGACACCTTGGGCTGGGCGATTTACGTCTTCAGACATCGTCCGTCACAACGCGCCACCTCGGCTGCCTGACAACGGCTTGCAGCGAACGCCGCCCAAGGGCGGCGCCACTGAAGCCGAGCGTTACCACCTTGACTTGAGTTTCCCCTTCCTTGCCGCCGCCGAATCGCTCCACCCTGCGCCAGGCGTACGACCCCAGCGGCAAGTTCCCCGGCGTCGCGTTCATCACGTTCAGCGATTCCTGGACCGTGCCAGATCCGCCACACCCGCGCAACGGAGGTTTCGGCAAAGTACGGCGCGATGGCCGAAGCCGCTTCCCTGCAGCACACCGCCAAAGTCGCCCAACTGGTCTACGTCGAGCGGGACCTGAAACTGGCCGAGCGCGTGGCCAAGGAGATCGGGTAGCACCGCCGATCTTGCACGCTACCAAGGTGTTGGGTATCCTGGGGGGCACCAGCCGGCTTTGCGGCCGTGCTTTCGTCCGGGGAACTCATCATGGCGATCTCGATCGACCAATTCGTGCATCAGCTTGCCGACAGCAGTCTGATGTCCGCGGATGAGGTTGTTGCACTGATCGACAGCCTGCCCGCCGAGAAGAAACCGCAGGATGGCGAGCAGTTGGCGAAGGAACTGGTCCGCCAGAAGAAGCTTACCGCCTTCCAAGCCCAGCAGATGTACGCGGGCAAGGGCAAGTCGTTGGTGCTGGGTAACTACGTGATCCTGGACAAGCTGGGCCAGGGCGGGATGGGCCTGGTGCTGAAGGCCGAACACCGGCGGATGAAGCGATTGGTGGCGTTGAAGGTGCTCTCGCCGAAGGTCACCAAGTCGCCCGAAGCTTTGCGGCGGTTCCAGCGTGAAGTCGAGGCCGCAGCCCGGCTGATGCATCCGAACATCGTGACGGCCTTCGACGCCGACGAAGCCGGCGGCACGCACTTCTTCGTGATGGAGTACGTGGACGGCAGCGATCTGTCGTCGCTGGTCAAGAAGCGCGGTCCCCTGCCGCTCGACCAGGCGCTGGACTGCATCTTGCAGGCGGCTCGCGGCCTGGAATTCGCTCACGCGAACGGTGTCGTCCATCGGGACATCAAGCCCGCCAACCTGCTGTTGGACCGGCGCGGGACCGTCAAAATCCTGGACATGGGCCTGGCGCGGCTCGATACGGCTGGCGGCCAGCAGGATCAACTGACGGGTTCGGGCCAGATCATGGGCACCGTGGACTACATGGCCCCTGAGCAAGCGATGAGCACCAAGCACGCCGATGCGCGGGCCGACATCTACAGCTTGGGCGTCACGCTCTGGTATCTGCTGACCGGCCGGCCGCTGTACGCCGGCGAAACCACGGTGGAGAAACTCATGGCTCACCAGACGAAACCGATTCCGTCGTTGTGCGATGCGTGTCCGGAAGTCACCCCGCCGCTGGATGCGATCTTCCACCGGATGGTCGCCAAGACGCCGCAGGATCGGTACCAGACGATGGCCGAGGTGCTCGCGGAATTGGAGCAATGCCGTTCCGGTTCGATGGCCGGCCCGCCGGTCGTGAGCATCGCGACTGCAGAGGACGCGCGGCTAGATGAGTTCCTGCGTGGGATGACGGCGCCGTCAAAGCAGCGTGCCGTGCCGCGGCAAAAGCCGTCACGAGCTGTAGCCACGGCAGTGGCGCCCGAGCCTGCCCGCACGGCTGATCTGGACGCGACGCTGGATCTGGCAACGCCGCAGGTGGCGACGGACCCGAAGACCGAGCAATCGTTGCCCGGCGGTCGGATGGTGACGCCAGCGGGCAAGCCGATTCAGCGTCCACCGCGGCCGCCCTGGTGGCAGGATCGGAGAAAACTGGCGGCTGCCGGCGCGGGCGGGCTGCTGGTGATCTTGCTGGGCATCTGGGTCGTGGTCCGGGACAAGGACGGGAAGGAAGTCGCCCGCGTGCCGGTGCCGGACGGAGGGAGCGTCACCGTGGAGACGACGGCGAAGAGCGAAACCGCGAAACCGGCAAAAAGCGGTGACAAGGCACCGCAGTCCAAGACCTCTCCGGCTCCACTGCCACCGTGGAATTTGCCGGCGGGCTCGCCACCGCCGGCGATTGCCCCGTTCGACGCGGCGAAAGCGAAGGAGCACCAAGCCGCGTGGGCCAAGCACCTGGGCGTTCCGGTCGAGATGACCAATTCAATCGGCATGAAATTCGTCCTCATCCCGCCGGGTGAGTTCGACATGGGATCGACGGAAGCGGAGGTCGCCAAGCTTCTGGAGCAAGCCAAGGTCTCGAACCAACCAAGTTCGTACATCGAGAGGCTGACGTCGGAGGCCCCGAAGCATCGCGTCTGGATTACCAAGCCGTTTTACCTGGGGGCCAGCGAGGTGACGCAGGCTCAGTACGAGCGGGTGATGGACAAGAATCCGAGCAAGTTCAAGGACGATCCAGCTTGCCCGGTGGAGTTGGTCAGTTGGGACGAGGCTTCGGCGTTTTGTCGGAAACTGGGCGAACTGCCGCAGGAGCAGACGTCTCGCGCTGAGTATCGGCTGCCGACGGAGGCCGAATGGGAGTATGCTTGCCGGGCCGGAACGATCACGGCGTGGTATTCGGGTGACGATAGGGGGGCGTTGAGGGAGCATGCGTGGTTCAATCCCGACGCAGAGAAGAAGACGCATCCGGTGGGTCAAAAGTCACCGAATGCGTGGGGGCTGTACGACATGCACGGGAATGTGTATGAGTGGTGCCAAGATTGGTGGGCAGTCGATTACTATGGCGTTTCGCGGCTGGCGGATCCGACGGGTCCTGCGGCAGGCTCGTACCGGGTTCACCGGGGCGGCTGTTGGAACCAGGGTGCCGGGGAATGCCGAGCGGCCGATCGTGGCACCTTCGTGCCATCGCGCCGGGACTACTACCTGGGCTTCCGCCTCGCGAGGACAGTTTCCTTGCCGGCCAACGGGGCCGCGAGTCCACAGAAGAAGGTCACTGCATCGCCCCAACCGCCCCCGACGCCCAAACCGTCCACGCCGCCCGCCCCGAAGCCCGCACCGCCGTGGACCCTGCCCCCTGGTGCTCCACCGCCGGCGATTGCTCCGTTCGACGCGGTCAAGGCCAAGGAGCACCAAGTAGCCTGGGCCAAGTACCTGGGCGTGGAGGTGGAATCGGAGAATTCCATCGGCATCCGTTTCGCCCTGATTCCGCCGGGCGAGTTCGACATGGGATCGACGGAGGCGGAAGTCGCCAAGCTGTTGGAGGAAGCCAAAGCCACGAACCAGCTGAGTTGGTACATCGAGCGTGTGCCGTCGGAGGCTCCGAAGCATCGAGTTCGGATCACGAAGCCGTTCTACTTGGCGGCCAGCGAGGTGACGCAAGCGCAATACGAGCGGGTGGTGGGCAATAATCCGAGCAGGTTCAAGGAGGATGCGAATTGTCCGGTGGAGCAGGTCAGTTGGGATGACGCGTCGGCGTTCTGCCGAAAGCTGGGCGAATTGCCGGAAGAGCGGTCGGGGCAAAGAACGTATCGGCTACCGACGGAGGCCGAGTGGGAGCACGCGTGTCGCTGCGGGACGATCACACCGTGGTATTCAGGTGACGATGAGGGCGGGGTGAAAGAGATCGCTTGGTACAAGTCGAACGCGGGCGAGAAGACGCATCCGGTGTGTCAGAAGACGGCGAACGCTTGGGGACTCTATGACATGCACGGGAACGTGTGGGAGTGGTGTGATGATTGGTGGTCGATGGATTACTACGCGGCGTCTCCGCTGGACGATCCGGCGGGGCCTGGAGCGGGCTCGACCCGCGTGCTTCGCGGCGGCTGCTGGTACGACGGCGCGGGGGGCTGCCGGTCGGCGTACCGGAATTCGATGCCGCCGGGGTACTCGCTCCACAGCGTCGGGTTCCGCGTGGCCTTTAGTTCGGTGGATGCGTCGAGCAAGTAAAGCCAGGTCAGGCAAGAGCGGAAGACGGAGCGGGGGCGAGCAAGGAACCACATAGGCGGCGCAGGGCGCCGTGGGGTCGGGGGCGAAGCCCCAGCGAATTCGGCATCGGCTTCTCAGCCGTCCCCCATTTCATCCCGCTCTTCCTCCTCGATCGCCTCGATCAGTTCCTGTTCCGAGATCCTCGGCCAGTTGAACTGCACCGCCTTATGCGATCCCCGTTTCTGGTACGTCTCTTCGTCCCACGTGGCCCGGATCCGCTCGCACGCCTGGCGGATCTCATCCGGCGACGGGTCGGGCATCCTGGGCTTCGGCGGCCGTTTCCCTCTCCGCTTCGTCATGGCGAAGATCCGTCCGGGAAAGCGACCTGAGACGCAATCCGCCGCCTCGCCAAGTCGATCTGCTCCTGTCGGACGTCGATCCCGATCGCGTTGCGGCCGTGCATCAGGGCCACGGCGGCCGTCGTCCCGGACCCGACGAAAGGATCGAGGACCGTTCCGCCGGGCGGGCAGAACGAGCGGATGAACCACTCGGCCAGAGCTTCCGGGAACGGGGCTTCGTTCTCGTGGCAGAGCTTGTGCCCCATCACGCCGCCCCCGACGATCAGCTTGATCAGGTTGCCGGGATTGGCTTTCGAGCAGACGACGAACTCGCAATCGTTCCTGAGCCAGTCCGGCCCGTCGCTGCCCGGGATCCCGACCCGGCCTCCGTACGGGGACGGGTCCGATCCTCAGTCGCGCCGGAGGAAATCTGGTGTCCGGCGTGATGGCTGCTATTGAGCCCCTCGCAGCCGCCCAGCATTCTGCCAGCCGGGCGACGTTTTCGCCGAGTGCCGCCACGGATCGCGGAGCAGTTACTTCTTGTAGTATTCCATGAACTCGACGACCGCGCCGTCTTCGGTCTGATAGAAGCCGACCTTGGCGATGCCGGCGTCGAAGGGCTCGATCAGGACCTTCAATCCCTTGGCGGCTGCGGCGATGGAATCGACGCGGAAGGCGACGTGCGGTTGGTCGCGCACCGGGCTCTGGACCGGAGTGTCGGGCTCGAACCGCAGCCATTCCACGCGGTACGGATGCGCCGCGATGCCGGTCACCCAGACCTTGGTCGCCGCGACGTAGGTCTCGTTGGGCTTCTTCTCGGTGGTGATCAGTCCGATGTGATCGAACTGCAATTGCCGGGGCGGCGCTGTTGCAGAATCCTTGGGATATTCCATGAATTCGACGACCGCGCCGTCTTCGGTCTGGAAGAAAGCCACACGGGCAATGCCGGCATCGAAGGGCTTGGAAACGCATTTCAGCCCCGCCGCGGCCTCGGCCGCCTTCTCGATGTTCTCGACGCGGAAGGCGATGTGAGGATTCGGCCCCTTGAACGGCCCGTCCGACCGCAGCCATTCGACACCGTACGGATGTTTCTGGAAGTCCGTCACCCAGACCTTGGTCGCCGCCACGAATCGCTCGTGGGGCTGCTTGTCCGCGGTCCAGATGCCGATGTGCTCGAATTGCCTCACCGGATCGAAGGAGCCAGCGGGCTTGTCCGATTCGTCTTTCGCGACGGCCAGCGACGTGACCGCCGAAAGAACTACCGCCAAGCACACAGCAGAAAGGACGACACGGCAAATCGACATGATGTCTTCTCCTGATCTTTCGTGGAAAACGGGCTGGAATCGAGACGGATTATAACAACTGGCAACGGTGATTGAAATGACTTCCGGATCCTTGATCCGCGTCGTAGCGGGCACAGAAAGACGGAGGGGAAGCTGACAGAAAGATAAGGTGACAGAAAAATGGACATCCCGGAGGAGGGAACTGCCGGCCCCGTCCGTAAACGCACATCTTCCCGTGCCGTCATTTTTCTGTCACCCGACAAATGGCTGTCCGGATTCTCCACGGCGTAAACTTCCAGCTTGCGGTAGATCGCGGCATCGCAAGCTGGAAGCTTACGCCACTTCTTTCTCGAACGGTGCGAAGGCGTTTGCCGGGAAATAACCACGTGATAGAATGACGTGTGCCTTCGATTCCCCAGACATCCACGGAGGTGTCCCATGATCCTCGGAGTTCCCAAGGAGATTCTGGACAACGAATTGCGGGTCGCCGCTCTGCCGGAAACGGCGGCCGAGTATGTCAAGCTGGGATTTGAGGTCCTGGTCCAGGCCTCGGCCGGCGAAGGTGCCTTGCGAGCCGACGCGGAGTATCAGGCTTCCGGGGCCAAGATCGTCGGCGATCCGCAGGCCTTGTTGGCCGCCGCGGACGTGATCGTGAAAGTCAAACAGCCCTGGTTCAACCAGGAGACGGGCCAGCACGAGGTCGAGATGATGCGGCGGGGGACCGTGCTGGTGACGTTCCTGCACCCTGCGGCCCCGCCGAATCACGACACGATCCGCATGCTGGCAGCGCGGAACATCACGGCCCTGACGATGGATGATATTCCGCGCATCTCGCGGGCGCAAACGATGGATGCGCTGACCTCGATGAGCACCGTCACCGGCTACAAGTCCGTGCTGATCGCGGCCAACCGGTTCCCGAAATTCGTCCCGATGATCGGCACGGCCATTGGAACCGTCAAGGCGGCGAAGTTCCTGGTGGTCGGGACCGGCGTGGTCGGTTTGCAGGCGATCGCTGCAGCAAAGAGGCTGGGAGGATCGGTCAAGGCGGTGGACATCAAGCAGGATGCACGTCTGGCCGCCGACAGCCTGGGCGCCAAGATCGGCGGCTTCGACGTGCCGCCGGAACTGGCCATCGGCCAGGGCGGTTATGCCCGCGCCTTGCCGCCGGAGTGGCTCGAGAAAGAGCGTGCAGCCCTGGGGCCGCTGGTGCAAGAAGCCGATATCGTGATCCTGTGCGCGCTGGTGCCGGGCGAAGTCGCACCCGTGCTGGTTACCGAGGAGATGCTCCAGAAGATGAAGCCGGGCTCCGTGATCGTCGACGTCGCGATCGACCAGGGCGGCAACTGCGCGGCGAGCGAACCGGGCTGCGAGACGATCCGGCACGGGGTCCGTCTGCTGGGGCTGTGGAACATCCCCGGTACAATGCCAGTACACGCGAGCTGGCTGTATGCACACAATATGCTGAACTTCATCATGAACCTTTTCAAACACGGCCTGGACCAGCCCGACCTGGACGACGAGATCGTGCGGCACTCGCTGGTCACACACCAGGGAAAAATTGTGCATCAGGGGACATTGAAAGCGATGGGGCTGATGTAGTGCCCAACTTGGGTGTGGCACGGCCTACTTGTTGGCCGTGTCCGCGGGAGACAAACGATGGCGGATCTGCTGTTGATGGCGTCCGTTTTGGCCGTTTCTTCGGCCGTCGGCTATGTGCTCATCTCACGGGTTCCCCCGCGGCTGCACACGCCGCTGATGTCGATGACCAACGC
>CAYPGE010000114.1:0-10346 GCA_964409865.1 uncultured Pirellulaceae bacterium
TGGAAGGAAAGGTCGACTATGTAGTGCGCAACTTCAAGAGGTTCATCACCGAGTGCAATCTCCAAAAATGAACAAATCTCTCGAGCATAGACCCCGTGACCGGCGATGTGGTCCCCCTGTTCAATCCGCGAACGGACGATTGGAGCGCCCACTTCGCGTTTCACGGCGCCCTAATCAATGGGCGAACTCCGACCGAACGCGCAACCGTGCGTCTGCTGCAAATGAACGCCCGCCACCGTGTTGAACTCAGGGCCGCACTGATCGCCCGCAGGGCGTTTTGACTCACGCCGCCTTCACTTCCGTTCTTTTGTTTCGTCTGCCGCTGCTCGCGGCATCTTCGGTGTAGCACTGCGCTTCCCCGGCCAGAAAAAGGGCACGGGGGTCGTTTCCGAGAAATGACCCCCGTGCCCTTTTTTTCACCACAACTGGCGAGCCAGTTCCAGGGCTTCTTCGGCCGAATGGATGCGTTGTTCCAACTGCGCGTCGCGCACGGCGTCCAGGATGCCTTTGTAGGCCGGACCGGTGGGAATGCCCAGGCGGCGGAGGTCGTCGCCTGTGATCAGCGGTGGCGGATTCAACTGGTCGGGTGGCAGTGCAAAACGCTCCGCCGCATGGTCGATGTCGGCCGTGTGGCCGTCCAGGACGGCGGCCACGGCGCGACCGTAGTCCAGCAAGTCGGCCGCAGGGTTCTGGATCAGGATGCGCTGGAGCCGAGGCCACGGCAGGCTGCGGGCGGCCCGTACCGCCGCTTCGTGTTCCAGCAGGAATTCGATCGCTTTGCGGTCGGCCACGGTCAGTTTCAGCCGCTGGCACAAGGGCTCGACGCCGCGGATGCCTTGAGGCCAGCGGCGGACCGCCGCCCGAATCAGCGCTGCGAAAGCGACGGCGAAACGGGTTGTTTCCACGACGCGCAGCATCGCCAGCGTGTCTTGCCAATCCGCCGAAACCCCGCCCGCGGAAACCGCCGCCACGTCTTGCAGTTCCGGCAGCACCACCGGCAGCAGCTTGGACTCGGCCAGCAGTTCGACGGCGCACGCGCGATGCTGGTGGACCAGCATCCGCTGCAGCTCCGCGGCGATCCGCTCCGCACTGACCACGACGATCTCCGCCGCGTGACGCTGGATGGCCGCCAACGTGGCGGCGTCGATCGTGAATTGAAAGCTGGCCGTGAATCGCACCGCGCGCAGCATCCGGAGCTTGTCCTCGCTAAAGCGGGCGGTCGGATAGCCGATGGCCCGCACCAGGCCGCGCCGCAGGTCCTCCTGCCCACCTACGTAATCGACCACCTGGCCGCTGAGCGGATCGAAGAACATGCCGTTGATGGTAAAGTCGCGCCGCAGGGCGTCCTCCTGCGCGCTGCAGAACTTCACCTGGTCGGGATGGCGGCCGTCGCTGTAGCCGTGATCGCTGCGGAACGTGGCCACCTCAATCTGCCCGGTACTTGGCGGCCCCAGGACCGTGATCACGCCGAAGGCTTGACCGATCGCCAACGTCCGCCGGCGGCCAAAGACCGCGCGGATCTGCTCCGGCGTGGCGTCGGTCGCGACGTCGTAGTCCTTCGGCTCCAGTCCCAGCAAGTGATCGCGGACGCAGCCGCCGGCCCACAGCGCGGTGAAGCCCGCCTCGCGCAGACGGCTCACCACCTCGACGGCGAACTGCCGGGCGCGTTGCGGATCAACGGGCGTCATGAAAAGGCCCCACAGAAAACGTTCCGTGACAGGCGACGAAGGGTTCTTGGTGGATGGTCCCCGCGCCTCGCTCCGAGTGTACCACACTCTGGAAGAACAAGAAACCCGACATCCGCCGAGGTCTCACGTTTGATCTGGCCCTTCCTCTTTCACCTAATCTTTCACTTCCTCTCCGTCCGTGCTGCCTCAGGTTTGTCGAGGACAATGGGGAGAGATTAGGTGAAAGATTAAGAACCGCTAACAAAACCGTTCGGCGCGGGTCTCTGACCCCGCCGAAACCGCCGACCGAAGGTCTCCGATTTCGGTTTTGTTAGCGGTTCTAAGTGGAAGATTAAGCAGGATCGGAAGAACCGCTCGGCGGCGAGCTGTCGTCGTCCTGCGGTTCCGCCGCGCGCCCGTGCTGGCGGACGGCGTCCCGCAGGATGTACTCGATCTGCCCGTTGACGCTGCGAAACTCCTGTTGCGCCCATGCCTCCAGGGCTTCGTACAACTCCGGGCTGATGCGTAACAAGAACGTCTTCCGCGATTTCATCTTTCCGTCGTCACGCGTAAAGGGTGCCTGCGTTGATCACCGGCTGAGCGTCGTGTTCGCCGCACAGCACGACCAGCAGGTTGCTGACCATGGCCGCCTTGCGTTCCTCGTCCAATTGCAGCACCTTGTTTTCGGTCAGATCCCGCAAGGCCATCTGGACCATGCTGACGGCCCCGTGTACGATCTTTTGCCGCGCGTCGATGATCGCCTCGGCTTGCTGGCGGCGAAGCATCAGGCCGGCCACCTCCGGCGCGTAGGCCAAATGGGTCAGGCGGGCCTCCTCGACCAGCACGCCCGCTTTGGTGACCCGCTCCTGTAATTCGCCCAGCAGAGCCGCCGCCACTTCGTCCATGCCGCCGCGGAGCGTGACTTCGTTTTCTTCGCCGTGATCGTAGACGTACAACGTCGCCAAATGCCGCACCGCGGACTCGCTCTGCACGCGGACGTACGCTTCGTAGTCCTGCACGTCAAAGACGGCCTGCGCCGTGTCCTGCACGCGCCAGACCACCACCGCCGCGATCTCCACCGGGTTGCCCCGTTTGTCGTTCACCTTCAACCGTTCTCCTTCCAAATTGCGGGATCGCAACGAAATCCGCAGCTTGGTGTTCAACGGGTTGGTCCAATTCCAGCCGGCAGTGCGGACCGTGCCTCGATACGCGCCGAACAAGATCAACACCCGCGCTTCGTTCGGCTGCAGCGTGAAAAAGCCGTTGCACACGAACAGGGCCAGGGCGAGCGTCAACACAGCGCTGACCAGCAGATAGAAATTGGGGGCGTCCAGCTTGGCCGCCGTGTAAACGAACCACGCAAACAGGCCGATCACCGCCGCGAACAGCAGGATGGTCACCGTCAAAACGCCCCAACCACTGCGAACCGAAATCAGTTTCTCGCGATTCATGTGAGTTCTCCTCGCACCGGGACGCGCGGCTCACGCGCCCGGATAGCCCACCCAAACCCGCACACGCGAGCCGCGCGTGCCCACGGCGATCCCCGCACCACACGAGAACCAGACCCAAAAAAGGCCGTAGGACCTAGCTCACCATGCATATCATGATGATATCACTGTGATACTATTCGTCAAGACGGCCTGTATCTTGGGATTGTCGCTGGAATTGATTTTGCGACGTATTGAAAGGGTCTTTGCCTACCTTGATAACAACCCTTTCAAATGCCGACAGCAGAAAAATGAGCAAGAAAGCTGACAGAAAGATGGGGTGACAGAAAGATGAAGATTCGAATGGGGTAATTCCCCTGCGATCATTTTTCTGTCACCCCATCTTTCTGTCAGCTGCCGTTTTTCTGCTTCTGGCCCCGACGAGCGTTGCCTCATGTTGCCCGCGTGCGGTGTACAATACACGGGCAGGGCTTGGAAAACACGGGCTACCGTTTGGCCGGAAGAGCGTCTTCTGCCGAGTCAGAGCCGATCTTGAGGGACTGTGATGGGCCGGAGTAGACCAAACCGGTGGCAACGGACTGCGGCGGCCGTCTTGGTGATGGCTGGCGTCACCTTCGCGGTGGCCGGTTGCGGTCCCTCGGCGGACAAGCCGACGGTGGGCCAGAAGAAGTCGTCCCGGACCGCCGCTCCGGCGACGGCGGAACGTGCCCCGGTAGGGCAAGCCGCACGGCCAGCAGCCGACGCCCGCGAGGCGCCGGCCGATGACAGTTCCGGCGCGATGGGGGGAAACGCCCAATCGCCGGGTTCCGGCAACAAGTCCGCGCCGCGTCGCCCTCGAGCGGGACTTGGCCCCGCCCAGCCACCCACGGGTCCGCGGACCTTGGCCGACTTGCTTGCCGACGACACCGCTGAGAGCAAAGCGGCCGCCGAGTCGCCCGCGGCGGTGCCGCTTCCGTCGGCTCCGGGCGACGCGCAGCCGGACCTGCTGATCGACGACACACAGGCGGCCGGCGCCGGCATCCGCAAGCTGGCCGGCAAGCACCTGACGCTGTACACCGATGTGCTGCCCGGACCGGACGTGGACGATTTGACCGAGGCCTTTGATCGGGCCGTGCCGGAGTGGTGCCGCTACTTTGAACTTGATCCGAATCGCGCCGCAACTTGGCACTTGACCGGCTTCGTGATGCACGACAAGGCCCGTTTCGTCGATGCCGGCATGTTGCCCGTCGATCTGCCGCCGTTTCCCAACGGCTATGCACGGGGAAAATGCCTGTGGTTGTACGACCAGCCCGACGGTTACTACCGCCGGCATCTGCTGTTGCACGAAGGCACGCACGCTTTCATGAGCCACTTTCTGGGCTCGATGGGGCCGCCCTGGTATGGCGAAGGGATGGCGGAACTGCTGGGCACCCACCGCTGGCAAGACGGCGTAATCACGCTCGGGTATGTGCCTCTGGACAAATCGGAGACGCCGGGCTGGGGACGAGTCAAGATCATCAAGGACGAGATTGCCGCCGGCCGGGGGATGATGCCTGCGGCGATTCTGGACTACGGCCCTCTGGCCCATCGGCAGGTCGAAGCCTACGCCTGGTCCTGGGGCCTGGCCTCGTTTCTGGATTCGCACCCGCGCTATCAAGAACGCTTTCGCCAGCTGCGTCACATGGTCCCCGATCCGAATTCGACCGCATGGTTCAAGCAGCAATTGCAGAACGATTGGCCGGAACTGAACGAGGAGTGGCAACTGTTCGTGATGAACCTGGAATACGGCTACGACGTGGGACGCGCCGCGATCGTGCGCAAGAACGCCCAGCCGTTGCCTGACCGGGGCGCGACGGCGACCATCGCCGCCGATCGGGGCTGGCAGTCGTCCGGGATTCGATTGGAGGCCGGCGGCAAGTACCGCCTGGAGGCGAGCGGCCGTTACCAGGTCGGCAAGACGAGCGACATCTGGTGGTGCGAGCCGGGTGGCATCACCCTGCACTACTATCAAGGCCGGCCGCTGGGCCAGTTGCTGGCCGCCGTCCGCGACGACACGCAACCGCCGGCCGGGCTGACGCCGCTGGCCAAGCCCGAACCGGTCGGCCTCGAAACGACGTTGACACCGCCAGCGGCGGGAACGTTGTACCTGCGGATCAACGAATCCGCGGCCAAGCTAAGCGACAACGCGGGGCAGATCGAGGTGCGGATACGCCGCGAAGAATGAACGTTCAGCAACGCGGCCTGGGACCGCAAACAAACGAAGACAAGACATCGAACAGGAGGGAACAGAGAGAACAGAGGGCTTCCCATTCCTCCGTTAGCTCTGTTTTCTCCTGTTCCAACATTCCCACGATGCCGGGCTTCTCACGCGCGTCCGCTACTTCTGCTCGACGCCTTTAGGCAGGGGCGGTACTTCGCCTTCTCCATCTTTTTGCGGAGTTTCTGCCAGGACCAGCGGCGGCTTGCCGAACCGTGCCCGCAGGCGATTGACGCGATCCAGCACGCGGGGCATTCCGATGATCCGCCTTTCCAGCCGGCGTTTGCCTGGGAAATCGAGCAGCATGACCCCCAACAGGATTGTCAACAGGCCTTGGCCGGGGATGCCGGGCAAGGACAGCAAGAATCCCAGGGCGATCAGCGCGATGCCCGATACGTTCTTCAGAATGATGCCGGACCAGCGGACGGCCGGGTGCTGGTCGATCCACAGATCACGCTCGTGGCGATCCAGGAAGTAGGTCGCGGGCAGCCTCACCAACAGCGTGCCGACAATCGCCAGGCTGACGGCAAAGGTGACCACGAACGTGACGAGAAACAACGCCCCGCTCCAGAGCCAGAAGCTCCACTTCACTCCCAGCAGGGCGATCCACACGGCGAGGCTCATAGGTCCAAGGCGGCTTGTCCGTCCGCCGCTTCCAGCAACGGCCCGTCGCCCGCGCGGACGCCGAGCCACCCATCCCTTGGCTCCAGCGGGTGCGACTTGCGCCAAGATAGCTTGGCGGGATCTGCGCCGGAACGGCCCGATGCGGCATCCGGCCGCACCGTGTCGCACTCGCCGGCTGAGGCTTCGCGGCTGCTGTCTTCGTCGGTATGATGCGCGCGCCTTGCGCGCGTGTTTGTAGGTTGGGACTCTGTCCCGGCCGGGTCGGGTCCGAGACCCAACCTGCTTTGGTTGCGGGCGCAGGCCGCGTTAGGGAGCGGGGCGAGCCCTGCGAAGGAGGCCGGCTGAGCCGCTTGCAGGGCGTGCGATTCTGCGGGCAGACCCTCGCCCTCCGCGTTCGCCGATCCGCTTTGCGCGTTCAAGTAATTGATGACGTTCAAGGCGTCGATCGGGCCCACCTCGCCGTCGCCGTTGCAGTCATAGTAGCGCATCGGCGGATCGCCGGCCTGGGGCGGCGGCAATTGGTGAGGGCCTTCGGCGTTCAAGTTGTTAATGATGATCAGCGCATCGAGCGGTTCCACGCAGTCATTGTCGTTCACGTCCAGCGGATTGTCCGCGTTGTGCCAGGGCCGCTGGCTGGTCATCGCCGCGTCGATCAGCAGTTCGCGCAAGGCGTCATAATTCGCCGGCTGTTGGAGATCGTTCCAATCGACATCAAACGAGGCGACCTGGACGTTGTCACCGTCCAGGATGTACACGTCCCGGTAGCTGGGGTTCCAGAGCGCCGCAGCATCGCCGAGACCATCGTGGTTGGCATCCACGTCCTGCAGCCAGGGCAGTTCCCGGCCTTGCGTCGTGGGCTCGTTGGCGGCATCTTGACCGTAGGCGTTCACTCCCAACAGCTGGATCCGCAACACCGGGTACGCCGCCTCCAGTTCTTTCTGCAGGTCGTCCAAGCGGCCAAACTGGCCGCGGCAGAAGCCTCACATTCCGCTCGCAAAGTACCAGCCCGAAACCTGCTCCAGGTAGTCGCGTGGCGAGACGGGTTGCTGGTACGTGGGCGACGCCGAATTCGCATCTTCCAGCAAGAAATCCGGGCGGGGATCGCCTTCGCCTGCGGCGGCACCGTCCAACAACCGGCGCGACTCGAGTTTCTCGAAACGCAGGCCGCGGAGCGCCGGGCTGCGCTGGCGAGGCCAACGCGAAACACGCAAACGCTCGGTCAAGAGCAAGCCCATCCAAGTACGCATCTTATCCACTTTCCCACGAACCGCGGCACCATCAACTCTTCCCCTTAAGCTTAACCATAATCGCCCACGTGTCAAAGATTGGACGAAGAACAGCCGGCCAAGTTCCGCATCAGGCGGGATGGAACGGGTAAACCCAGGGAGTGACCAGCACCGTCACGGTCATGAAGATCAAGTCCAGCGGCACGCCCAGGCGCACGTAGTCGCTGAATCGGTACCCGCCGGGCCCGTACACCATCAGGTTGGTCTGGTAACCGATCGGCGTGGCAAAACCTCCCGAAGCGGCGACCATGATGGTGATCGCAAAGGGCATGAAACTGACGCCCAGCGAGCGAGCGGCGGCCAGCGCGATCGGGAACACCAGGACCGCCGCCGCATTGTTGGTCACCAGTTCGGTGAAAATCATGGTGACGAAATACACCATGGTCAACACCAGCCACGGATGACCGCTGGCCAGGCTAATGAGCTTGCTGGCCAACACCTCGGCCGCCCCGCTGGTGTCCAGCGCCCGGCCGATGCCCAGCGACGCGCCGATCACCAGCAGCACCGACCACTCGATGCTCTGGCGCGCCTCGGTTCCCGTGCAGCAGCGGGCGAGGATCATCAGCACTCCGGCCAGCAGGGCGGCGGCGAGTATTTCCAGCCATCCCAGACCGGCGACGATCACCATGGCTGCCAGGATCGCCAGCGCCGTCCAGGCCCGCTCGTGCCGCGTCGGCGCGGAGTTCTCGACGCCGCTGACCAGGAAAAAATGGCTCGAATTGCGGCGCTGCTGCACGAATCCCTGATGCGCTTCCAGCAGCAGCGTATCGCCAGGCTGCAGGACAATGTCGCCGATCCGCGCCGTGATCCGTTTGCCGCTGCGCGCCACGGCGATCACCGCCGCGTTGTACTCCGAGCGGAAACGGCCTTCGCGGATGTTCTTCCCCACCAGCGGACAGCGATCCGAAACGACCGCTTCGATCAGGCTGCGCTGGGTGCGCGGGGCATCCAGTTTGAATGTCTGGTCGGTGGCCGGAGTCAAGCCGCGCATCTTCTGCAGGTCGACCACGGATTCGATGATGCCGGCGAACACCAGCCGATCGCCGGCTTGCAGTCGCTCTTGCGGCCCGACGGCCGGCAGGATCACTCCTTGACGGTCGATTTCCGCCAGGTACAGGCCGGGCAGATGCCGCAAGCCCGCCTGCTCGACGCTTTGCCCCACTAGCGGACCACCGGGTTGGACCAGCATTTCCACCGTATATTGACGCGGGTCATCGGTCAGGCTGATCGCCGGCCGGCGGTCAGGCAGCAGCCAGCGGCTGAACAGCAACATGTAAGCCACGCCGGCCACCGCACAGGGCAAGCCCACCCAAGTGATGTCAAACATCTCGACCTTCGGCAAGTCGGGCAGCTTGGCCTTGTCGATCAGTCCCGCGACGATCAGATTCGTGCTGGTGCCGATCATCGTACACACACCGCCAAAGGTCCCGGCGAAAGCCATCGGCATGAACAACTTGGACGGGCTGATGTCGGTCTTCTTGCAGATTTCGTTCACGACGGGCATGAACATCGCCACGACGGGCGTGTTGTTCAAAAACGCGCTCAGCGACGTCACGGGCAACAGCAGTTTCGTCTGCGCCGCCAGCACCGTGCGGGGGCGCCCCAGCAACGGCTGCACAATCAATCCCATGGCACCGGTTTGCGTCAACCCGGCCACCACGACAAACAAGGCTCCCACCGTGATCAAACCGGAATTGCCCATGCCGGACAAGGCCTGGGCTGCCGACGGCAAGCGGTCGCTGCCCGTCACCGCACCGACGGCGATCAGCAGTGTCAAGCAGGACATGCTCAGCAGGTCCGGCGCCGCCCAGTTGCGTGCCAGCCCGACGATGAACACGGCCACGACGGCGATCGTGACCCAAGCTTCCCAAGCCATGACGCCAGTCCCTCGTGCGGCCCCCGTAACTCGAACCTTTCGCTGTGGCACGGCTTACTTGTTAGCCGTGCTCTCCTGCTTGCAAGCTACCATCATAGTCGTTTCTTGCCCACGCGACAGCGCGAAACTCCGGTTTTTCACGAGGCGGCTGTACGCTAGCAGCCGGCCGCCGTACAGTGATGGCCTGAAAAGAGAGCCGCGACCGGTCTGTTTTCGCCCTGGTCGGCGAGCCATCCCGCTGGACGATGGAGAACCACCGCCATGTTGATTTTCGACGGCCATCTGGATTTGGCCATGAACGCCATCGAGTGGAACCGCGACTACACGCGGCCACTGGCCGAGGTGCGGCAGCGCGAGGCGGGTTTGACGGACAAACAGGACCGAGGGCAGAACGTGTTGACGTTCGGCGAGATGCGGCGCGGCCAGATCGGCCTTTGCTTCGCCACCCAGATCGCCCGCTATGTGGCGCCCGGCAGCGCGCTGCCGGGCTGGAGCAGCCCGGAAATCGCCTGGGCTGTCACGCAGGCCCAGTTGGCATGGTATCGAGCCATGGAAGAGGCCGGCCACCTGGTGCAGATCGTCGATCGCCAGGGCCTGCACCAGTTCGTGGAATTGTGGCAGCACGATCCTCCGCCCGACGCGCCGATCGGTTACATCCTGAGCCTGGAAGGCGCGGATTCGATTCTCACGCCGGCCCACCTGGAACGGTCCTATGCCGATGGTTTGCGCGCCGTGGGACCCGCGCACTACGGACCCGGCCGCTATGCGCCGGGCACCGGGGCCGAGGGCGGTCTGACGCCGCTGGGACGCGAATTACTGCGCGAAATGCGCCAGCTGAGCATTGTGCTGGACGCCACGCACCTGACGGAGCAGGCCTTCTGGGAGGCGTTGGACCTGTTCGACGGCCCGGTTTGGGCCAGCCACAACAATTGCCGGGCGCTCGTGCCCGGAGACCGGCAGTTCAGCGATGAACAAATCCTCGCGCTGATCCGGCGCGAGGCCGTGATCGGGGTGGCTTTCGATGCCTGGATGATGCACCCCGGCTGGATGCGCGGCCGAACGACACCCGCCGCGGCGAACCTGAAGATCGAACGCATTGTGGAGCATATCGATCACATCTGCCAGTTGGCCGGTAACGCCCGGCATTGTGGCGTCGGTTCCGACCTCGACGGCGGTTACGGCCGCGAGCAATGCCCCCAGGACCTGGAA
>CAYPGE010000114.1:10446-21806 GCA_964409865.1 uncultured Pirellulaceae bacterium
TCCGGCGGCTGAATCAGATCTGGGCGTGAGAATGCCTTCAGAACCCCGGCTTTTTCGAAAGTCTGCTTGTCGTCCCGCCCATTGATTCGGGGGCCGCCTTAATGATATCATTCGGCCATGATTCATTCTGCCGGGACGTTGCTGTACCGCCATTGCGATGGCCGGCTGGAGGTGCTGCTCATTCACCCCTCCGGCCGATACAATCGCCGAGCGCCTTGGGGCATTCCCAAAGGCGTGCCGGACGAAGGCGAGGATTTGGAGCAGGCGGCGCGGCGCGAAACGCTGGAAGAGACGGGCGTTTCGGTGACCGGCGAACTTCGCTCGCTGGACTACATCCAGTATCACAAAGCCCACAAACAGGTGCATTGCTTCACCGGCCCCGCGCCGTCCGGGGCTCAGCCCAATTGCGAGTCTTGGGAGGTCGATCGTGCCGAATTCCTTCCGATCGACAAGGCACGCCGCCTGATTCACCCCGACCAATTGCCCTTCCTGGACCGGCTGGAAGCGATGCTGGCCCCGCCGGAGGAAGGCGAGCCGAAATAGCGATCCTTCGCGCTCTTCGTTCTTTTGCGTTGTGAAATTGGAGCCTTGGGATTTCGAGATTGGAATCTCATCTCGGCGGACGTCGCCTCAGGCTCACGACGTCGCCTTGGCACACCGCGACGCCGTACGAGAGGACCGTTTCGCTGGGCGCAGATACTTCTGCCAGATGCTGACATCGTGTTTCCAGACGGCGTCCAGCTTGCCGCGCGCCAATTCCTGATGGAATGCGTAAGCGCCGTATTCCGGATCGACGTCCGCTTGCTCCGCAGAGCTAAATCGGTGTTGGGGATCCGGAGCAATCAAGCGCTGGCAGAACGCGACCAACCGTCCGCTGCGGTGCAACGGCGCCGGCAACAGCTGAGGCACCCTATCCGGCAAAGCGCGTTTGGCCTCCAGCAGTTGTTCGATGGACTGCGACGGTGCGAACAAGTGCCGGCCCGTCAACAGCTCGAGCAAGACATAGCCCAGGCTCGCCAAATCGCTCTGCGGCAACCAGGGCTTGGACTCCAAGACCTCGGGCGCCGCGTAGGCGGGCGTGAACACGCGTTCTCGAGGCGCGTCGCCCTGGACGACGACCGAGCCCAGGTCGATGATCTTGATGCTGCCGTCCGGTTGCACCATCAGGTTCGCCGGCCGAATGTCTCCGTGGATGATGCCCATGCAGTGCAGCGTTCTCAGCCCCGCCAGACAGTCGCGCACGATCGTGACGGCGGCGCCGGGCAAGAGCCGCGCCTGTTCCGGACCGGCCGTGACGACGATCTGGTTGGTTTTGCGCCAATCCTCGTCCGAGGCACGGTCGCGGAACCGCTGGAGCATCTTCGGCTGCAACAGGCGCCGCAGATCGAAGCCTTCGATCCGCTCCATCAGCATGATGCGGATCTCGTCGCGTTTCAAAAACCGCTGGACATCGACCACGTGGTCGTGGGACACGGCAGACACCCGCGTCACCACGCGGGCGATCCGCCGCATGGCCTGCTGGTAACTGGCCAGCGTCGGATAGGCTTCGGGCGAAAACAGTTTCAGCGCCACGATCCTCGAAAAACCGTCGGCGCCGGGGCAGCGGCACAGGAACACCTTCCCTTGGCCGCCCTGGCCCAAGGGCCGGAGAAACCGGAATCCGCGCCGGCCGCCGATCCCTTTCTCTTCCAGGGCCCGGTGATAGGCGGCCACGGCCGCCCTCCAGCCGTCGTCCGGAGAAGGCAACTGTCCGGCCACGCCGCTGGGCGTCATGGACAACACGAAGGGTTCGTACGTGCTGTGGTAAACGTCGATCCGCATCGGATGCTGCAAATGGACGGGCGTTTCTTCCTGGGGCATGCTCATCGCCGGAGTATCCTCTGAGGTGGCCGGGTCGGTCGGCAGGAGTGGCATTCCTTGGAGTTCCTTGGCCTTCGTAAACAGATCTTGTCCGAGTTCCGCGCGGCGTTCGTTCAGTTCACGCCAATCCGCGGGACTCAGATAGGTTTCGGCCCCCGTCAAATCCGGGTGACTTTCTTTTTGGCGCATGACGGCTTCGCGGACTTCCCAGACCAAGGAATCCATGCTGCGGCGCTGCGGCTCGACCGCTTGCGGCTCGATGGGGTTGTTGGCACCGGTCATAGGTAGCCTCGTTTCTGCAACATTGTTCTCAGTTTGTCGCGTCCCTCCTGCTTCCCTCGTCGGATCGAGTCGTTCGTCCAGGGTTTTCCTCGTTTCGGTGTCTTCGACAGGACCTCGAACAGTTCTTCGTCCGTGGCACAAAACCCCAAGCCTTGATAGGCCAACCAAATCGCTCGTTGAACGGGCGGCAGGCCGAGGATCGTCTTGTCGAGCACATGAAAGGCCTCGGCCCACTCGACTCGCAGCGCGTCGTCCGGCCCCACGGCCTCTGCGACCGTTGCCGAGAAAGCTTGGAATGCCGCTTTTCGACGCGCGGCCGCGTTTAGCACGTCGCAGCAACGGCGAGTCGCAATCACCCACAACAAGCCGATCAGGGGCCGTTTTACGTCCAGTTCTCGCGTCAAGGCTTTCTCCAAGACGGCCAACAGTGTCGACTGCCAGACGTCCGCCAGATCCTCGGGAGAAATCCAGCGGAAATTGCGACGCATCCCGCCACAGACAATGCCGCAATAGCGATCGGAAATCCGCGCGACTCCCGCGCGGATTTCCGCCTCGCTTCCCCCCAGCAGTCGTCTGATTTCCTCGTCGTCGAGGTCGGGACTCTCGGCCACTCTCGGACTCTCCCACTGCGCGAGATCGCAACCACGTAACCCTATACTCCGTCGCGGTGACCAGTCCGCCCACGGCATTGCAATAAATTTTCCGAATTTCCTCGAATTTTGCCAGTAGGATGGGTTGGGGATGCCTTTTCTTAGAGTATTAGCTCAGATCCCTTTCCCACCTCAGCTTCCCACCTTAGCAGGGCAATCATCATGTTGAACGTAGTGGTACAGCCTTCTGGCCAACGAGATCGCAGGGACCAGCCGCGGGCGACGGCCATTCATGGGGTCGCCACTTGGTCCGTGTTCGACGTCCGCTCTCTGGCATCGAAACTGGATTTCGTCGCCGCTGACGCCGTTCTGCCGGAATTGTGTGCGGCCGACAAGGAAACCGTCATTCGAACCTTGGTACATTGCCTGGCGGACGCGGGAGCGGTTGCGGACGCCGAGCGGGACGAGGTCCTGTCTGCAGTTCTGCGGCGGGAGTCGCTCAGTTCCACCGCCATCGGTCACGGCATCGCCATACCGCACGCCAGGCACCCTGGCGTCCACCACGTCGTGGCCGGCATCGCCTATTGCCCGGAAGGCATCCAGTTTGGCGGCCGATATGGCTTGGACGTGCACCTGATCATCTTGCTGGTTTCGCCCGAAAACAGTCCGACCACCTACTTACAGGCCCTCAGCGAATTGTCCCAGCGGTTGCTCGCGACGACGCCGACCAACCGATATGAAGCAGCGTTCGCGAAATAACAGCCGCCTCGTCACAGTAGCCATCACACTCCGTGTGATGATCGGCCAACCCTTGGGACAGCTATTTCTCGAACGTGCCAACCCGTCGCGACGTGATCGCCACTTGCCGAGACGGGCAAAATCGGACAAGATCGGTACTTTCGGCAACCGTCTTGCACTGGAAGAGGGCGTACGATCATGGACATTGCCATTTTGGGAACGGGACGTGTCGGCGGCGCGCTGGGGCCGCGTTGGGCTGGCAAGGGCCACCGCATCGTGTACGGGGTGCCCGATTCGGAAAGTGCGGAAGTCCGCCAAGTCTTGGAAAAGTCCGGCCCGCACGCGCTGGCGGTCCCCATCGCTCAGGCGGCTGCACGCTGCCAAGTCGTCTTGTTGGCCATCCCCTGGGACGTCACCCGACAAGTGATCGACTCGCTGGGGGCTCTGGAAGGCAAGATTCTGTTGGATTGCATCAACCCGATCAAACCGGATTTCTCCGGACTGAGCTTGGGCTCCGGCCCCTCCGCCGCCGAACAAATCGCCGCTTGGGCGCCGGGGGCGAAGATCGTCAAGGCGTTTAACACGGTCAGCGACGCGACGATGGTCAACCCGTGGTACGGAGGACAGAAGGCGAGCATGTTTTTTTGTGGCGACGACGAGGACGCCAAGCGCATCGTCCGCCAACTGACCGACGACCTGGAGATGGAGCCGGTGGACTGCGGGCCGCTCAAGAACGCCTGCTACCTGGAGTCGCTGGGGATGCTCTACATCCACTTGGCAATCTTCGGCGGCTGGGGCGGCCAGTGCGCTTTCCGGTTGGTCAAACGCTGACACGGCCGACGTTGTCAGGACCCCCCTGGCGAGCGGTGCGGCGTAAGCCCACCGGTATCACCCTGGCGAACGGTGCGGCGTAAGCCCACCGGTGTCTTGTATCGGCGGGCGTTGTCCCTCCCGTCGGATGATTTCACCGCAGGTGACGCCCGTGGCCCCATCGGGGAAACGCACAGGCATGCAGGAAACCGGCGGGCTCACGCCCCGCCGCTCGCCGTTCGGGAAACCGGCGGGCTCACGCCCCGCCGCTCGCCGTTCAGGAAACCAGCGGGCTCACGCCCCGCCGCTCGCCGTGCGGGATGCCACTACGGGGATGACGTTTCGAGCCGTCTTCGCAGGTCGGGGATGATCTCCAACGGCAGAAATCGCGTCAGCATCTCGTCGGTCGCCAGCGGCGTGATCTCTTTGATCAACGAACTGGAGACGTGCGAGTACTCTTCGTCGGCCATCAAGAACACGGTCTCAATGTCGGGGTCCAGGTGCTTGTTCGCCATCATCATGGTGAATTCGGCCGCAATGTCGGTCAGGGGACGCACCCCGCGAATCATGGTCCGCGCGCCGCACTGCCGGACGAATTCGACCGCCAGCCCCCGAAAGGTGCGTATCTCCACGTTGCGGATCGGAGCGCACACGCGGCGCACGAAATCCACCCGCTCATCGGCAGAGAAGAGCGGCTTCTTCTTGGTATTGATGCCAACCCCGACGATCAACTGCTCGAACAGGCGAGCGCCGCGTTGAATCACGTTCAGGTGGCCCAGCGTGATCGGATCGAAGGTGCCGGTGTAAACGGCGACGTGAGGGGTGGGGGAACTGTTCATCGATGTGCTCAAGGGCTGTCCAGGTACTGACACACGGCCGGTTTACGAAGATACCACACCGCGACACTGTAGAACACTAGCTTGACCAGAATCCAACCGACAGCCATCAGCAGGCCGGCCACCATGGCAAGCCGCGAAATCCAGGCCAACCACTCCGCCAACTCCGCCGCCTGTTCCATCGAGGCCTCCATCATTTGCTCGAAAAAGTTCATCGTGACGGACAGGACCTGGATCTGCATCACGGCCTGGACCGAGCCGCGCACCAACTCGAACGCGATCGCCGCCAGGCAGGCAGTGAGCAGGATTTTTCGTCCCGGACGGACTCGCCGCAGGGCCTGGATGCCGCCCGTCAACAGCAGCGAGGCGACGACCAGATGGGCCCCTGTCAGAATGAGGTTGACGGCCCAGAACCGATCTTGAACGGCCTGGATTTGTTGCTGCGCCTGCCGTTGTACGTCCTGCAGTTCCTGACTCATGCCGGGCGGATTGGGGCCGGAAAACGCGGCTTGCAGCTGTTTCCCGATCACCAGCCCCACGGCGCCCATCAGCGCCGTGGCCACACCCGCGCCTCCCAACACGATGGCCACGATACAAATCGCCTTGACCCGTCCGAACTTCGGCATCGAGTCCGTTGCCGGCACGATTTCCGGAGTCAGCGGGGGCGGCTGGTAGGCGTCAAAAGGGCTTGCCTGGCCGGCGGCGTCCGTGGCGTCGTGGGGCGTGATCTCGGACATGGCTTTCGTTGTTCCTTTCGAAGAACCTCTAGCAAACCGTTCGGCGCGGGTCTCTGACCCCGCCGAAACCGCCGACCGAAGGTCTCCGATTTCGGTTTTGTTAGCGGTTCTAATGCATCGCCAGTCCGCCGCTGACGTCCACCGTCGCTCCGGTCATGTAGCTGGCGCGGCGCGAGCAGAGAAACACCACCACGGCGGCAATCTCTTCGGTCTGTCCGATGCGCCCCAACGGAACGCGTTTGTTGAACCGCTCCGGGTCGGCATCGATCGCTTCAGCGACCATTTCGGTGTACATCAAGCCCGGCGCCACGCAATTCACGTTGATCCCGTGGGGAGCCAACTCGCGGGCCAGCGAGACCGTGAAACCGATAATCCCCGCTTTGCTGGCGTCGTACGCCGCCTTGCCGGACTGCGAGCCGCGAAACGCCGCCTGCGAGGAAATGTTGACGATCTGGCCGTGGCGCCCCGCGGCCAACAGCCGACGGACGAGTTCGCGGCTGGCCAAAAACGTGCCGGTCATGTTCACCTGCAACGCCTGGCTGAAGTCGTCCACGGACAGTTCCGCCGTGGCGCCGACCGGACAAACTGCGGCGTTGTTGACCAACGCGTCGACCGGCCCCAGTTGCCGCGCCGCTTCGTCAAACATCGCGATCACGTCCGCTTCCCGAGACACGTCGCCGTAAATGGCCGCCACCCGCCGGCCGAACTCCTCCTGAATGCCGCGCGCGACGGCTTCCGCCTCCTCGCGCCGGCTGCGGTAGTTGACGGCGACCCGTGCGCCTTCTTCCGCCAACATCCGGCAGATCGTCTTGCCCAGCCCTCGCGAGCCGCCGGTCACCAGGACTACTCTGTCCGTCAAGCCGAGATCCACGCTGTTTCGCCTCCCAAGGAGCAACGCCCGCAGTCCAGATGCCCGGCTTTTCCTCGAAGCCGAGCTTGTTCCGTGCCAAGGATCGAAGGCCAATGCTTGCCCCTCCCAGGCATCCTCACGATTTGCCGCCCCGGACGCAAGGGGGTACTGCTCGACTGCTAAGCTCCGGCGTTCTTCCAGTCATCCGGCAAATCGGCCTTGGTATCCCATAAGATCTCGCGGATTGCCCGGCGATCGTCGCGCGTCAAATGGGCGTACTGGGCGTCGTCGTCCTGGTTCGCCAGGTCAAGACGGAGATCAGGCAACGAGACACCGACCGGTCCGGCTGCCGCGCTGATCCGTAACACGATTGATCGCAGGACATCGATCGGTTCCTCCCGCAGCCGCAGCGTTGATCCGCCACCCACAAACAATATAATTGCACACCAGCAATGAACCAGTCCCCATCCTGTGAGCACGTTGTCTCGGCCAGCCCCCGTCGGATTGCCCGCGAGCAAGCGACGGTCACGGCGATGATCCGCATCTTCTGTCGCAACCGTCACGCGTCGCGCGGCGAACTGTGCCCCGAGTGCGCGGAACTGCAGGCGTACGCAATAGGCCGGCTGGCCCGCTGTCCGTTCGGGCAGGACAAGCCGACGTGCGCCAACTGCCGGATCCACTGTTATAAACCGCAACTGCGAGAACGGATCCGCGAAGTGATGCGTTATGCCGGGCCTCGGATGCTGTGGCGGCACCCTGTCCTGGCCATTCGGCACTTGCTGGACGGACGCCGAATGATGCCCGGCGGATGACGTTTTGCTTCCTTCCCAACTTGCGGCGTCTGCCAGCGGCTGTTCCAATGGAACCCGTTCCGAGGTCTAGGTTTTCTTCTATCCACAGGAGGATTTCCATGTCGCTCCAGCACGATTGTCACAGTTGCTGCCTGACTCGCCGCCAATGCCTGCAAGTTCTGTCCGCATCCGCGGTCGGGGCGAGTCTGGTGTCGATTGCTTCGCCTACCGTGGGCCAGGACTCCGCGGCTCCGGCCCAGACCGACTTTGTGGATGCCGCCTCCTTGCGGCCCAAGCCGGAAGTCCGCGTCTGCGGCACGTTCCTGGAACAGCCCCGGCCGTACTGGCTCGGCTGGCCCGGCACGACGTACGACCTGGACAAACATCAGAAGGAGTATCGTACCCTGCTCGATCAGTCCGTCGCGCGAGTTGGCATCCAGATGGACTGGGAGGCCAAGCCGATCGAGGACGATGCGAGCCTGGGCAACTGGATCGCCAAGGTTAAGGAGCAGAAGCCGCACGGACTGCTGGTGGCGCTGCAGCACATGCAGTGCTGGAAGTGGATCGAACGGGTCGCCAAGGAAACGGCGACGCCGCTGATCGTGTTCGCCCCGGTGGGGACCGCCTTTACCGGGCACGTCGGTCGGGCGGCGAGACTTCCGAACGTCCACGTGATTTCGTCCTTGGAATGGCCCGCCGTTGAAGCCGGGCTGAAGATGGTCAAGGCCAAACGGATGTTCGAAGAGACCCGCGTGCTGTGGATTCGCGGCAAGGAGTCCAACGAAACGGTGATGGATCGGTTGGGAGTCAAAGTCCGCGCCATTCCGCGCGACACGTTCAACCTGGAATTCGACAAGCAGCCGGCCACGGACGAAGTGAAGGACATGGCCAGCGACTTGCGCAAAAAGGCACAGAAGATCGTCGAGCCGGACGAGACGGACGCCGTCAACAGCATGCGCGCCTACGTCACCGCCAAACGCTTGATGGCGGCCGAAAAGGCGTGCGCCATCAGCATGGACTGCCTGGGCATGGTCAGTGCGAGACTGGTGCCGACACCGCCCTGCGGCGGCTGGACGCTGCTGCAAGACCAGGGCCTGACGGCCGGTTGTGAAGCCGATCTGTTTGGGGCCGTCTCCTTGATGATGACCAGCTACCTCCTGGATCGGCCGGGCTATATGAACGATCCGGTGCCCGAAACGGTCAAGAACCTGCTGATCGCGGCTCACTGCACCAGCGGCACGCGGATCGCCGGATTCGACCAACCGGCGGCCCCCTACATCTTGCGGGACCACTCGGAATCGTCGCTCGGCGTGGCCATGCAGGTTCTGTGGCCGGTCGGCGAGCCCGTGACGCTGGTGCGCTTTACCAGCCCCAACGAGATGATCATCGACACCGGCAAGGTGGTCAGCAACGTCGAGACGCCGCCCGCCGGAGGCTGCCGGACATCCGTGGAAATCGCGATGGACAACATCGAAGACTGCCGCGATGTGAAGGGCTTTCACCAGGTCGTCGTACTGGGAAACCATCGCCGCGTGCTGCAAGGTTTCTGCGAGCTGTACGGCATCAAGCACATCCGTTCGCCCCAGCTGTCGACCTTTGCCGAAGGATCCCAGACATGAAGAACCTGACCGCATCCTCACTCGCGGTGTCTCCGTTGTGCGCAGGTCTCCCGAGCTCGCCGAAACCGCCTCCGTTCGGCGCAGGTCTCCCGACCTCGCCGAAACCGCCTCCGTTCGGCGCAGGTCTCCCGACCTCGCCGAAACCGCCTCCGTTCGGCGCAGGTCTCCCGACCTCGCCGAAACCGCCGACCGTAGGTCTCCCCCTCCAGCAACCGTCGTTTCCTGCCTGCTGCCAGCCTTTCGCCCAACAGGCCGCGTTCTGCTTCTCTCTGTTAATGTTCGCGACGATGGCCCTCGCCGCCGAGCCCATCCCCATCGACTCGCCCGGCTTCCCAGCCTCGACGCTGGACGCGGAAGGACGGTTGATCGAGGACTGGGGTTCCGTGGGCGTCACACTCAGCGGCGATGGCGTTGCCGACGGGCCCACGACGTTGCGAGCCGTCAAGTTGGACGACCTCATCCCTGCTGCGCAGGCCACCACCGATCGCGGCGCGGTCCGTCTGATCCGCACCGCCTTCCGTGCTCCGGCCTTTCCGTCGGGAGTGGACGTCCTGACGGTGCGGCTTGAAGAGGCTCGCGGGCGACCCGCTGAAGTCACTTTGGGGCTGGACTTGCCGGCCCAGTCGGTGTTTGGCTTGCGCACGGTGCGGCTGGGAGGCCGGGTGATCTTGACCCTGACCGACGAGTCGCTCGACAACCGGCCGCAGCGGGATTGGGGTTACTGCGATGAAGCGACCTCGCTGCCGGGCTGGGCCAAGCCGGCCGTTGAATGCGATCCCGCTTTTCGGAATATCCGCGCGGGCATGGGCGGCGTGCCCATCCTATATCGTTTTGCTGTGGAGCCCAAAAGTGCGGCGACCGTCGTGCTGGGCCTGTGCGAAAGCCATTGGGCCGAAGCCGGGCAGCGGCCCTTGTCCTGCCGCGTGGAAGGCGCGACCGCGCAAACCGTGGATGCGGTTGGCAAGTGGGGGCAGCACAAGCCTGGCGCGCTGATCTTCGCGGGTCGCGACGAGAACGGCGACGGCAAGCTGGAAGTCGTCGTCCGCCCGGCGGCGGGCGCCAAGGACCGCAATCCGATCCTGAACGCCATCTGGATCTTCCCCGCGGGCGAATCGCCGAATCTTCAGCGGCTGATCTCCGGCGCGCTCAGCGGAGCGGCGCTCCGATATGTCGACGTAGGCGGGGAAAACGACCAGTCGATTTATCCGCCCGGCAAGCTTGAGTACGATATCAAACTCGCCCAAGGAGGAGCCCACGAACTGACTTTCTTCGTCGCTTGTCCGGGCAGTTCAGCTCCGACCCCGGACACCAGCACCTGGACAGGCGTCACGCTGCGCCGTGCTGCCCGCGACGTTTGGCGTGACTGGCCCAAAAAATGAAGGCTGGTGCCCGTTTCCATAACCGCCAACCCGGTTTCCCCTCAGAAGCCGGCTCTCCCCCACAGATTGCCGCCGCCAGCTCAAGATTTCCTCCTTTTTCCAACGCCCGTTGAAACCGAACCGGGAATCTGCGATACTCTCCCATAGTCATGAGCCCAAGGACGCCGCCTTACCGGGCCGTTCCACAAGCGAATGACACTCGGGGTGTAGCGCAGCCTGGATTAGCGCGCTTGCTTGGGGTGCAAGAGGTCGGGAGTTCGAATCTCCCCACCCCGACTTTTCCTAAAACTAGCCTGAGCTTGTACTTAGTTCCCTGCCGGCGGTCGGCAGTGCGGCCCGTTTTCGGAAGCGCAAAACGGTACATACCGTTTTGGCTCGAAACGTTGCCGCAAAGCTTTGACCCTTCCCGATTTGCAACGGGATTCTTTCCCGTTGCTGGGCAGTGCGGCCCGTTCTCGAAAACGCCAAAACGGCATGCGCCGTAAGGGTTTTCCCAACGGAGTCTCAACCATGCCTAGACTGTCCAATTCTGTACCCAGATACCGCAAGCACCGGGCAAGCGGTCAAGCCATCGTAACCCTTGGGGGCAAAGACGTTTATCTCGGCCCCCACGGCACAAAAGCCAGTCACCGCGAATACGATAGGGTTATCGCGGAATGGCTCGAAAACGAGCGGACCATTCCAGAGCCGGAAGCCGGTTTGACGGTCGTCGAACTGTTTGCAGCGTACAAAAGGCACGCCGTCAAGTACTACCGCAAGAACGGCAAAGTGACGACGGAAGTGGGCTGCATTTTGCAGGCGGCCCAATTCGTCAAAGAACTGTACGGACGTACCGAGGCGGCCCAATTCGGCCCCCTAGCGTTGCAGG
>CAYPGE010000115.1:0-21790 GCA_964409865.1 uncultured Pirellulaceae bacterium
GTTGCAGCGTTGGCCGCCGCTGTTGGCGGTGGGGGCAAGTGCGCTGATCTTCTCGGCAGCCCATCTCGATCCGATTCACGTCCTGGGCGTGATCCCGTTGGGCGTCTGGCTGGGAACCGTCGCGTGGCGCGCGGGTTCCGTGTGGCCTGCCATCCTTTGTCACGCGGTCAACAACGCCGTGGCCGTGGCGGCGGTGGCGGTTCAGGACAACAGCACGCTGGAGTTCACCTGGGACCCTTTTTCCGTGACGCTGCTGTGCATCGGGGGCCCGGCGTTTCTGCTGTCGCTGGGGATTCTGGCATCCGCCCGGCCGCCGCAGGGGGCCCGGAGAAAGCCAGCTCAGTTCTGAGCGTGTGCTTCTTTCCGGCCGCTCGCCTCACGCCGCTCGGCGGGGCTTGACGCGGGCGCTGCGCCGCACTTTCTGGGTCGGGGCATCGGCTTGCTTTTCCGGCTCTTGGTCCGTCCCGGCACCGTCCACGTGCAGTCTCAGCGAATCCGTCGCGCTCTTTCGAGGTTCCTCGTCTCCGTGTGTCTCACCATAGCCGTAGCCGTAGCCGTAGCCATAGCCGTAGCCGCTGTAGCCGTAGTAGCCGGCGTTCTTCTCCGTGCTGATCCTGTTGGCCACGACGCCGCCGACGTGCACGCCGATGGCGGCCAAGCCGGCGACGGCCCGCAGCACCAGCCGCCGATGGTTCTTCTCCGGCTGCACGACCAGGATCAAGCTGTCCGTCAAGCGGCCCACGATGGCGGCATCGCTGGCGGCCAGGATCGGCGGGCAATCCACCAGGACCTGGTCGTAGTGCGTTTCGGCCCAGGCCAGCAAGTCGGACAGTCGCGGGCCGCTGAGCAGTTCCGCGGGGTTCGAGGGTTTGGGGCCACAGGGGAGGATGTCCAGTCCGTCGATGCCGGTCGCTTGGACCCGTGGCTGGCACATGGCCGCGATGTCCTCGTCTCCACGGAGGATTTCGGAGACACCGCCCAGGCCGCGCATCTCGAACAGTTTGGTCAGCCCCGGACGCCGCAGGTCGCAGTCCACCAACAGCGTGCGTTTTCCCGCGTGGGCGCAGGAGGCCGCCAGGTTGGCAATGACCGTGGTTTTGCCGTCGCCGGGCTCCGTGCTGGTGACCGCAATTCGCTCCATATCCTGTCCCGAGAAAGCCAACGTGGTCCGCAGCGTGCGGAACGCCTCGCTTTCGACGGATTCCGGCGCGACGTGGACTTGGATGCCTTCCAGTCCCGTCGCATCGGGCAGGGACAATTCGCGGATCATCGCCAGCACGGGCACACGCAACTGCTCCTGCAACTCCTCCGGCGAGCGGAAACGGTCGTCCAGCACGTCCAGCACGTAGACCAGGCCCACCCCTACGCCCATCCCGCCCAGCAGGCACATCATGCCCACCAGCGACAATCGCGGCGACACCGGCCGCTGGGACGCCTGGGGTTCGCTGACGACGGCCACGCGCAGGTCCGATTGGTCCTTGCCGATATCGATATTGTTGATTCTCGTCAGCAGGGCGTCGTGCAGATTGCGGAGCCGCGTCAAGTCGTGCTCGACCATCCGCAACTCGGCCATTCGATCGTTCAACTGGACCGCCTCCTCCTCCGCCTGGGCGTACTGGCGGCCCAGTTTGTTCTCGTGCTCCCAGAGGTTGGCCAGTCGCTCCTGGACCATCGCGATCAGCATCGGGCCCAGACGCCGGTCGTCCAGGCCCGACAGCCGCCGTTCGGCCACGGCCTGGTAATTCCGCAGGTACTCCTCGGAGCCGCGGATGGATTGCACGACTTCGAGGACCTTGGGATGCGCGTCGCCGTAGTGCTGCAGCAGCGTCTGCAGTTTGGCGTGGTCTTCCATCAGCCGGCGTTCGATCGTGGCGCGGGCTTCGGCGTCTTGCGTGTTCAGGCCCATGGCGCTGAGCATCATTTCCCGCCCGACCAGCGGCTCGACGTCGTTCATGTGCTGCCGCAGGTCGGCGCCCTCACGGACGGCGGTTCCGATGGCGGCCAACGACGCCTCCAACTGCAGGCGGTCCTGCTGCACCTTGACCAAGGCTTCGTTCAAGCGGATGACGCGTTGCACGGCGGGGTGGACCACGTCCTGCTTGCCGGAAATGCCCAGGTCCCGGACTTTCTTCTGGACGTCGATCAAGTCGCGCTGCCGCTTGTCCAGTTGGCCGGAGATCTCGGCGCGTTCCTTTTCGAGAATCTGCACGATCTCGGCCGAGACGTTCTTGTGATTGCTTTCCATGAACTCCAGGTAGGAATCGACCACGGCTTGCACGACCGCTTCCGCGGCCTTGGGCTGTTGCGAGCGGTAGCTGACTTCGATGACATTCGTGCGGCGGACGGCGCTGGCGGTCAAGTTCCTGCGGAGCACGTCCAGCCATTTGTCGCGCGGCACCTTGGCAAAATCGACGCGCATCTGGGGCGGCGCTTTGAGCAACTCGCGGATCGCCCCCTCCAAGACAACGGTGCTGCCGAACAGCCGCTCGTAGGTCGGGATCAGGGCTTCGCGGTTGGTCGCTCCGGCCATCGTGGGCGACATCATCTCGGGGCCGGTTTGCAGGATCAGCAGCTGGGCCGTGGCTTGATAGATGCGTTCGGCGGTGAAGTAGTACAGCCCGCCCAGCAGGCCGGCCACGACCAGGGCACTGACCACGTACGTGCCGCGATGCCAGATCACGCGGACAAAGCGCATGACCGCCAGGATGCTCTCCGCCGAGGAAGGCGGGGCGAAGTCGTCGGTTGCGGGTGGGCTCTCGTGGGTCATGTTCCAGGGTCCAGCGGGATCAAAAGCCGGGGATGGCCGCCGAGAAACCGAATCGTACGAAGTCCTGAATCGTGGCGACGGTGAACGTTAAAGGCGTCTCCTCGACGCTGACGACATCGCCGGGCGCCAACAGCAGATTGCCCGGACCGCCACGTTTTGCCTCGCGAACGGACGCCGCAATCACCACCGGCGTGCCATCATTTTCCAGGTTGCGGATCACGTGCACTTTGTCGGCCAGTTCCAGCGTCAGGCCGCCGGCCATAGCGATGGCATCCAGCAACCGCACCTCTTTGCCCGGTTCGATCTCCAACTGGTCGGGCTTGCGCACCAGGCCGATCACTTGAATCGTCTTGGGCTCCTCTTCACGGACCATGATCACCGAACCGTCGTCGATCCGATAATCGGGACTGAGTCCCTGACCGGCGGCGAGCAGATCGACGCGCACCGCCCCGGCCTGGGCCACGGTCCGCCGCTCTCCGCCGCTGGCCCCCGGCAGCACGTGCGCGTCGCCCATGTTGCGGATTTCCACGATGGTGGACGCTTGTTTGCTCAGTCCGCCGGCCGCGATCAGGGCTGCCAGCAAGTCGCTGCTGACGGCCGGCAATTCGTACACGCCGGGTTTTTCCACCGCGCCGACGATGGTCACGCGGATGGTTTTGCGGTTCCGCAGCAGGACGGAAACGAGCGGGTCGCGGTACAGCCGGCGCGCGACGCACTCGTGCCGGACCAATTGTTCGGCGTCGGGCAGCAACAAGCCGGCGACGCGGACGCTGCCCACCAACGGAACGTCGATGTCGCCCGCGTCGGACACGCGCAGCGGCCAGCTTTCCGGACTTTTTTCCTCCAGCCCCGTGGCAATCGTGACTTCCAGCACGTCGCCCGGATAGATCGCCTCGCTGCGCGCCGCATCCCGCGCCAGGCTGGACAAGTCGATCTTGCGCGTCGCCTGGCTGCGCACCGCCGCGTACTCGGGCGGCAGCTTGCTGGCCTGGAAGGTCGCGTTCTGACAGCCGCACAGCACACCCAGCGCAGCGATCAGCAGCCAACCGGGTCCGGCCATGGCGGCCTGGAAGACTCGACCGTCAATGACACCCCCCTCGCTTTCCGGACATTCTCGACGGCCCCCGGCGGCAGCAAGCCACCGAGCGCTGCCAGCGCTGGGCGCAACCCGCCGGGAAAGTACGCTCGATCCGAAGGATTTGTCTTGCGACATCGGCTCGCAGGGGAGTGAAACCGGAGAAAGGGGAAAACCGACGCCAGAGAGCCCGGTCAACTTCCGGGCGGATTGTCATCCTGAGCATTGTGGACCGCGATGGGAATGGCAATGGCAGCCGCAATGACCAGGCCGATGAACAGCGGATTGGTGAAGATCGCGCTGAACGGTTGCTGGCCGCGCACCAGCGGCGATCCGGCCACCACGGTCAGCTGATCGGTCGCGGCCGGTGGCGCGGCCGCATGCGTCCAAACGCGGCAGATCACGCTGCGATCGCCCACGATGAGACGATGGATGCCGCCGCTGATGCCACGGAGCACAAAGCCGCCCGTGGCGTCGGTTTCCGTGCTGCCCGTCGCACCGCCGGTCTGCTGCAACACCACCGGCTGAGCCGCCAGCGGTTGCCCGCCCACGTCGATCAGGGTCCCGCGCAGCGCGCCTCGTTCGTCGAGACGAACATCGACAACCGCCGCAGCTTCCCTGCCGCCGGCCGGCGGCGAGGCACGCACCACGCCCGGCGGCAGCAGCCATGCCAGACATGTCAGGCTGACGATCGTCATCCGGACCATACGCAGTCGTTTTCTCATGGCCTCACCCTCGCCAATTCCCTCCACAGGAGCGAACACTTGGACGCCTTGTTTGGGCGCACCCGCCTTCCCGGCCTGACAGACGCGCTCCGCATCAGCTGGCGTCGTCGTCGTCGTCCAGCGCCAACGGCAAGGCGATGGCTGCCGCGATGCCCAACCCGATCAGCGTCCAGCCGAACCAGCCGATGTTGCCCAGGTTGCCACGCATCGTTGGATCGCCCTGGACAATCAAGGCTGAAGCAACGGCCGACGGCGGGGCCGTGTTGGGGGCCCACAGCCGATAGACCGCAGCGCCCGCCGGCGTCTGGAGGCGATAAACTCCGCCCGTCAGCGCGCTGACGGCGAACCGGCCTTGAGCGTCCGTCTGGGCCATGGCCACGGTCGCCGAATCCGAAGTTCGAACGATCTGTAATGGAATTTGAGCGCACGGATTCCCCTGGGCGTCGACCACCTGGCCGCGGATCGCCCCGCCAGCCTGCAAGGCGACGTCTCGGATCACTGGCGGCTGCACGGCTGCCGGTTGCCCGGCGTTGTTGACCACTTGAGGATTGGCTGCCAGCAACTGCTGCAACGGCAGTAGAAGCATGGAAGCGGTGACGACGACCAACCGCAATCTTTTGCTGAACAACAGCTTCATGTCGGAGTCCCCTATTCCCAAAACGACGTTACGCAGTACGCCTGCACCCAAGACTGCCAAGGGACCCGCCGGCCTGACGGGCATGCGGAACAAAGAGGCCCCTGGCACCCGAAAAAGCGGCGGGATCTTAACGAAACGCGCCCATCTGAAAAAGATCGAAACGCGGCGAACTTGAGTCTTTTTCGCCTTGCACCGCAAGATTGTGAAAAATCAGGTACCGCTTCCGCACAACGCGCCGTGGCGAATTCGTCCGGGCGCCGGCATTTCGCGGCCCGCGAGCAACTTCTTCTCAGGACGGTGTCAAGTTATGCCGATTTTTCTGGATGTGCGGATTTTGCCGGGCACCGTGGCCGGCAAGCGGCTAGCACTGCAATCGGCTGCGGGCCGCCCGACGGAATCCACAGTGGGTTGGGAAGACTGAAATTGTCACGCGGGGCGTGGCGGCCCGAAGGACACGACTGTCATGATAGCACGAATCAGACTGCTCTCCGTTCGCCGAGTGACCTTGTTTGCCGGAGTGGTGGCCACGTTGGCGGGATTCGCTTGGCTTCTATCCGCCCAGGACACCACGCCGCCTGGTTTCCGAGCCTACCGTCTGCAACGCGCGCAAGCGGCCGACATCGTCCCGCAACTCGACAACATGCTGTCAGGCCAAGGTTCCCGTTTCGAGATTGTCGTGGACCGCAGCGCAAACCGAATTCTGGTCCGAGGCGACGATGACGCTCAGCGGTTGTCCGCGGAATTGATCGCAGCGATGGACCGGACGCCTGCCAAGCCGCGCTCGCCGCAGGCAGTTGCGATGCCCTCCGTGGTCCGCAGCTACCAGGTCGAAGCGGGTCAGCTCGAGCGGGCGTTGGACGAGTTGCGACAGAAGTTTCCGCCGGCCACGGGCGCGCGCATCGCCGGCGACCCGCGGACCTCTCAGCTGCTGGTCGTCGCGGCGGAAGAAACCCAGAGCCGAATTGCGCAAGCATTGCAGTCGTCCGCCACGCCGGGAAAGCCGTCGCCGGTGTCCTCCTCGGATCCGGCCCTGCGCGGCGCGAAGCTGCAGCACATCTCGTCGCGCGACTTGGAAGACAGCCTGATCCGGCTGTTGGGAGGGCGTGTGACGCGGGCCGCCACCAGCGATGGCCAAGCGGCGGTGTTCAGCGTGGCCTCTGCAGCGGGCTTGCAGCCCGTCCTGCAGGTAAATCGCCAAGAGAATTCCGTCTCTTATCTGGGGACGGCCGATTCCGTGCGGATGTGGCAGCGCGTGGTTCAAGCGCTGGATCGCCGCCAGGATGCCGGCGACCAGCAGACCGACATGGTGCAACTCGACCGCGCCGATCCACAGAAAGTGCAGCGGGCGGTGATTCTGATGCAAACGGGCCTCACCGGCGCCGACCTTCCGACAGCCCAGCTCGCTTCGACGGCGGCCCCGCAGGAGGCGGCAGCAGCGGCGGCCTCTCCGGCCCCCGCCGCCCCGCCGCCGGCGGCTGCAACCCCGGCCGCTGCGGCGCCCGCAGACGCGGCCGCGGCTGCCGAGGCCGCCGCGCTGGCAGACGAGGGCGGCTTGATCGGCCCGGTGCAGATCGAGTACATCGAGGGCTTGGACGCGATGGTCATCCGCGGCCACAAACGCGACGTGGAACGCGTCAAGAAGATCATCGCCGATATTGAAAGTTCCAGCGCCGAAACGGAGCCGGCGATCGAGATTGTCCAGGTGCAACACGTAGGCTGCCAGGTGCTGACCACGTTGATCACCACCGTCTATAACGACATCCTGTCCACGCGTCAGGGCCGAGTCAACATTCAGGCGCTGGTCAAGCCGAACGCGATCATGCTGATCGGCCGGCCGGAAAGCGTGGAAAAGGTCAAGGAGTTGATCGCCAAGCTAGATCAGCCGTCCAAGCCGGAGGCCCAGTTCGAGGTCTTTCCGTTGAAGCACATTTCCGCGAACGACGCCCAGGAGACGATTCAGAGCTTTTTTGTGGACAAGCTGGGTCAGACGACCCAGCAGCAAACCGCGGCGGCTACGACCGGCACCGCCCGTCCGGGCTTGGGAACGCGCGTCAACGTGGTGGCTGACTACCGCACCAATTCGCTGATCGTGCAAGCCAGCCCGACGGACATGGAAGAAGTCCGGCGGATGATCGCCAAACTGGACATCGAATCCGCCGCGGCAGCCAACGAGTTGAAGATCTTCCGGCTCAAGAACGCGCTGGCCAGCGACATCGGCCCCGTGCTGCAGGACGCGCTGAACTGGCAACTGGTCGGCAGCCGCGTGCCGCTGGGCGCCACCCGGACCGGAACCTTCGGCGTCGGCCAGACGTTCGGCCAGCAGGAAGAGCGGGCGCGGATCCGCTCGGCGATCCTCTCCTTTATGACCGTCGACGCCAAGGGCGGCAAGGTCCTGGAATCAGGGCTGTTGGCCGACGTGCGGATCACCGTGGACACCAACAGCAACGCCTTGGTCGTCACGGCGCCGGCCAAGAGCATGGGACTGATCGAGGCCCTGATCAACGAACTGGACCGTCTGCCGAACGCGTCGGCCCAAATCAAGGTGTTTACGATCGTCAACGGCGACGCGACCAGGTTGTCCACCATGCTGACCCAGTTGCTGGGCCAGCAAACCACGACGCAAACCACCGGCGGCACGCTGTTCGGCCAGGGGACGGTCAGCCCATTTCTCGCTTCGGGCATGCAGTCGGCGGCCGCCAGCGGCGAAAGCACGCTGGTCCCCGTCCGTTTCGGCGTGGACCAGCGCACCAACAGCATCATTGCCACCGGCTCCGAGGGCGATCTGGGCGTCGTCGAGGCGATTTTGATGCGGTTGGACGAGCAGAGCCTGCGGGAGCACAGGACGATGGTCTACTGGCTGGCCAACGTCTCGGCGGACGACGCCTCCACCGCCCTGAACCAGTGGATCACGCAACGCACGACGCTGTTCTCGCAGCAGCTGCAGATCTCGCCGGAAAGCCCGGACATCCAATGGAACCGCCGCATCATCGTGGTGCCGGAAGCGATCAGCAACTCGATCATCATCAGCGCAGCTCCGGAACTGTTTGACGAAGTGAAGCACGTGGTGGAATCGCTCGATCGCAAGCCTCCGTTGATCAAGATCGACGTGATGATCGCGGAGGTGGTGCTGAGCAAGGACTTCGAGTTCGGGGCCGAGTGGGGGCTGCAGGACTCGCTGCTGTTCGACCGCTCGTACGTCAACCCGGCCAGCACAAGTGCGTACGGCAGCAGCCCGGGCTATAATTTTAACAACCTGCCGCTCGGTGACACGTCGACTTCCAATCAGAACAATGTCCTTGGCCAGAGTCTCACCAGCTTCGGCCTTGGGCGGGTGAGCCAGTTAGGCTACGGTGGTCTGGTTTTGGCGGCCAGCAGCGACGCCGTATCGGCGCTGATTCGGGCTTTGGAGGAAGAGGGACGCGCCCAGGTGCTGAGCCGCCCCACGGTGACCACACTGGACAAACAGCCCGCCTACATCAGCGTTGGAGCGACGGTCTCGCGTTTGGCCGGAACCACGCTGAACAACAACAACTCGCAACAGGACATCGAGGACGTCGAGACCGGTCTCATCGTCGGGGTGACGCCGCAGATCACGCCGGAGGGGCTGATCGTGATGGAAGTCGACGCCTCGAAGTCCGAGTTGAGCACGACCGAAGGCGTGGAATTGCCGACGGGGGGCGTCGGCGGGGGAACGTTTACCCAGTACAACATCAACAAGGCCCAGGCGACGACGACGATCAGCGCCCGAAGCGGGCAGACGACTGTTTTTGCCGGTCTGATTCAAACGACCAAAGCGAACATCGTGCGGGGAATCCCCTTCCTGTCGGACGTGCCGGTGGTTGGCCCCCTGTTTCAGTTCACGCAGGAAAACGAGACTCGCAAGGAACTGCTCATCATCTTGACGCCGCACATCATTCGTGACAACGAAGACTTGGACCGCATCAAGCTGGCCGAGTCGGAGCGAATGAGTTGGTGCCTGGCGGACGTCGTCTCGATCTACGGCGACGTGGGGTTGTCCGCCCGTCCGGGCGACTGGTGCGGCTGTCAAACCGACGTGCCGACGATCTTCCCGGACGCAAACCCGACGGGGATCGATCCGGTTCCGGCGGAACTGCCGCCAGGCGACGGTCAGGTCCAGCCGATGCTGCCGGCTCCGGAGCCTGCCCCAGTCCGTCCGCCGACCGAACTCGAAACGTCGCCACCGCCGGCCCCGGCCGCCCCGGCCCCGCAACCGGTTTCCAATACCGGCTATCAACCGTGGCCGCCCGCGACGGGATACCCCGCAGCGATGCTGCGTTACGATGGCACCGGTCAGCCGCCGCCGGCGCAGCCCGCAGGAGGCGCTGATCCTTACACTCCCGCCCGTCGCTTGCCGCAGGGCCCCTAGGCGCGCGGAGGACTTGTGTGGCACGGCCTACTTGTTGGCCGTGCCCGCGCTCTTCAACCATCGGGAATCAGGATTCAATGCAAGTCAAGGACGACTGCTATGACATTCCGACACACGTTACCCGCGTTGGTGCTTGCGTTCCTGGCCGGCTGCCAGAGCATGGAATCCACCGGCCTGCGCAAGGTGTCTGACCAACTGGCGATCACCGGCAAGGATGAGAGAATCAAGGAGAGCGAGTACGAGACTCCGGCGCGATTGATCGCGATCTGGTCCGAGGCGATGTACACGCAGCCGGGACAGCAGCCGACGCGCGGTTTCGGCGGCCGGCTGTACTTCTACAACGTCCAGGACAAGACGGTGCCCGTCGAGGGGCAACTGGTCGTCTATGCCTACGATGATTCGCAGGACGGCAGGCCGTCCCAGACTCCCAGCCGCAAGTTCGTTTTTACTCCTGAGCAATTCACCCAGCACTACTCGGCCACGCAACTGGGCGCCTCCTACAGCATTTGGATTCCCTGGGACCAAGTGGGTGGCGTCCGCAAGTCGATTAGCCTCATGCCCGTGTTCACCGCGACGAGCGGTCAAGTCGTGATGGGCGAACAATCGGTCAACGTGCTGCCCGGCAAAGCGCCCGAGAACCCTGAGCCAACGCCCCAAGGCTATTTCACGCCGCTGTCATCCCAGTATCCGCAAGGCGTCCGTCCGACGTCGTACGCAGGCGAGGCCCCCAGCGTGGCAGCCTCGCGCGACAGCTGGCAAAAAGTGCACACCTATGAGCCCAACGGCAACAACCAAACTCAGCTGCGTTCGACCACGATCCAGTTGCCGATGACCATGACCCAGCGACTGATCCAGCAAAGAAACGCTCCGCCCCCGTCCGGGCCAGCGGCGGCGTTGAACGCGAGTTCGCCCGACGCTGCGATGGCGAGCGGGACGCCGAGGCACGACGAGTACACTATGGCTTCGGGGACGACTTCGGCACCGGGTTCGGCGTCGCCGAACCCACCTGCAACTCGTTTCGTACGTCCGCGATCCCGGGTTCCAGGAGCACCAATCGCGCGACCAAGTCCCGTTCGTGCTGCGACGTTACCGCGCCACGCAGAACCGCAACTTGACCTTCCATCTCCACCTGTACAGAACCCCGGTCCTTCAGTGGAGGCAGCCGTGCCAGCCGATTCTGCACCCGCAGGTTGGGTCCGGTAGCCACCGCGGGCGTCGCGGAGGAAAAGGGGAAGCTGTTGGGACCAATTCGCAGCGGCACGCGCAGCTGCTGCCGCTGCTGCTGCCGCGAGGAACCGAACATCCCGGAGTTCATCAGGTTGCTCATCATGCTCCGGGTGCTGTAGCCGCTTTGGCCGCCGAACATGCTGCTGGTGCTCTGGCTCCCGCCATCTGTCTGGCCGCGCAGGTTGCCAACGCCCTGCACGTCTCCCCCCACCATCTGCCCCGCTTCGCGGTTTTCTCGCAAGAACCGCTCGCTGCCCGTGATCTGGCCGGCGGTGCCTGTGTCGCCACTCGTCGTTGCATTCGTCGTCTGGTTATTAGTAGTATTGGTATTGGAATCCGCCGCCGCAAGCCAACGCGGCAGAAGAACGCAGAGCGTGAAGGTCACTGCCAGCGGTAGAAGTTGATTCCACTTGCTCGCCATGTTCGTGCTCCTTTAGACTGCCGGACGCGGGCCTCCCGCCATCGGATCCGGGCAAAGGACGCCGACGGCCAGGCCATCAATCATCATCATCAGGCCCGTGCCTCGACCCTGACGGATATTCTACACAAATCCGCCAAGAAGGGCCAGTCAAGGCCGAATGTTTGGTTTGAACCGCAAGCCTTACGCCGCCGGCAGTTTTGCCCCATTTTCCGTGTTTGGGAAAACTTAACGCCCCGCTCGGCGGTATTGTACTGCGTGCGGTCAACGAATGCGGGCAGCCTCCGCAACCGAGTCTTGGAGTGCGGTGCGAATTTTGGAGTGCGGTGCCTTGTCACCGCTTTGGACTGCGGCCGACAGCGTGCCGCCGATTGGGTTCAGGAGACAAAGCAACGCACCAGAACACAAAGCGACGGTCGTTGTGTCGCCATCGGGCCAAAACGGCGACAAGACGCCGCACTCCAAAATGCTCGCAAGAAACACAGAAATCGAACGTCAGTGATACGAACACGGGCGACCGCTGGCCGCCGCACTTTTTCGCTTGGAACCTAGGAGCTATACGATGACCTGCATCCGCTCTCGCGTTGTGACCCGCTGGCTGCCCTTGGCAGCAACGATCCTGTTTCTGATGCCCCCCCTGGCAGCCGCCGCGGACCGTCCCGATGCGGCTCATCTGCTGCCGGAAAACACCGTCTTGTACGTGCGTTTTCCTGTTACGGCGGAGACGGTGGCCAAGTTCAAGGAGACGGCGATCGGCCGGATCACGCAGGACCCGGCGATGAAGCCGTTTGTCTCGCAACTGTACGGTTCGGCCATCGAAGCGTTCAAGCGTGCCGAGGAGCAGATCGGGGCCTCGCTGGACGACTTGCTGTCGATTCCCCAGGGCGAAATGTGCTTGGCGGTCGTCACCCCGGAACAGAGCCGCCCGGCGATCGTGTTTTTGGTGGATGTCGGCCAACGGCTGCCGATTGTGGAGAAACTCCTGGACCGAATCAGCCAAGGAATCGAGGACGAGGGGGCCAAGATATCCCAAGAAGATTTGGGCGACGTCAAGCTGACGGTCTTTGACTTCCCCAGCGACGAAACGCGACAATTGGTCTTCGCCGTCCGAGACAACGTGGTCCTGGTCACCAGCGATTTGGAAGTGGCCAAGTGGATGTTGAACGTTTGGAGCGGAAAGAAGACGGAGGGAGTCCGGCCGCTGGCCGACAAACCGGACTTTGCAGCGGTCATGCGCCGCTGCGCCGGGACGGAAGACCAGCCGCCACAGGTCGAGTTCTTCATCGATCCGGTGACGCTGTTCAGCCGTGCGTCGCGGGGCAACGCCGGCGCTCAGACGCTCGTGGCCCTGTTTCCCGCCCTGGGCCTGAACGGGGTCCAGGGCGCCGGCGGCAGCATGACGTTCGCCACCGAGGAATTCGACGCGGTGACGCAATTCCATCTGTTGCTGGCCAGTCCCCGCCAAGGGGTACTGGAGCTGATTGCCCCGCGCGCGGGCGACACCGCGCCGGAAAACTGGGTGCCGGCGGATGCAGCCAGCTATATGACCGTGAATTGGGACCTCGGCAAGACGTATACCAGTTTCGCTGCCTTGTACGACAAGATCCGCGGCGAAGGGGCGTTGGTTTCGTCCTTCGAGCGCGAAGTGACGAACCGTTTGGGGATCGACTTCCGCAAGGACGTGGTGGAGGCCCTGGCCGGGCGCGTGACGCTGGTCAACGCGATGGTCCGGCCCGCGCGCTTGAACAGCCGTGCGAACCTGTTGGGCGTCCAACTGAAGGATGCGAAAGCCTTCGAGAAGACGCTGGAAACCGTGATCGCCAAGGCGGGGCCGCAGATGAGCCAGGATACGTTCGCCGGCGTGACGATCTACCGAGCCCCGGCGAGAAAACCGAGGGCCAAGCAGGCGCCGAATCAACCGCTGATTCGGCAGCCCGACCCGGCCGTCGCGATCGTCGACGACTACTTGCTGGTGACCGACGCCCTGGATCTGCTGAAGCAGGCGATCGTGGCCAAGAGCAACGCCAGCCAGTCGCTGGCGGATCAGCTGGAATTCCGCCTGGTCGCCAGCAAGATCCGCAGACAACCGGGCGGCGAACGTGCCAGCCTGATCGCGTTTGATCGTCCCGAAGAGGCCCTGCGGCTGTGGTATGAAATCGCCAACGCCGAGACGACGCGGCAGCGGCTCTCGCAAGGGGCCGAGAACAATCGCTTCTTCCGCGCCGTCAACGACGCGCTTCGCGATCATCCCCTGCCGCCGTTTGCCGTTCTGGCCCGTTACCTGGCGCCCAGCGGCAGCCTGCTGACGGACGACGAAACGGGCTTGCACTACACGAGTTTCACGCTGCGGCGGAAGTAAGGGGCCTTGGTCGTCTGCGGCAAGCTGAAGGCGAACGAATAGTGAATACTGAATAAAGAACAGGGATCGCAGAATGCGTTCACATCAGAGCATTCTCCCTTCGCCCTTCAGTATTCGCTATTCAGTCCTCCCGGCCGATCTTGCTCGGCCAGCAGCAAATCGCGGACTAGTAGTACCAAGCCATCGAAACTGCGCGCGACCATCCTCCAATCACAAAAAAAGACCCTCGACGCCAGCGGGGCGAAGAGGGTCTTGCGTTTTGCGAATCTGAGTGAGAATGGAACCGAAGGTTGCGACGCGTCGCTTCCGGCCCGGTCTGTGTGGCCCCTCAGGGCATGACGCGCGTGCGTGGGCAGCGGTTGAGTCTCATCGTTTGCCGTCAGAAGCACCTCGGTTTCTCAGGAAACCGGGGGACCTTCATCGTCTCTCCATGCTGCGCTGCATGCGTCGTTGTCTTTACGTCGAGCCGCAGTCCGAAACGCAACCGTCTTGGCCATTCCGTTCCGTCGCCGCCTGGTATCGGCGGCGACCGCCTTCTCTTCTGCTGTTCAATGGAGACTGAGGAAAGTCAGGAATCGACCAACACCAAAGCGTCTTGGAAAAAATCTCCTCTTGCTGTAAAGGACTTCAGTTTCCCGTCACGTTGCCGCTTTCCCTTCATTCAACAACACGAAGGTTCGTCGCCATCGAGGAGCGTCCGTCCGCCCGCTCCTCATCGTTCGATGCCCGGTGGTGTTTGCATGACAGCCCTCCCTTGTCGCACGACAGCTGGTGTTCTGAGTTCCCTTTTCTTCACCCTACTCACGTCAACCAACACTGTAACTACATAGCCGCCGGGACGTGACCGGGCAAAAAAACGGCGCCCGGTTTTTGGCAGATGTTAGACTGTACCGGCGGACGAGTTCGCAAGACAACGGTCCGGCAAAGTGTGCGGCGAAAAGAGGCCGCCGGAGGCAGGCCGCAGCCCAAGGGGCTGCGTGGCGCCTCGGCCACACTCGCGAAAGAACAGTGAATACTGAATAGCGAATACGGAATTCTGAATGAGCCCTCGGGCAATTGCGACGCACGTTCCCTGCTCCCGATTCACGATTCACGATTCCCGATTCCCGATTCAGTATTGCCGATTCAGTATTCCCGATTCAGATTCGTTCCCGCCCGTCGCCGCCAGGATCTGGTCCGCGTCGCGCAGCGGTCCGACGGCCACGGTGGTGTTGACGGTGACCGGGTATTTCCGCAGCACGGCGGCCACGTCGTCGCAAGTCACGCGCTCGTAGCTGGCGATCGTCTCGCGCACCGTGCGATACTGGCGGCGCGCGATCCAGTTGCCGCCGACGGCGAACAAGCGATTGACCGGCCGCTCGCTCTGCAGCACGATGTACGAGCGGATCTTGCTCTTGGCCTGCGTCAACTCCGCCTCCGTCAGCCCGTCGGCCTCGGCTTCCGCCAGGATTTCCTGCAGGCGGGCGAAGTTGTCGGCCGTGTCCTCGGGGGCGCAGGCCAGATGCGTCATCAGGATGCCCGCGCCTTGGTATTCGCAAGCGCCCATCGAAGCGGATTCGGCAAGCCCCGAATCGACCAGTTCCCAAAACATGCGGCTGCCGCTGTCGTCGCCCAACACGGTGGCCAGCAGGCGGCCCGCGTAACGGTCCTCGTCCTCCAACGCCGGACCGTTGGTGATCTGGATGACGTACTGCTGGACCGCCACCGGCTGGTGAAAGACCTCCAGGCTGCGGTGCGCTCCCGCCCGCGGCGTTTCCCGCCGGACGTCGAACGGTTCCCACCCGCCGCAGTACTGCTGGGCCCCTGACACCAGGCGGGCGAAATCGACGTTTCCGGCGGCCACCAGCACGATGTTCCGCGGGCTGTAACGCTGGCGGAAGTAATCCATCATCTGGCCGCGGGTCAGTCGGCCGACGCTCTCGGCTGTCCCCTGCACGCTGCGGCCCAGGGGATGCGTGCCGAAATGGGCGGCCATGCACTTTTCGTGCGCGCCGAATGGCGGCGTGTCCTCGTACTTGGCGATCTCTTCCAAAATCACCAGCTTTTCGGTGTCAAAATCCGCCTGCCGCAGCGCGGGCCGCAGGATGTCGCTCAGCAGTTCGAGCGCCCGATCGTGGTACTCCGGCAGAAACGCCGCAAAATACACCGTCTGCTCTTCGCTGGTGAAGGCGTTGGAGTGCGAGCCGATTTCGTCCAGCTCGCGGTTCACATCCGCCGTGCTGCGCGTGGCGGTGCCCTTGAAGGCCATGTGCTCCAGAAAGTGACTGACGCCGTGGTTGGCGTCCGACTCGTCGCGCGAGCCGGTCTTGACGAAGAAGCCCAACGCGGCCGAATAGGCGTTCGGAGCGCATTCCGCGATCACTTCCAGGCCGTTATCCAAGGTCTCTTTACGAAATTCCAACGGGCAGCTCCAGAGGTTTCTCGCCGAGCGTGACCAGGCGGAAATCGCGCGGCGGATGGGATTCGAGGTAGGCGTTAATCCGGTCGCAGGACAAGCCGTCGATGATCGCTCGGACCTCGTCCACCGTCTGCACGCGGCCCAGGTGGTACCAATCGGCGGCAATCGAGTAGCTCCGCGACGGACTCGACTCCTGTTGCATGATCAGGCTGCTTTTGAGTTTGGCCTTCAGGCGATCCAACTCGTCCTGGGCGATGCCCCGGCCCAGCCGGATCAACTCGGCGAGGACGACTTCCAGGGTCTCCTGCGCCCGTTCGGTGGTGGTCCCGGCATAGCACAGCACGCTGCCCCGATCCCGGAGCGAATGGCAACTCGCCTGCACGGCGTAGCACAAGCCGCGGTTCTCGCGGACTTCGGTGAACAGCCGCGAACTCATGCCGTCGCTCAACACGCCGATCGCGGCCCGCGCTTCGTAATAGTCGGGATGCGAGTAAGGTATGCTGGCATAGCCGATGCCGATGTGCGTCTGGCTGGACTCCTGCGGCAAGTGTACGACCCGCTCGGCGGCAGGCGTGTCCTGCCACGGTGGCGCATCTCCGGCGATCCAATCGGCCAGCAGGCGTCCGGCGTGATCCAGCAGCCGGCGCCAATCAAACTTGCCCGCCACGCTCAGAATCGCGCCGTTGGGACGGTACGTGTCGGCAAAGAACCGGGCCAAATCGGCCTCGCTGACCGACTCGACGCCCTCGATCGTGCCCGGCGACGACCGGCCGAAGGGGTCGCCGTACTGCAGTCGCCGCAGCTCCAGGAAAGCCTTCTGGGCCAGCTCGTCCTCGATCGCGCGAATCTCCTGGATGCACACTTGGCGCGCGTCGTCCAACTGATCCGGCGGCAAATGGGGACGCCGCACGAGATCGGCATAGATCGCCAACGTCTCCAGCAGACTCTCCGCGGGCATGGCGCCGCCGTAACTGCAGTGGACGGTGGAAACCGAGGCCGAGGTGTCGGCGCCCAGCAACTCCAAGTCCGAGACGAATTGGCGGCTGTCGCGCGAACCGCAGCCGCGCTGGGCCATCTCGCAGGTCAGGTTCGCCAGCCCCAGACGGCCCGCCGGATCACGGCTGCAACCGGCCACAACCAGCAGCGAGAACGCCGCCGATTCCAGCCAGTCCATCGGCTCCGCGACCAACACCAGACCGTTTTCAAATTGATGGGTGTAGATGGGTTGAGTCAAGGTGAAAAAGACTAGTCCTCAAGGGTCCGGGTCCGTATCGAGTACGGCGAAAGTCCAGAGCGTACTCAAACCGTCAGGCGTACGCAACCTCCGCTGTCTTGTAAACCGTCCTGAGTAGACGGAATCCCAGCCGCTGGTACAGCCGCTGGGCGTCCTGGTTTTTCGCGGTCACCTCGAGCGTCACGCGGCTGACCCCCGCTTCGCGAAACCCGTCCAGGCTGCACCGCAGCAGCACCGTTCCCAGTCCCCGCCCGCGGTACGCCGGTACGATGCCGAAGTTCTGCACCGAGCCTTTGCCGTTGCCGTCGCGGATGCCTTGAATGGTGCCGCAGTAATCGACGCGGCCCTTCAGGGGGTTCGTATAAGCCAGCAGCCACGTGGCTTGCGACAGGAAGCCCTCGCCCTGGGTGATGTCCCGCATCAACCGCCGGCAACCTTCCGGGTAGCCCAGCGACGGGAACACGTGGGCGTCGATCTCTTCGTGGAAACAGCGGAACTTGACGTCGGCGTGCGCTTCGAGCAGCGACTCGTCCCACGCTAGCAGCCGGTAGCCGGGCGGCAGGTGCGCCGCGTCGAAAAGCCGATCGGACAGCTCGATTTCCATCAGGAAACGTTTGAAATACGTGAGTCCCATACTCTTCGCGAGCACCTCAAATCGCGTTGGCGGCGATAATCGCGATGTTGATGACGGCCCCTATCGCGCCAAGCACGGTTCCGACGATACCGATGATCATGCCTGCCTGGGTCATGCCTTGCCCGCTGGGATCCATCCGGCCCGCGCGGATTTCCTTCAGGTCCGTGGCGCCCATGACCCAAGCGGCAATGCAGAACGGCATGCAGCACAAGACGCCGAGGATCGCGAAGGTCAGGATCAGGCCGCCGCGGTGCGGCCGCGAGAACGTCGCCGGTTTGAAGGGCGGAGCCCCGGGCGAGGCATACGGATTCAGTGCCTGTTCGGGGCGTTCGCCGAACGGATTGACGCCGGGGGCGGGCTGGGACAGGTCCGAAAAGGGACTCTCCAGCGCCGGCTGCAGGGGCGCCCCCAGGCCGGCTTCCGGCACCTGGACGATGGTTCCGCAAGCGGGACAACGAGCCTTCTTGCCGGCGTGCTCGTCGGCGACGCGCAGTGTCTGACCGCAGCCCGTACAACCGATTTCAATCGACATGGTCAAAACCCTCGTTCAGCGATTCCGTCTGGTCCCACGTACCACGGCGTCCACAACAGACAAACCGTGCCGATGGCGATGTCCGTCTTCCGTGGCCGCACGGCGACCGCGTCCACCGGCAACCGGTCCGCAGCCGACTGGTGTTCGATTCGCGCCGCCTCTTCTTGGAATTCGGCTTCTAACTTCGCGATCTTTTCCTCGATCTGCTCCGTGCTTTCCTCCGCGCGGCCGATGTCGCTGCGCTGCTCCAGGCTCTTGCCCACGCCTTTCATCGCCGAGGCGGCCCGTGTGACGTTGGTGACACTGGTCAGTTTCCGGCCGAACAGGGCGCCTAGGATCGAAGTGCCGAACGAGATGACCGTCTGCATCTGGTGCTGCCGATACTGGGATTTCTCGCGATCGACCCGCTGTTGCGAGCGCAGCTTCTGGTCGGCCAGCGTCGCGAACTTGGATTCGTAGCGTTTCTTCAGCTTCTCGACCTCCTGGTCCCGCCGCTCGCGAGCCGCCGTCTGCAGCCGAATGCGGAAGTCCCCTTCGCTTTCGTCCGGCTGCGAGAAGAGGTTCAGGTCCGGGCAGGACCGCAGAGTCAAGGCGCGTTCTTGATACACGTGATCTTTCAGCGTCTTGGTCCAGGATGCGTAGCTCTTGCCGCGGGCCAGCTCCGGCGGCAGGGCGGAAAAGGCGCCGCCTTCGTCCGGTTGGGCCTGGAGTTCCGGCTCGCCCTCCGCCAATTCTTCCGCCGCCGCCCAGACGTCGCCGGTTTCGCCGCCCTGCAGCGCGGCCCACAAGGCGACGTTCTGCCAGACGTCCGTGCCGCTCTTGGCGTGGACATAGTGCAGGCGGGCCGTGCCCAGCAGGCCCGGCCGGTACACCAGCCGCTTGCCCGCAGGGGCACTCCCGCCGGCGAGGAAGGACTCCTTGACGTCCGGCGGCACCACCGGCCGCTGGGAAGCCGGCTGGCCGGCTGGGGCAACTGCCGCTGCGGGAACGTCCGGCGGCGACATGGCGGCCGGGACGACCGCCGCGGCCACCACTTCCGCCGCAGGCGCCTCCGCGGGCCGTGCCGCCGCGGCCTTGCGCGGGGCCATCAGCGACTGGATCTGCTGGCGCGTCAGCGGTCCCCGCAGATAGGACAGCGCCCAGCGCGTCTGGAAAATGGCCGGCTGGTCGTCGTGGACGTTGTTCATCAAGAAGACGCGGCTTCCCAGGCCCGCGAGAATCTGCTCCATGGCCGCGCGGTCAAAGCCCCGCCCCGCCGCGGCGGACGCGCCCTCCAAGCCCTCCAGCACGCGGGCCTTGTCGCGCTCCGTCTGCAGCCGTCCCAAAAACCACGTGCCGGCGTTGGACAGGCCCTTGTAGTCCAGGTCCACCGGGTTCTGGGTGGCCAGCACGACGCCCAAGCCAAAGGCCCGAGCTTGCTTCATCAGCGTCAGCATCGGCAGCTTCGTGGGCGGGTTGGCCGTGGGCGGGAAATAGCCGAACACTTCGTCCATGTACAGGATGGCCCGCAGGCTGGATGTCCCCGCCTGGCTCCGCATCCAGGCTACGACTTCGTTCAGCAGAATCGTCACGAAGAACATCCGTTCGGCATCCGATAGGTGGGCGATGGAGATGATCGACAGCCGCGGTTTGCCCTCCGCCGTGTACAACAGCCGCCCGACGTTCAGCGGCTCGCCTTCCAGCCAGCCCGAGAACCCCGGCGACGCCAGCAGGTTGTTGATGCTCATCGCCAAATTGAACCGTTCCGCCTTGGGGAAGAAGGTCTCCAGGTCCAGCAGGCCCACCTTGTCAAACGGCGGCGTCTGAATGCCCCGAATCAGGTCGGCCATCTGCAGGCTGACGCCGTCCCGCCAGGACTTGTCGAACAGGTTGGCCAGCAAGATGTGCTCGCGGCTGCGCAGCGGATCGGCGTCGATGCCCAACAAGGCCAGCAAGCCCGAAGCGGCGGAGGTCACCCGTTCGCGGAACGCATCGTTGTCCTGAACCGCCGCCGGCGGCGGCGCATCGAAGGACCGCAGCACGGTCAAGGGCAATCCGGCATTGCTGCCCGGCGTGTAAATGGCGATGTCTGCGGCTTGCCGATACGTCGCGACCCGCGCGGCGTCTTCGCCCCACGCCGCCAGCCCGTCGCGCCACTTGGCCGCCTCGCACGCCGCGAACTCGTCCAGGGATTTTCCCTGCCGCGTCGCCTCGGCCGGGTCCACCCAAGGCCGGAAATCCTCCGGCTTCAACTCCGGGAACGCCAGCAACAGATTGCCCAGATCGCCCTTGGGATCGATGGCGATCGCCGGGATGCCGTCGATGGCCGCCTCTTCCAACAGCGCCAAACACAGCCCCGTCTTGCCGCTGCCGGTCATGCCGACGCACACGGCGTGCGTGGTCAGGTCTTTGGATTCGTACAACAGCCAGTCATCCAGCGTCTTCCCCTGCTGCAGGTCATAACTCTTGCCCAAGTAGAAAACGCCCAGTTTCTCGAAATCTTGCGCCATGACGAACCAACCGAGGGTGTGTACCAAGGACCATTTCTTGCCAGTTCCTATCGTACGCGGTGGCCGGAGCCGTGCAAGTACGCTAAACGGTTCGAAGAACCGGCATGCCTTCCCAGGCAGCCAACGCATGCGAACGAAAAAGCCCGGCTTTCTCGGAAAAGCCGGGCTTTTGGAGGTGCGACCAGCTTGGCAGCAGCCGACCGCAAAGAGGACTACGCCGCCGCCCGCTCACTCAGCAGCGCATCGTGAATGACGTCCACAACCCGGTCTTGCTCGGCGGCGGTCAATTCGGGGAAAATGGGCAGACTCAACGCTTCCTGGCAAATCCGCTCCGTGACGGGCAGGCTGCCGCGCCGGTAGCCCAGCGTGCGGAAGCATTCCTGCAAGTGCAGCGGCACGGGGTAGTAGATTTCCGAGCCGACCTTGCACTCCGTCAGCTTGGCCCTTAATTCATCGCGATGTCCGTTCAGTACGCGGATCGTGTACTGGTTCCAGACGTGGTATCGGCCGGGCAACTCTCGGGGCAGGATCAGACGCTGATCCATTTGCCGCGCGGAAAACAGTTCGTGGTAGCGCTGTGCGTTCGCCCGCCGGTCGGTCGTCCAGCTTCCGAGCCGCGCCAGTTTGACGTTCAATACGGCGGCCTGAATCGAATCCAACCGGCTGTTGACACCGACCAGGCTGTGGTAGTACCGCGTCTTCATTCCGTGGGCCGCCAGCCGGCGCAGTTTCTCGGCCAACGGCTCGTCGCTGGTGACCAACATGCCGCCGTCGCCGCAACCGCCGAGGTTCTTCGTCGGGTAGAAGCTGATGCAGCCCACGTCGCCCATCGAACCGGCGGGACGCCCGCGATACTCCGCGCCGATCGCTTGGGCGGTGTCTTCGATGACCTTCACGTCGTTGTGGCG